>MKRZ01000080.1:2074-2427 GCA_001897075.1 Mesorhizobium sp. 61-13 | reverse complement strand
AGCGCTACACGGCCAAGGCCTACCACGCTTGGCCACGGCAAATCCCGCCGGTTGCGAAGCATGGCTATGGCGTTCAGGTTAACCGACAGTTTTGCAGGCATTCCCGTCTCCGGCCCATGCATGTCTCCCGAAAGTGGTAACCGGTTTCGGAACAAAGACATGCATAAAATCAATAAGCTAAACGTGTGAAGCAATCTGAAGGATCGCCACGCGCTTAGCCCGCGCAGCGCATCTATACTGCCTTTGGCGGGAACAGACAGCGTTTTCATGTGTTCCAGTTGCAGCAACACACGAGGACCGATCATGAATTTTCTCGAAAGCGTCCCTGCGATCCGCCGCATCGAGACGACACG
>MKRZ01000080.1:0-1898 GCA_001897075.1 Mesorhizobium sp. 61-13 | reverse complement strand
GCAAGGTGCTTGCAGCCCGGCATGTCGGGCGTTGCGCAAGCATCGGCGAACCGGACTGGATAGCGGGCATGCAGGGCTTTCTCGCCCCATCCACGCCGGTCGAATTGAAACACTTCACCGTCGAGGAAGAAGAAGAGGCCTGGAGATGGCTAGGTTCGCGACCGCTCGAGAACCCGTGAACCCCGGCGTCAGCGCACGATGGTCAGCCGCTCCGCCGCGCGCGTAATCGCGGTGTAGAGCCAGCGCTGGCGCGTATCCTTGAAAGCCCAGCTTTCATCGAACAAAACGACATCGTTCCATTGCGAGCCTTGCGCCTTGTGCACGGTAAGCGCGTAGCCGTAGTCGAAATCATCGAAACGCTTCTTCTGCTGCCACGGGATTTCGGCCTCGGTTTCCTCGAACGCGGCCTTCAGCAGCTTGATCTTGGCGACGCCCCGGTCGGGATCGTCCTCTTCCGGCGAAACCAGAAGATTGATGCCCGGCTTCACCGTCTCGCGGGAAGACGTCATCACTTTCCAAAGCGAGCCGTTGAGCAGGCCCTTGGCGGGATCGTTGCGCAGACAGACCAGCTTGTCGCCCGCCTGCGGATACTCGGCTGTAAAACCCTTCAACTCGCGCAAGCGGTGATTGTAGCGCCGCCGCGTCCTGTTGGTGCCGACCAGCACCTGGTCCGCCTTCAGGACCAACTCCTGGGTCACGCCTTCCTTGCCGATCACCTGGGCCGCGCCATAATCCCCCTGCAGAAACTCGCGACCCTCCCGCACGTCGAGCGCCAGCCGGATGATCGGGTTGTCGCGCGCCTGCCTGTGGATTTCGGTGAGCAGGAAATCCGGCTCATGGTCGGTGAAGAACCCGCCGCCCGAAATCGGTGGCAACTGCCCCGGATCGCCCAGCACCAGGATCGGCGTGCCAAAGCTCATCAGGTCGCGGCCAAGCTGTTCGTCCACCATCGAGCATTCGTCGATGATGACCAGCGCCGCCTTGGAAATCGGACTTTGCCGGTTCAGCGAGAATGTCGGCGACATCGACGTCTTGCCTGTCGTCTCGTCCTCGACGGCTTCCTCGCCGCGCGGACGGTAGATCAGCGAGTGGATGGTACGCGCGTTGATCGCGCCCTTCGAGCGCAGCACCTGCGCCGCCTTGCCGGTAAAGGCCGCGAACTGCACCTGCCCATCGACATGTTCCGCGAAGTAGCGCGCAAGCGTCGTCTTGCCGGTGCCGGCATAGCCGAACAGGCGGAAAAGCTGCGGCTTTCCGGCCTTCAGCCACTTCGCGACTGCCTTTAGCGCATCATCCTGTTGCGGAGAGAATTCCATGCAATCGTGAGACAGGATTCGGTGTCGAAGGGCAAGGGCTTTGCCCTTCTGACGAATTGCAACCTAATGGCACAACACCGCCAAATCAAGAACAAAATAGGAACATATTTGCGCAAAAAAAACCACGCGCCGATCAGGCAGGCGCATGGCGTTCCGGATCATTCTCCAGCAGGATCGGCTTGCCATGCGGCGTGGCGTGCGCGGCACGTTCCCAGGCCGCCGCATAGGCATCGACGTCACTGGTGGCAGCGAAGCCCTTTGCCGCCAGCAGCTTTTCCAGTGCCGCCAGCCAATGCTCGTAATAGTCGTGGCCGTCTGCTGCAGCGCCCGGCTTCTTGACCTCGCCAGACAGCACCTCGGCCCATTCGCCCCACGTAAACAGGCCCTTCTCATGCAGCGCCACCGTCATGGCAAACGCTTGCGCCTGCCAGGGTTCGTCGAAAACTCTTGCCTCGGGCGCAAAGCCGCTCTCGTCACGCCGGCTCAAGATAGCTCTCCCAAGCGTCTATCGACACCGTAAGCGTTGGGTCGGCGCCCTCGCCCCAGATTTCCGGGCCGTCGAACACCACCGTATAGAGCCAT
>MKRZ01000079.1 GCA_001897075.1 Mesorhizobium sp. 61-13 | reverse complement strand
AGACCTATCCGGCCAACGCCATCGCAGTTGTCGATTGTGTCGTTCTCGCCTGGCCGGGCCAGCTCTGGTCGGAGTTCGCCGCGCGGTTTCCGAGCTTCGGTACAGGCACCTACAACACCGTCGGCGCCCGCCTCAACGATGCGCAGACGCGCTTCGTTGAAATGTCGACCGAACAGGTCGAGCAGCGCGTCGCCAACACGGTGCTTCGCCTCGCCAACCAGACCGGCAAAAAGACCGAGGACGGCTTGCTGATCGATTTCCCGATCTCGCGTCAGGACATCGCGGAAATGACCGGCACGACGCTGCACACTGTCAGCCGCCTGCTCACGGCATGGGAAGAACGAGGCCTCGTCAAAAGCGGACGCCAGCGCGTAACCGTGGTCGAGCCGCACCGCCTTCTGCTGCTCGCCGAGGGACGTGTCGACAAAAGCTAGCTCGCCAGCTTCGCGCGATGCCTGTCTTCGGAAGCAATCGCCGCCTCGAATTCACGGCGCAGCATCGCCTCGTCCAGCCCGTGTTCACGAGCCGCATCGGCGATGGTGTGGAACGGCCCGATCGGGCACCCCACGCACAGCAGGCGATGGCTGATGGCGACATGAACCGTTGCCGGCCATCTCCGCATCAATTCATCCATGCTCATCTTGCTATCCAGTTTCGGCACCATCACCGCAATCCGTCTGTGATGGGCTCGACATTGGCCGCGCCATTGAGCGCCGTCGTTGCGTGCGATCAAACAGCACCTGCTTTTGCTATTTGGACGCAAATCGCCAGCGTCAGCCCGCCAGCGCGAATCTAATGCCGCTTTGCCTGCACCAGATAGGCATCGATTTCGGTTTCGCCGAGCCACTTCGCCGCTTCCAGCCGGTGCAAGCCTTCGACAAGGATATAGCGCTTGCCGTCGTTGCGGACCTGGATCGGCGTTTTCATGCCGTTTTCGAGGATATCCTCGGCAAGGTGCCTGACCGTTTCAGGATGCAACGTCTTGCGCCGCGCTGTCGGCACATAGATGTCGTCGACCTTGACCTTCTGCACTCTCAGCATGGCGTCTCCGGCGGCGAACAGTTGCCTCCACGTTGGATAAAGCGTTTCGGCCAAAAGGCCAACCCGCTCATTGGAAGCAACCGGCAAGCCAAAATCCCTGGCCCGACGGTTTCCATTTGACGGCGGGCAAACGGGTGGCTGAAATGGCGCTGCAAGTTCCCGCAAAGGCCTCTATGAGCAACCTGCCGACCGAGTTCCCGGATTTTGGACTGACGCCGGAACAGCGCCGCATCGCCGTGCGGGGTCATACCTACGAATGGCCGGGCATGGATGGAGAACGCGGCGAAATCTGGTGCTACAGCGACCGCTTTTCCTATCGCAACGGCGAGACAGTGGCACTTTTCGTCAGCTCGACCGCGCCGCAATTCAGTCTTGAGATCGTTCGCGACGGCGGCGACGAAGCAGCGGTTTTCAAAGCCGGAAAGATTGCTGCGCGCTGGCATGATACGCCGGATCAATGCTCGGTCGATGGTTGCGGCTGGGAAAGCAGCTACGAGGTCAAGATCGACAGCGACTGGCCCTCCGGCGCCTATCGGGCAACGCTGACGGCCGAGGGCCGCGACGGCCAACCGATCCGGTGCCAGCACCTCTTCATCGTCGCGCCAAACCCCGGCAAAAAACCCGGCCGCATTCTTCAGGTAGCCGCGACCGGAACATGGCTTGCCTACAATACGTGGGGTGGCTCCAACCACTATCAGGGCATCACCGGTCCAAATCGCGACCAATATGCCTGCATGGTTTCGACACAGCGCCCGTGGTGCCGCGGTTTCGTGACCTTGCCACCGGACGCGCCGCGCGTGCCGCTGGAGGTCGCGATGCCGCCTAGGACCGTGCCGCGATATCCGCATATGGAATGGGCCTACGCGACAGGCCATTCGAAGAAATACACCTCATCCGGCTGGGCAAGCTACGACAGCCACTTTTTCCGCTTCGCCGAACGCGCCGGCTACGCAGTTGATCTCGCCAGCCAGCACGACCTGCATTTCGGCCCTGAAATCCTCGACGGCTACGATTGCATAGTCTTCGTTGGCCATGACGAATACTGGACATGGGAAATGCGCGACGCCGTCGACAACTATGTCGAACATGGCGGCCACGCCGCGCGCTTTGCGGGCAACTTCATGTGGCAGACGCGCCTTGAAGACCAGGGCCGGCGTCAGGTCTGCTACAAATACCGCGCCCGCGCCGAGGACCCCTTCTACAGAAATGGCGATGTCGCCCGCGCCACCAATTCATGGGAAGCCCCTGAAATCGGCAGGCCGGGTGCAGAGACTTTCGGTCTCAACGCGACACGCGGCATCTATGCCGGTTGGGGCGGTTGCGCGCCGCGCGGCGCGCGCGGCTTTCCCGTCTACCGTCCGGAACACTGGGCCTTCGCCGGAACCGGCATCTACTATGGCGATGTGCTTGGCGCGCAAAGCCATGTCTTCGGCTATGAAGTGGACGGCCTCGAGCATGAAGTTCGTGGCGGCCTACCCTACCCCACCGCCACCAGCGGCGCACCCGACGGTCTGCAAATCCTTGCCCTCGGCATGGCAAGCCAGGTCGAGGAAAGCGCAGACATTGCCGCCGAAGACCAGTTCCTTGGCGATGAAGACGGGCGCTTTTCCGCCGAAACATTGTTCGGCAGCGCCAGCGATGCCAATCTGGACAAGGTCAAGCGCGGCAACGGCATGATCGTCAATTTCCCGCGCGGCAAGGGCGAAGTCTTCCATGCCGGCAGTTGCGAATGGGTGGCAGGCCTACTCAGGGGTGACGCGATGGTCGAACGTGTCACCAGAAACGTCCTGGATCGCTATCTCGGAAAGTAGAGTCTTTTCATGTCGCAAGCAGCAAAACCTTCCACCTCGACTGAAGCAGCGCGCGCGCCGTCGCATCTCTTCTACGTGACACGACTGCGCCGGCCGCTCGTTGACCGTGCCGAGGGCATCTACTTCTGGACGCAGGATGGCCGCCGCTTCATCGATGGTTCCAGCGGTCCGATGGTTTCCAACATCGGCCACGGCAACCGAACCGTTATCGAAGCGATGCAGCGGCAGATGGACAAGACCACCTTCGCCTATCGCCTGCATTTCGAAAACGAGCCGGCCGAGGAATTGGCGCGACGTCTTGCCGAGAAAATGCCGGGCGATCTCGACCGCATCTTCTTCGTCTCCGGCGGCTCGGAAGCTGTGGAATCGGCGATAAAGCTCGCGCGCCAATGGGCTGTCGCGACCGGCCAGCCTAAGCGCTGGAAGGTTATCTGCCGCTTTCCATCCTATCATGGCGGCACAATGGGCGCGCTCGGCGTCACCGGCGACCTCGCCTTGACCGAAACCTTTTCCCCGCAGATCCAGCCGATGCCGGCGATCCCGGCACCGACCGCCTATCGCGACCACGACAACCTTTCGATGGAACAGCGCGGGCTGCGCTACGCCGACATGCTGGAGGAGAAAATCCTTGCCGAAGGGCCAGAAAGCGTCGTCGCCTTCATCATGGAACCAATCGGCGGCGCTGCCACGGCGGCGCTTGTCCCGCCGGACAGCTATTTCGCCCGCATCCGCGAGATTTGCGACAAATACGGCATCCTGCTCATCCATGACGAAGTGATGTCGGGCGCTGCGCGTACCGGCCGCTATCTCGGCGGCGACCACTGGGACTGCCGGCCCGATATCATAACCATGTCCAAGGGTATCGGCTCAGGCTACGCACCGCTTGGCGCAATGGCTGCATCGCGGCGCGTTGTAACGCCCGTCCTCGACATGGGCGGCTTCCAGCATGGCTACACCTATGCCGGCAATCCGCTTGCCTGTGCAGCCGGCGTCGCCGTGCTTTCCGAAATGGAACGGCTGGGCTGTGAGGCCAACGCCGCCGCCATGGGCGATCTTCTGGTTGCCGAACTTCACGGCCTTGCCCAGCGTTTCCCCTTCATCGCCGGCATTCGCGGCAAGGGCCTGCTGATCGGTGCCGACATGGTGGCCGATCCCATCACCTTCGCGCCGCTTCCCAAGAAGCTCAACGCCAACCAGCGGCTGCTCGACCTCGCCTATGAGCGTGGCCTGATCATCTATTCGCGCCGTATCCGGGGCGACGGCGTCGAGGTTGACAATTTCATCCTCGCACCGCCGCTCATCATCACCGCCGTGCAGGTCGGCGAGATGGTCGCCATCCTCGGTGACTCGCTTGCCGTCCTCGCCCGCGAACTCGACCTGCCCGTCAATGGCTGAGCGCTTCACGATACGCCCTGCCCAGATCGAGGACGCCGAGGCGATCCACGCCGCGTTGCTCGGCATAGGCCACACCATCGGTAAGCCGCACAAGATTACCAGTACCGTTGACGACATTCGTCGCGACGGCTTTGGCGCGCAGCCGCGCTTTTCGACCCTGATCGTGGAAATCGATTCAGAATTCGCCGGTATGTGCCTGTATTTCCCTATCTATTCGACTTGGCGAGGCAAGCCCGGAGCCTATGTACAGGACCTGTTCGTAGCCGAACGCTTCCGCGGCATGAACCTCGGCAAAAGGCTTCTGCGCCGTCTGGCGCGCGAGGTTGTCGGTCAGGGCGGTGCCTACATCGAGCTTCAGGTGGACCTCGCCAACGTCACCGCGCAGCGCTTCTACCAACGCATCGGCATGGAGCGGGACGACGACCACGTCTACAACTTCATGGACGACGCCCTCCTGGCATTTGCCGGCAGCGAAGACGACGAGGAAAACGCATGAAAGCCTTCTACGCTGCAGAGCAAAAGCGCCATGACCCGAAGGCCTTCCTCTCCAGCGGCGCGCCGCAACCCAATCCTGAGCAGCCGGAGCGCGTCGAACGCCTGCTCGCCGGTGCCAAAGCAGCCGGCTGCTCCATCGAGCGCCCGCGCAACCACGGCTTCGGACCCGTGGCGGCAATCCACACGCCGGAATATCTCGATTTCCTCGAGCACATTTTCGAGCGTTGGCAGCGCATCGAAGGTGCGTCCGCTGAAGTCATTCCCAATATCCACCCGATTGCGCGCGGCGGCTCGTATCCCGCCTCCGCTGTCGGCCAGGCCGGCTATCACATGGCCGACACCGCCTGCCCAATCTCTGCCGGAACCTGGGAAAGTGCGCTGTGGAGCGCCTGGAGCGCTGTCGAAACCGCCGAGGCGGTGCTGTCCGGCCAACCAGCTGCCTATGCGCTTTGCCGCCCGCCCGGTCACCACGCCTTTGCCGATGTCGCCGGCGGCTTCTGCTTCTTCAACAATTCGGCGATTGCCGCGCAGGTGCTGCGCAAAAATGCCGCTCGCGTCGCCATCCTCGATGTCGACCTGCACCACGGCAACGGCACCCAAGGCATTTTCTACGCGCGCCCGGATGTGCTTACCGTCTCGCTTCACGCCGACCCGGTGCGCTTCTATCCGTTCTTCTGGGGCTATGCCGACGAGCGCGGCGAAGGCCCGGGCCTCGGCTATAATCTCAACCTGCCCTTGCCGCGCAAATCCGGCGACGCCGTATTCCTGCAAGCGCTCGACGCCGCCTTCCAGCGCATCCGCGCCTTTGCACCCGAGGCGCTTGTGGTCGCGCTCGGCCTCGATGCCTTCGAAGGCGACCCCTTCGGCGGGCTATCCGTCTCAACGCCGGGCTTTGCCCGCATCGGCGAAGCCATCGCCGGCCTTGGGTTGCCGACGGTTATCGTGCAGGAAGGCGGTTACCTTTGCGATGCGCTCGGCGACAACCTCACCGCGTTCCTGACCGGCTTCGGCAGCAAGGTGAAAGGCCCTGCCTAGGGCCAAAACCTAGCGCTGCTGGCGCAGCATGGCGATGGTCCGGTACACGCTTTCCAGCGTCTCGTCGATCTCGCCGGCCGTGTTGTAGTGAGCTATACCGATGCGCACGACGCCATCGTCCGCCGGTATGCCGAGCTGGTGCACAACTTCCCAAGCGTAGTTGTGGCCTGACCAGAGGAAGATGTTCTCGGCATTCATCTGCCGCACAATGCTCTCCGGCGAAATGCCGTCCACCGTGAACGACACCGTCGGTACACGATGCTTAAGCCGTGCCGGATCGGTGATGCCTTGGACGGTCAGGCCGGCAATATCCGACAGCCCGTCGATCAGCTTCTGCGCCAGCGGGTTCTCGTAAGCAATCGACGCCTTGTAGGCCGCCGCGATCTTCGCGCGACGCGTACCCTTCTCACCCACCGATGCGCCCAGTTCCTCGAAATAACCGACCGCCGCCGAAAGTCCGGCCAGCAGTTCAACCTGCGGCGTCCCGGTCTCGAACCGCTCCGGCAGGCCGTTAGACGAACAGCGGCACTTGTAGGGCGTCAGCGCGTCGATCACATCGTGCCTTCCCCACAGGACGCCGAGATGCGGTCCGAAGAATTTGTAGGCCGAGCAGGCGAGGAAGTCGCAGCCAATGTCCTGCACATCGACCAGTCCGTGCGGCGCAAACTGCACCGCATCGACATAAACCAGCGCGCCTGCCTGCTTCGCCAGCCGCGTCAGCGCCTTCACGTTGTTGATCGAGCCGGTCAGGTTCGAGGCGTAGTTCAGCGCCACCAGCCTTGTCCTGTCGCTCAGCACGGCTGCCAGCGCCTGCTCCTCGACCTGCCAGCTTTGCTGGTCGAAAGGCACCCAGCGCACCGTCAGCCCGCGATCTTCCGCCAGTTGCAGCCAGGGCGACACGTTGCCTTCGTGGTCCATGCGGGTCAGCACGATCTCGTCGCCCGCCTTGAAATCGCGGCCGAGCGTGCGCGACATATGGTAGGTCAGCGTCGTCATGTTGGCGCCGATGATGATCTCCTCCGGCGTCGAAGCGCCGAGGAAATCGGCCGTCGCCTGATGCGCGTCATCAACGACCTTGCCTGCCGCCACGGTCGTCTCGAAATAGCCGCCGAGATTGGCATTGGTGGTCAAAAGGCAGCGCGCTACGGCGTCTGCAACCACCTGCGGCACCTGCGTGCCGGCCGGATTGTCCAGGTAAATCCGTCTCTTGCCCTTGTCGGCAAGGTTCAGCGCCGGAAACCGGCCGCGCACTGCATCGACTGAAAATCCCATGGTCTCTCCCCTCACACCATTCAGCGCCGCAACCGCGTCAAGGACACGGATTGCCGACACGCTGATGAATTGCATCGACGGCTTTCTGCATCTCATCTGTCCATGTCACATCGACCGAAGACAGCGCCATCTCCAGTTGCCAGATTGCCGTTGCGCCAATGATGTTGGACGCCACGAATGGCCGGGACGAGACATAGGCATTGGCAAACAGTGCCGGCTCCAGGCCGAACGAGCGCGCCAGCTCGTTGTACTCGAGCTGGACCGCCGCCGCGTTCGGCGTCTCATAGCGCTGCCCACGATTGAAAAGCTGGGAGCGTGATCCTGCCGGCCGCGCGCCGTGGTCGTACTTGCCCGTCAGATAGCCCTGCCCCAGCGGTGAATAGGCAAGCAGCGACACCTCTTCGAAAGCGCACACTTCGGCCAGATTGACCTCGAATGTCCGGTTGAGAAAATTGTAGGCGTTCTGCAGCGACACCGGGCGCGGACCAATGCCTTTGTCGGCCTCGGCAAGGAACTTCATTACGCCCCACGAACTCTCGTTCGACAGGCCGAAGTGCCTGATCTTGCCCTGCTTTACCAGTTCGTCAAACACCGCCAGCGTTTCTGCAATCGGCGTGCCGCGATCCGCCTTGCCGGCCTGAGATTGAACGCCGACGCGGGTTGGGTTCGATCCCCACGGCACCTCCCGGTCCGGCCAATGTATCTGGTAGAGATCAATGTAGTCGGTCCCCAGCCTGGCCAGTGATTTTTCCACCGCGTCGAAAATGTCGGCGCGAACCAGCCTCGAGGGTCGTCCGTCGCGAAACCACCCGTTGGCCGTCCGGCCCACCACCTTGGAGGCCAGCACAATCTTGTCGCGGGTGCCCTTGGCCTTCAGCCAGGTGCCGATCGTTCGCTCGGTCCTGCCCTGTGTCTCGGCCTTCGGCGGTATCGGATAAAGCTCTGCGGTATCGATGAAGTTCACGCCGCGTTCAAAGGCCAGATCCATCTGTGCATGGCCCTCGGCTTCCGTATTCTGCTGGCCCCAGGTCATCGAACCGAGACAGATTTTCGACACGGCCAGGTCCGTCCGGCCGAGGCGGCTTAATTTCATGAACAACTCCATCGGAAAATCCGGCGCGGTCGCGCCTCTGGATGCCCCATAACATAGGCAAATCGCGCGGACGGTCCAAGCCCGTCCTATCCGTTCATCAAAATACGAAAAGTTTACTTGCGCCGACCAGCCGTCGCCTTGCGCTTGGCCTCGTCGATCAGCATGTTCGCAACCTGCATGCGGATCATCGCCCTTTGGCGCAAATGCTGCGGAACCCGGTCGGGGTGATTGGCAAAGGCGAAGCTGCGGCGCAACTGTCCGTAGTCGGCACCCGGTTGGCCAAGGCCAAGCTCGGCGGCAATCGATTCAGGATCTATAGGCGGCAGTTTTTCCTGCTGGTTCGGTGTTTCACCCGCCAGCGCAATTCTGGCCTGGTCCAGCAAGGCGGCAAATTCGGCAGCAAGGTCGTGCCCGCTTTCCCGGTACTGCGCCGCCAGCGCTTCCTCTGAAACCTTGATCCGGCCGGAATGCAGTTCATCGACAACAGCAAGGTAATCGAACGCAACCGACGGCTTGGGCGCAGTCTCTTCCTCGCTTTCGGAAGCGACGAACAGATCGTCGAGCAACGAAGCGAAATCACGCTTTACGCCAGTACCGATTTCAGCCTCCCCGCTCGAGCAAGTATCCCGACGGCGAAAAGCATAGGATCGCTGGGTTAAGAATGAATGCCCGCGTTCGTGAGGAATTTACCGGCTATGCCATTGGCCCGCAAAAAGCCGGGCTACACTCTCGTGCAGCCCGGAATGCGCCAGATGGCGAGGAAAACCGGCTACAGCCGGCTTCGACTATACGCAGCCGATCCGTCTTCGGTTTCATCTCCCGCCGGGATTTTCGCAAAAAAGAAGCACGACATGGCAGCCATGCGCATGCTGCACTGCACAAATGTCATGAATCACCTATATTCAGGCCTCGGGAGGACAAATCAGGAGCCTGATATGGGGTTCTATACAGAACTGTTCGCCCGTCCCCGCCCGCAAGAGCAAGTGCGCTATCGCGCGGCGCTTGCGCTGCTCAACTCGATGAGCAACGCCGACCGCGCCGATATCGGCATCAAGCCCGCCGACTTTCCTCGCGTCGCACGCGAAATGGCGCTTCGCTGAGGTTCACCTTCCACCCAGGAACATGATCTTGCCCAGCGGCACGCCATTGTGGCGCAAGATGCCGTAGGCGGTGGTCAGGTGGAAATAGAAATTCGGCATGGCGAAATTGAGCAGGTACTGGCTGCCGCTCATCGAAAGCTCGCGGCCACCAACCTTGAGTTCGATAATCCTGTCTTCCGAACCTTCGATGTCGGCCGCCGAAAAGGTCGACAGGTGTTCGCCCACCTTGGCGATGCGGGTCTGCAACTCGGCAAAGCTTGCCTCGTTGTCGTCGTATTTCGGCACATCGCGGCCAGCTAGGCGTGACGGCGCGCCCTTGGCGTGGTCGGTAGTAATCTGAACCTGCCTCGCCAGCGTGAACATATCGGGCGCAAGGCGTGCGGTCAGGAAGGTGCTGGGATCAATCTTGCGTTCGGCCGCATTCTTTTCGGCCGCTTCCAGCACGCCCGACAGCGCCCTCAACCGCGCGGCAAACACCGGCACGGACACGTCATACATAGAAATCGCCAAAATATTTCTCCAAAAGCTTCGGGGACCGCCGCGCGCGGAGATAGCGCCTTCCGCGCAGGATTTTCAAGCGTGTCTGCCGTCTTGAGCGCGCCGCATTCGGCAATAAGATTCGGAAAGTCGCCGTCAGGAGATTCGCCGATGAAAGACGTCCTCGCCCCGACGCTTGCTTTTGCCTTGTCTGGGGTACTTACCGTGTCGGCTGTGGCGGCGGAAGCGCCTTACCTGGACAACCGCTCCGATCCCGCCGCTTTGGTCCAATCGCTCTACAACGCCATCAACCGCCAGGAATATGCCCGCGCCTGGGACTATTTCGGCGATGCCAAGCCCGCCAAGGACTTTGAAACATTTGCCAAGGGCTTCGAAGGCACAGCCTCCGTCGAGGCCGCGACCGGTTCGGTCAGCGAGGAAGGTGCAGCAGGCAGCGTCTTTTTCAGCGTTCCCGTGGCCATTCGCGCCACCGGAACGGATGGCAGCGAGAAGGTCTTTGCCGGCTGCTACACGCTGAGGCAACTCAACGCGGCTGCGCAGGAACCTCCATTTACGCCGATCCGCATCGACAGGGGCGCGCTCAAGCCCACCAACGAAACCTTGGAAAATGCCGTTCCTGCAAGCTGCGGCGACGGTCCGCTGCCACCCCAGAAGGATGCGGCACTCGAACAGGCAAAGGAGCTGTTTTCGGCCAGCTATGGCAAGCAATGCGACCAGACCCGTCCGGGCGGCGATCCGATAGGTGAACCTGACAGCTATGCCATTCGCTACAAGCCCGACGAAAACTCCAATGAAAGCGAAATCCGGCTGTTCCGCTTCTTCTGTTCGATGGCTGCCTACAATGAAGACACCGTCTACTATGTCTCAAGCGATGTCGACGGGGTGAAGCAGTTGCAGTTCGCTTCGCCCGAATTGGACATCCACTACGAGAACAACAACAGCGACGGCAAGCTGGAAGCGGTCAACGTCATCGGCTTCCGCACAGACGACCGGCTGGTCAATTCCGGCTACGACGAAGCCAGCCACACCATCACCTCGCACGCCAAGTGGCGCGGCGTGGGCGACGCATCATCATCGGGGACCTGGCTTTTCCGCAACGGCACGTTTGCGCTCGTGCAGTTCGACGTCGATGCTTCCTATGACGGCGAGATCAACCCGGAAACGGTGGTCGACTACAATACAGCGCCCTGACGTGCTGTTCATTCAAGCTGCCGGTTTTCACCGACTGAGTATCCAGTTGAGAGTGTCCCTCCAATCGGTCATGCGGATCGGCGTTCCGTGCGTACCCGTTTCAAACCGCACGAAGCGGGTGGGATAGGCTTTCGACTTGGCAAGGATGGAGCGGAAAAAAGCCTCCTGCTGTTCGACCGGGAAAACGGGGTCCTTGCTGCCTTGCCCGAAAAACACCGGCACGCGCCGCTTGAAGGCAGGACTTGCATAAAACCCCTCGTCCCAAAGCGAACCAAGCAGAACGAGCCCGTCGATTTCCGCGCCGGTGTCCTTGCGTTCCGCCAGCTTCCAGCACAGCGCTCCACCCATCGAACCGCAGGCAACAATGATGGGCGCATTGGGCGAGCGCTGGCCATAGTACCCTATGAGCGCCGCGATCTCGGCAGCTCCCTTTTCGCCAAAATCTGAGAAATCGGGCGACAGATAAAGGCCGCCATTCTCCGCCATCAGGTTCTTCAGCCGGTTGAAATTGCCGCCGAAGGTGAAGTCATCCACGCCCTGCTTGCGGCTGCCGCCCTGCCCGTGCAGGTAGAGCACGATCACGCTCGCACCCTCAGTACTGCCCACGGCAACATGGCGAACCGTGCCGGCATCCGTATTCAGCGCCAGATCTTTTTGCATCTTGCGCACGCCGGTCGAAACGTAGTTCGCCCGCACCCTGCGCTCCGGCACCTGGTCGCGTTCGTTGATGTCACGCAGTTCGCGATAATCCACGACGCGGTAAACATCGTTCGGCTCTGATGAAAGCAAGGCCGGATAGGCGAAAAGATCGTCCTTATAGGGCTTCAGCGTCGGTGACTGGGCCGAAACAGGAATTGTGAAAAGCAAAGCGCAAGAGACGGCCAGCAAAATCGGTCGGATGGACGCCATCATCATCCTTGCAGAACGCCACCGGCTTGTTGGAGTGCCTCCGGCGTATCGACATCGACTGCCGCTGCCGGTCCGATCTCGACATCGATGACCTCAACGTCACCCGCTTCCACCAAGTGGCGCGCGCCGGTATCGCCCTCAAGCTGGGCCACCGCAGGAAACAACGCGCGCGGCAAGATCACAGGATTGCCACGCTTGCCGCCATAAGAGGCACGCACCACGGCCTTGCCGCGTGCCTTGCGGAAGGCTTCGATCAACTGGTCGATATCGGCGGACGAAACGCCCGGCATGTCGCCGAGCACGATCATCGCTCCAGCCGCCGTCTCGGGTACCTTTGCCATTCCGGCCTTCAGCGAAGATGACAGGCCTTCGGCAAAATCCGCATTGTCCACCGTATCGAGCCCAAGCCCCGCCAGCGCTTCGTGAACGCGTTCGCGTTGGTGGCCGGTAACCACGACCACGCCGGAGGCCTTCGACGCCACGACGCGCTCGGCCGTTCGGCGAACCAGCGGCTTGTCGTCGAACAGCGCCATAAGCTTGTTCGGACCACCCATGCGGCTGGAGCGGCCCGCCGCCAGAAGCACCACATGCACCTGCGGATGCAGGGGCATCGGAACCGGTTCGCGCGGCTCGGGCCGTGAAGGAATTTCCATCAAAAGCCCACCCACGCCCATGCCGGCGATATCGTTGTTGGTCACGCCGATGCCGGAGAATATGCGGTCCAGCACCCAGTCGAAACCGTTCGGCTTTGGGCTGCGCGCACAACCGGGCGCACCAAGTACAGGCTTGCCGTTGCGCTCGCCCAGCACAAAAAGATTGCCCGGATCGACCGGCATGCCGGAACGGAACACCTTGCCGCCGGAAGCGCGGATCGCGGCCGGGATGACATCGTCGTCCGGATCGCTCATAGCGGAAGCTCCGAACACCAGCACCAGATCGCTAATGTCGGCCAACTGGCCAATGGCTCTCGCAACCGCGCCGGCATTGTGGGGCGTGCGCTTTTCCTCGGAAATGGTGCTTCCGGAACGCGCCAGCCGCGCCTCGGTCACCTTCAGCGTCTTGTCCAGTACGCTGTCCTTGAGCGTCGCCAGCGTTGTCTGAACAATCCCGACAGTCTGCGGCTTGAAGGCATGAACGGCAAAGGCTGTTCGGTCCTTAGCCAGCCGCACGATCTCATCGATAATCGCAGCGGAAACCGCGAAGGGAATGATCTTGACCGTCGCCACCATCTGGCCGGCGATCACCGGGGCGTATTCGGCAAGAGTGGCAATCGTCACATCCGGATCGATGCGATTGGCGGCGTCGATCAAGGCCTTGTCGACCACGAACAAGCCGTCCCTCTCGGCAAAAATATTGACGCGCCCGGTCGCTGCCGGCTTCGCCTCCGCACCGGTAAAACGCAGCGCCTCGGTAATCCGGGTCGCGGCATCGTTTTCCTCGATGTCGCCGCCGTCCAGCACGGCAACGATCACCTCGCTCATGCCGGCCGCGCGCATGTCTGCAACGTCCTCTGCCGTCAGCACGCGCGCCTTCCTGAAGCGCTTTTCCCCAACCATGCCCGAATGCGCGAGAATTGCGCCTTCGGCCTCATCGAGCGGAACCGGCCCGAACTTCATGCCGCCGCCCCTTTTGCCTCGAGACCGCGCGAGCGGTAGGCTCGAACCACTTCGGCCAGCACCGCAACCGCGATCTCGGCCGGGCTTGCCGCACCGATATCGATGCCGATCGGCGAATGGATGCTCTCGATCTGCTCGGCAGTCACGCCCATCGCCAACAGCCGCTCCACCCGCTTGGCATGCGTCTTCCTGCTGCCGAGTGCGCCGACATAGAAGCAGCCCGCATCGAGCGCCGCCTTCAGCGGCATGTCGTCCACCTTGGGATCATGCGTCACCGCCGCCAGCGCCGTATAGGCATCCAGCGGCTGGCGCTTCAGCACGTCCTCAGGCCACTCGGCATGCAGGACGATCTCAGGGAAGCGATCCGGCGTTGCAAAGGCAGTGCGCGGATCGATGATCTCAACGGGATAGCCCGCGATCTTCGCCATCGGCCCCAAAGCCTGGCTGATATGGACGGCCCCTATCACCACAAGGCGTGGATTGGGCAGATGCGCATTGAGAAACAGCGTGCGCCCATCGATCTCCACCAGCCCCGACTTGCCGGTACGCAGCGCCTTCGCAACCGCCTCGCCCAGCTCGCCTTCCACCGCATCTCCCTGCCGGATCAGTCGCGCGCCGCCATCACCCATATCGGTCACGACGATGGCCGCGCGACGTGCGCGCCGTTCAGCGTTCAATTTCTCCAGTATCTTGGTGTCCACTAATGCACCCCCTCAAAACGCTTCAGGGCACGCGATTTGCAGCCCGTGCCCAAGCATTTTGGCTAGCCCAGCCGCTCGACATAAACCCTGATCCTGCCCCCGCACGAGAGGCCGACCCGCCATGCCGTCTCGTCGGCAACCCCGAACTCCAGCATCCTTGCCTTGCCTGTACCGATCACGTCGATGGCCTCCGTCACCACCGCGCCTTCGACACAGCCGCCGGAGACCGAACCCTGGAAATTGCCTTCGCCGTCGATCACCAGATGACTGCCCACCGGGCGCGGCGCAGAACCCCACGTTTCCACCACGGTGGCAAGCGCGACCTCGCGCCCGTCCTTCACCCAGCCTTCCGCGATGATCAGCGGATCGCGGGCTTCATCGATATAGGCGCTGGCTTCCATCGTCCTTCTCCCAGATCGCTACGCGGCGCGCTTGCCCTCGATCCGCATCCACCGGCGCGGATCGACCGAAGCGGCCGAGCGCAGGTCCAGCGACGCGCACAAATCGGCAAGCGCGTCGAGATTATGCACGGCGCGGAACTCATCGATATGCGGCAGCATCGCCCTCACGCCCCGCGCCTTGGCCTCGAAACCGTCGAAGCGCAGCAACGGGTTCAACCATATCAGCCGCCGGCAGGATTTGTGCAGCCGTTCCATCTCGGCTGACAGGCCGGCGACATCGTCGCGCTCCAACCCGTCGGTGATCAGCAAAACCACCGCGCCCTGCCCCAGTACGCGGCGCGACCACAGCCGGTTGAAATCGCCAAGCGCATCGCCGATGCGCGTGCCGCCGGACCAGTCCTTCACCGCTGCCGAGCAGTCGGCCAGCGCGACATCGGGATCGCGATGCCGCATCTGCCGCGTCAAATTGGTCAGCCGCGTACCGAACACGAAAGCGTGGACGCGCCGGCGCTTCTCGGTCAGCGCATGCAGGAAATGCAGGAAAATGCGCGTGTACTGGCTCATCGAGCCTGAAATATCGGCCAGCACCACCAGCGGCGGATGCACCTCGCGCGGCGACCGGAATTTCGGCAGCACCAATTCCCCGCCGGTGCGCGCCGCCATGCGCATCATCGCGCGCGGATCGATCCGGCCACCGCGCGAATCCGGCTTGAAGCGGCGCGTGCGCACCAGGTCGAACGGCAGCCTCAGTTCTGAAATGGCGCGCTTGGCGTCAGCCATTTCCGACGCGTTCATCTGGGCGAAATCCTTGCCCCGCAACAGCTCGTTGCCGGATACGGTAAAGCGCGCATCGACCTCGATCTCGGGCATTTCCTGGACCGGCTGGTGCTTGCGGTGGCCTTCGAACAGCGCATCGGCAACCCGGCTTTCGGCGGCCCGAGGCTTGGCCTTCTCGCGCTTGTCCGGTGCGACGGGCGAAAACATCGCCAGCATCTTCTCGATCAGCTCGCGCGATTTCCAGAACAGACGGAAGGCCTCATCAAAAGTCTCGTGATCCTCGCGCCGCGTCACCAGAACCGCATGCAGCGTCCAGTAGAAGTCGTCGCGGCTGCCGATGCCCGCCGCTAGCACAGCCTCGATGGCGTCCTTGACCGAAGCCGGCCCAACCCGCAAGCCGGCCTTGCGCAATGCGCGCGCGAAATAAACGATATTGTCCGCCATGCGCCCGTCGGGCGCCGCCTCTCTCATTTCGCTCGGAAGCATCGGCACGGCGCTTACTCCGCCGCCGAAAGCTCGGCCTTCACCTCGTTGAGGATGCGCCGGCCCTCGCCCTGTCCGATACGGGCAATGTCGTCCTGGTATTTCAGCAGCACGCCGATGGTGTCGGAAACTGTCTCCGGATCGAGCGCCACCTTGTCGAGTTCCGTCAGCGCGCCCGCCCAGTCGATCGTCTCGGCCACGCCCGGCGCCTTGAACAGTTCGATGTCGCGCAATTTCTGCACGAAGGACACGACTTCGGCGGAAAGCCGGCTGTTGGCCTGCGGAACCTTGCGCCGCACGATTTCAAGCTCGCGCTCGGCGTTCGGGTAATCGACCCAGTGATAGAGGCACCGCCGCTTCAGTGCGTCATGGATTTCGCGGGTGCGGTTGGTGGTGATGATAACCAGCGGCGGCTCCTCCGCCCTGATCGTGCCAAGCTCCGGCACCGTGACCTGGAAGTCGGACAGGATTTCAAGCAGGAAGGCCTCGAACGCCTCGTCCGTCCGGTCCAGTTCGTCGATCAGGAACACAGGGGCAGCGCCGGCCTTGCCGGTCAAGGCTTCCAGAACCGGGCGGCGGATCAGGTATTTTTCCGAAAAGACATTGCGCTCCATGTCGGAGCGCTCGACCTTGCCGGAAGCCTCCTCCATGCGGATTTCGATCATCTGCGCGGCATAGTTCCACTCGTAGACGGCAGACGAAACATCCAGCCCCTCATAGCACTGAAGCCGGATCAGCTTTCGCCCCAGCGCCTGCGCCAACACCTTGGCGATCTCGGTTTTGCCGACGCCGGCCTCGCCTTCGAGGAACAGCGGACGCTTCATGCGCAGGCTCAGGAAAAGAACGGTCGCCAAAGAGCGGTCGGCGACGTAATCCGCGCTGTTGAGAAGATCGAGCGTTTCATCGATCGTCCGCGGCGCGGCGCGCGGGGCAAGGTCGTTCATTTCGTCTCCGTGCGCGCCATGCGCGCCTAAAGAAGCGTATAGCCGCGATCATGATAGATCAGCGGCTTGAGGTTATCCCCGATGCGAAGGCCTGTCACCTTGCCAAACAGCACCCTGTGCGTGGCAAGGTCCTTGGTGTCCACCAATTCGCAATCGAACACCGCAACGGCGTCGACCAGCGTCGGAGCCCCGGTCGAAATCTTGTCCCAGTTTCCGAAGGCGAAACGCTCCTCGAGCGGAAGCCGCGTCAGGCCGGAAATGGCAGTTGCCAGCGCCTCGTGCTTTGCGCCGAGCGTGTTCAGCGCAAAATTGCCGTTGGCGATGAAAGCTTCGTTCTTCGGGTTCTCGCGGTTGAGACACACCAGCACGATTGGTGGCGTGTCCGATACGGAACAGGCAGCGGTAACCGTTGCGCCGCGCAGGCCAGCCGGGCCGTCAGTCGTCACGATATGAACGTGGCCGGCGAACTTGGCCATCGCGTCGCGATAGGCCTGCGGCCCAAGTCATTTTTCTTCAGCACCGGCAATTTTCCAAAGTCGCGACCACCTGAAACCTACCGCTATATATGGCCCATGACATCGGGCCACAAGCGAAGTGCTTGACACACAAGAATGAACTTGCCGTGTTGCGCGCCAGACCGCCAGCCTTTAGGTCTTGGCGCGGTCGACTATTGAAAGGTT
The DNA here is from genome assembly GCA_001897075.1 of Mesorhizobium sp. 61-13. Lineage (GTDB taxonomy): Bacteria > Pseudomonadota > Alphaproteobacteria > Rhizobiales > Rhizobiaceae > Mesorhizobium. The sequence goes on along the minus strand of MKRZ01000079.1, from coordinate 19,857 downwards.
CTTTGTCCGAATGCGCGTAACGGCAGGCATATTGGCGATGGCCGGCAGCCTTTTCCTTGCCGGCATGGCCCATGCCCAGACGCTGTCAATCGGCGTCGCCGCGCCCTTGTCCGGCACGTCCGCGCTGCTTGGCCAACAAATCGAGTCGGGTGCCAGGCTTGCAGCCAGCGCGGCCGGCGCAGAAATCACCGTTGTCGACGATGCCTGCACGGCTGAAGGCGGGGCCGCCGCCGCACGCGCTTTCGCACAGGCGAACGTGCAGGTTGTCGTTGGCTTTCTCTGTACCGAGGCCATCGAAGCGGCACTGCCTCTCCTGAAGGATGCCGCCATTCCCGTCATCACCGTCGGCGTGCGGACCGAGAGCCTGACCGACCGCCGCGCCAGGACAGGCTGGCCGGTTTTCCGGCTCGGGCCACGCGGCGACGACGAGCGCAACGCTGCGGCTACTATCCTTACCCGCCTCTGGAAAGACGAGCTGTTCGCCATCGTTGACGACGGCACCATTTACGGACGTGAAATGGCGGAAACGGTCCGCGCCACTGCCGAACAGGCGGCACTCAAGCCGGTATTCGTAGACACGTACCGTCCGGAGATGGACAACCAGATCGCGCTTGTCGGGCGGCTGAAGAAAGCCGGGGCAACTCATGCCTTCGCCGGTGGCGATGGAGCCGACATCGCCATCATGGCGCGGGACGCGAGCCAACTGGATGCCGACATTGTCTTTGCGGGCGGCGAGGCCTTGCGGGCCGCGCAAGACACCGTGCCGTTCGCCAATGGCACCTTGATGATCGCTTTGCCGGAATGGTCCGACGTGGCGGACGGAAAGGTACTGGAGGCCTTCACCACCGCGGGTATCATCCCGGAAGGTTATGCGCTTCCCGCCTACGCCGCCGTCCAGCTTGCACAGGCAGCCTCCGTTGCCGGCAAGCCGATGTCTGACGCGCTGACCGGGCAGGACTTCGCCACCGCAATCGGCACGATCCGCTTCGATGAAAAAGGCGACATGAGTGAAAATCCGTATCGGGCATGGCGTTTCGACGGACAGCGTTTCGCCCCTGTCGAGGGTCAATGATGTTTCGCACCGGCCCTAAAAATCTCATCACCGATGTGGCAGGCCTGAAGGTCGGTAATTCCGCCGACGATAGGCTGAAGTCCGGTGTCACGGCCATCCTCTGCGACGAGCCCACCGTGGCAAGCGTTCAGGTTCTCGGCGGTGCGCCCGGCACGCGCGAAACCGACCTGCTCGAACCTCACAACACGGTCGAGGCAGTCAATGCGGTGGTTTTATCCGGCGGCTCGGCCTTCGGCCTCGATGCCGCGTCCGGCGTTCAGGCAGCATTGCGGGAAAAAGGCATCGGCTTTGCCGTGCAGGGTCAGGTCGTTCCGATCGTTCCTGCCGCAATCCTTTTCGACCTCGCCAATGGCGGCAACAAGGATTGGGGCCGCTACCCGCCCTATCGCGAACTGGGCTACGAAGCCGCTCAAAACGCGGCCAACGACTTTGCCCTTGGTTCGCATGGCGCGGGCGCAGGCGCTGTGGTTGCGGGATTAAAGGGCGGCCTCGGTTCCGCATCGGTCTTGCTTGAGAACGGCATCACTATCGGCGCACTTGTTGCAGTCAACGCGCTTGGCTCGATAACGGTCGGTCGGTCGCGCCACTTCTGGGCCGCGCCGTTCGAAATCGGCGAGGAGTTCGGCGGTTTGGGCTATCCACAGCCCATGCCGGAGGATGCCCGCAGGATCGCCCTGAAATTCCACGAAAAGCCGCAAGGAGCCAGCACCACGATTGCCGTCATCGCCACCGATGCCGTGCTGACCAAGGCCGCTGCCAAGCGCCTTGCCGTCGCTGCGCATGACGGCTTTGCCCGCGCCATCTGGCCGAGCCACACGCCGTTCGACGGCGATCTCGTCTTCGCACTGGCCACGGGCCGCAGCGGTATCTCGCTCTCGCCAGAGCAGACCATCGACCTTGGCGCTGCCGCAGGCGCGACCATGGCGCGTGCTATCGCCCGCGGCATCCATGCCGCGACACCTGCCGAGGGCGATCTTTTTCCGGTATGGTCGTCACGCTGACGGCTGCATTGCCCGCAAACGCCGGTCCGCTCTTTGTCACGCACCGAAATTGGAGGAATGATGCGACCACTTTCCATTTTGGCCACCGCCGCGCTCCTTCAACTCGCCACCCTCGCCTGTGCGCAAGCAGGCGACGTTGCAGAGTTGGAAATCCTCGGCTTCAGCCAGGATGGCAGCATCTTTGCCTTCGAGGAATACGGCGTCCAGGATGGCTCAGGCTTTCCCTATGCCAACCGCTATTACATCGACACCGCGACCGACAGTTTCATCAAGGGTACCCCGGTGAGGGTCCGTATCGACGACGAATCCGCCTCGCTTGAGGCGGCGCGGGACCAAGCCCGTCAAAAAGGCGAGCCAATCGTCAAGCAGGAGGAGCTCGCCGCCAATCGCGGCTTCACCGCCGGCTCTAACCCGGTCACGGAATTGTCCGCCGATCCTTTGCGCATCGCCGTCAATCCGCGCCCGGTCTTTCCTGCCATCGACCCGCCGCTCGAATTTCGTCTTGAAGTCCTGTCCATGGGCGAAGCTGAAAGCTGCCATGGCCTTGGCGAGGCCAGCGGCTTTCGCCTCCTGCGCATCGATAGCGCGCCGGACGGCAAGACCCAGCTCCTCCACGAAGACAAGTCGGTTCCTCAGAGCCGAGGCTGCCCGAACGGCTACAGCATCGGTGCGGTGCAAACCTTCTCGAAGGATAGCCTCTCCCGCTATGCCGTGCTGATCGCGGTGCGCCGCGTCGGCTTCGAAGGACCGGACTACCGCTGGATCGCCGTGACCGGAAAACCGTGAACCGCCAGCCGACATCGCCGGCCGCTTCGCCCTCGCGCCAATCCGGCATTGCCCAACACGCAACCCCGCATCGCGCGCGGCGGGCTTTGCCGTCGCTCAGTGTAGCGTTTGGCGGCGCCTTGCTGTGGGGGCTTGTCACCGGGGCGTCGGCGCTCACCAACCTGTTGCTGGCTGAATGGGCAACGCCGGTTCAGGTGCGCGAAATCTCGCTGCTCTTCCTCGCCGGCGGCGCGCTTTCATTCCCGGTCGCGCTCTATCTGGCCCGGCTTTTTTCGATCGGGCGCGGCCGCGAGGTCGCCTTCGCGTCCCTGTTCGTCTGCCTGCTCACCGCGACCATCGCCTTCACCAGCGGCCTGCACGCCCTGTTCTACTGGCTGCTCGGCGAGCGCCACGCCGCGGCATTCACCTATTTCTGGTTCATCGAACTTTTCTTTACGGTCGCTTCCGCGCTTTACCAGTTCGCCGTCATCGGCATCCGGCTTTATTTTCCCATCGGTTTTGCCGCACTCCTGTTGACCAGCCTCTGGTTTGCGCGGGTAACGCGTTGAGCATTTGGCCGCGCTCTGTTAGGACGCGGCCAACCTTCCCAATCGTTGGAACAAAAGCGCATGATCCCTCGCTATTCCCGGCCGGAAATGGTCGCCATCTGGTCGCCCGAGACGCGTTTCCGCATCTGGTTCGAGATTGAGGCGCACGCTTGCGACGCGCTGGCCGAACTCGGCGTCATTCCGAAGGAAGCGGCAAAGACCATCTGGGAAAAAGGCGGTGCGGCTGAATTCGACGTCGCCCGCATCGACGAGATCGAGCGCGTCACCAAGCACGACGTCATCGCCTTCCTCACCCATCTGGCCGAATTCGTCGGCCCGGATGCCCGTTTCATCCACCAGGGCATGACATCTTCCGACGTGCTCGACACCTGCTTCGCCGTCCAGCTCACGCGCGCCGCCGACATCCTGCTTGCCGACATCGATGCGCTTTTGGCAGCGCTCAAGCGCCGCGCCTTCGAGCACAAGGACACCGTCACCATCGGCCGCAGCCACGGCATCCACGCCGAGCCAACGACTTTCGGCGTCAAGCTGGCCGAAGCCTATGCCGAGTTCACCCGTGCCCGCGAGCGCCTCGTCCATGCCCGCGAGGACATCGCCACCTGCGCCATTTCCGGTGCGGTCGGCACCTTCGCCAACATCGAGCCCTATGTCGAAGAACACGTCGCGGCCAAGCTCGGCCTGAAGCCGGAGCCGGTCTCGACGCAGGTCATCCCGCGCGACCGCCACGCCATGTTCTTCGCCACGCTCGGCGTCATCGCCTCTTCCATCGAGCGGCTTTCCATCGAAATCCGCCATCTCCAGCGCACCGAGGTGCTGGAGGCGGAAGAATACTTCTCGCCCGGCCAGAAAGGCTCGTCGGCGATGCCGCACAAGCGCAACCCGGTTTTGACCGAGAACCTCACAGGTCTTGCCCGCATGGTGCGTTCCTATGCCATGCCGGCCATGGAGAACGTGGCGCTCTGGCACGAGCGCGACATCTCGCACTCCTCGGTCGAGCGCATGATCGGCCCCGACGCGACGATCACGCTCGACTTCGCGCTCGCCCGCCTCACCGGCGTCATCGACAAGCTGCTTGTTTATCCAGACAACATGCTGAAGAACATGAACAAGTTCCGCGGCCTCGTGCACTCGCAGCGGGTCTTGCTCGCTCTCACCCAGGCCGGGCTCAGCCGCGAGGATTCCTACCGGCTGGTCCAGCGCAACGCCATGAAGGTCTGGGAACAGGGGGCGGATTTCCTCGAGGAACTTCTCGCCGACAAGGAAGTGACGGCAGCGCTTTCCGAAGCCGAGATCCGCGAGAAATTCGACCTCGGCTACCACACCAAGCACGTCGATACGATCTTCCGGCGCGTGTTTGGCGAAGCCTGATCCATCACATCGCTAGCCATAAAAAAGGGCCCGTGCGGGCCCTTTTTTGCATCAGATTGCCTTTGGGATCAGGCCGGCTTGCCCACAACGGTGCGGATTTCCGTGCCCCAGGGGTCCTGCTTGCTCGATGCGGCTGCTTCCGAGGACCGCATCTCGACCCATGCCAGGCCGGTCCGCTCCTTTTCGCGCTTGCCGGCACCCGCGCTCTGCCACGTGTTGGCGCCGATGTGGTGATGGTAACCACCCGACGACAGGAACACAGCCTGTGCGCCGTACTTCGCAACCGTGTCGAAGCCGAATTCGCTGTTCCACCAGGCTTCTGCCTCGCTCGGGTCGCCAACGCGCAGGTGCACGTGGCCGACCACCGTGTTTTCCGGCGCGCCCTGCCAGCCCGCATCACCTTCCGGCACCGAACCGACCACGCCCTGCACGTCCATGCGGTCGGTCGCCATCGCAACCTGCGAGCCGTTCCACTTCCATTTGTCCTTGGGCCGGTCGGCATAGATTTCGATGCCGTTGCCTTCCGGATCGGTCAGGTAAAGCGCTTCGCTGACGATGTGGTCGGAAGCACCCTCGACCCTGATCTTCTGCGCAATCGCATGGTTGATCCAGCGGCCGAGGTCGGCCCGTTCCGGCAAGAGAAATGCGGTGTGGAACAGTCCGGCACTGCGCGGATCGTCAGGCTTCGCAGCCGTGTCCGATTCCAGCACCAAAAGCGGCCGGCCGGCTGCGCCCAGCGTGATCGTCTCGCCGTCGCGGGACAATTCCTGAAGCCCGACAACGTCGCGATAATAAGAAGCAAGGCCCTCAGCATCGCGGGCGCGCAAGCCGACGCGGCCGATACTGACCGGCGTCGTCGCGGAAAATGGCAATTCACTCATCGGTGTCTCCGTTCGACCGGCATTCGCCCAGCTTGCCAAAGGCAAAGCCCCTGCGGCGCCGATCAATGTGCGTCGTGTCAGCGTCAAAACCAAACTCCCGGCACGGCTGTTTCTGTCTCGGGTTCTATATCGAACAGGTCAATCGTTCACACAAGACGGCAAAAATCGAACATCGTGTTCACTATTTCGGCTTCCAGGCCCAAACTGAGACCATTGCAGCCAACTCATGCTATCGCTACATGCGGGCCATGAAAGCTAAAGATGCAGATATTCTGATCGTTCCAGGATACACCAATTCCGGGCCGGATCACTGGCAAAGCCGCTGGGAAACCAAGCTGTCAACGGCGCGGCGTGTCGAGCAGGCGGAATGGTCCAAGCCCGTGCGCGAAAACTGGACCGACGCCGTTGCCAAGGCGGTGAACGAGGCAGAGCGCCCGGTCATCCTCGTGGCCCATTCGCTCGGCGTGCCCACCGTCATTCAGGCCATCCCCAAATTCGCCAAGCCGGTGGCTGGCGCCTTCTTCGTTGCCGCACCAGATGTCGCCAATCCGAAGATCAAGCCGAAGCACCTGATGACCTTCGGCCCCTACCCGCGCGATCCGCTGCCGTTTCCGTCGATCACGGTTGCCAGCCGCAACGACCCTTACTGCGCCTTCGATGTCGCGGAAGACATTGCCGGCGCGTGGGGTTCGCTGTTCATCGATGCAGGTGAATCCGGCCATATCAACGCCGAATCCGGCCACGGTCCCTGGCCGGAAGGGTCGATGACCTTCGCCCATTTCTTGACGCGGCTTTGATTTTTATCCGATGGACTTCTTGAGGCTGGCGAGCAGGCTGGCCGCGCCCATCGAGATCAGTTGCTGCTCCTGCCCGGTTGCCAGCAGGCGATAGCCCATCTTGGCAAATCGCCCGGCAACCGTCGCATCGGTGACATAGATCGCCGCATATTTGCCGGCTTCCAGCGCGCGCTTGGCCACCGAAGCCACCGTTTCCATCATATCCTCAAGCGTGGAATTGACAGTCGCGCCGTTCGTCCACGCAATGGAAAAGTCACCGGGTCCGAGGAAAATGGCATCGATGCCGGGCGTCTCGAGAATGCCGTCCAGTGCTTCCAGCGCCGCGCGCGTCTCGATCATGGCGAAGGAAAGCGTGCGCCCGTTGCTCTCGCGCAGCCAGTCCTGATTGTCACCCTTGCCGTAGCGCGGAAAGCCGAAGGTCGGCCCCCAGGAGCGCTGTCCGACCGGCGGATACTTCATCGCCGCGGCAAACGCCTTGGCATCGGCCACCGAATTGACCATTGGCGCGATCACCGCTTCGGCGCCGAAATCCAGCGCACGGCTCGCCATGTCGAAACGGCCGACCGGCACCCGCACGATCACCGGCTTGCCTGCCGCCTGTATCGGCGCGATGCAGCGCAGCACGCTGTCTTCGTGGTGGCCACCATGCTGCATGTCGAGCGTGACAGCGTCGAACCCCTGCCGCGCCAAGATCTCCACCGTCAACGCATCGGGTACGCCCGACCATGCGGTAATCAGCGGTTCGTCGGCCGCAAGGCGTTCCTTCAGGGTCATGGCTATTTCCTCATTGACAGAATCCAGTTTCAGCCGGAAACGCATGGAAAGGCAAAGAAAAACCGCCCGTGTTCAGCGGGCGGTCTATTGGTCCAGCGCAAAAGCCTGTGCGGCCCTTAGCTGTTCTTCACCTGCTCGGCTGCCGTCGCCATCAGTTCATCCATGGTGCGGCGGATCTGGTGGTCGGACTGGTCAACGCCGGCGGCATCGAAATCCTTGCGTATCTTGCGGAACACGTCGTGGTCTCCCGCTTCCTCAATGTCGGAAACGATGACTTCCTTGGCATAAGCGTCGGCATCGGCACCGCTCTTGCCGAGCTTTTCGGCTGCCCAAAGTCCGAGCAGCTTGTTGCGGCGGGCAACAGCACGGAACTTCTGTTCTTCATCAAGAGCGAACTTGCGTTCGAACCCTTCCTCCCGGTCCTTCATGCTCGTCATGCCAGTGCCTCCAAGGTCGATCTTCGATTCGGTGAAGGTGAATATGTGGTGCCGAAGCACAAACCAAAAGGTCGCCGCCCGGTCAATACGTCAGTTTGTTTGCTGCAGTGCGGCATTTCGGTCGCCGGACAGGGGCCGAAACTGGTGAATGCCCCGATTTGCTGATTGAGGAAATGCCCTGTTTGCGCTAGAGACCGCGATAAAGCCCCCCACGGTTGCCGCTTTTGCGGCGAAAAAGGGACTGGTAGCAGTCGCCCGCCCCTCGAGCCAGAGAAACACAAGAAAATGAAGCCACGTCGCCGCATTTACGAAGGCAAGGCCAAGATCCTCTATGAAGGACCCGAGCCGGGCACCTTGATCCAGTTCTTCAAGGACGACGCGACTGCCTTCAACAAGAAAAAGCACGAAATCGTCGACGGCAAGGGCGTGCTCAACAACCGCATTTCCGAGCACATCTTCAACCACCTCAACCGCATGGGCATCCCGACCCATTTCATCCGCCGCCTGAACATGCGCGAGCAGTTGATCAAGGAAGTCGAGATCATCCCGCTCGAGGTCGTTGTGCGCAATGTCGCCGCGGGTTCGCTGGCAAAGCGCCTCGGGCTTGAAGAAGGCACGGTGCTGCCGCGCTCGATCATCGAATTCTACTACAAGGCCGATGCACTCGACGATCCGATGGTCTCGGAAGAGCACATCACCGCCTTCGGTTGGGCGAGCCCGCAGGAAATCGACGACATCATGGCGCTCGCCATCCGCGTCAACGACTTCCTGTCCGGCCTCTTCCTCGGTGTGGGCATCCAACTCGTCGATTTCAAGATGGAATGCGGCCGCCTCTACGAAGGCGACATGATGCGCATCGTCGTCGCCGACGAGATCTCGCCCGATAGCTGCCGCCTGTGGGACGTCGCCACGCAGGACAAGCTCGACAAGGACCGTTTCCGCCGCGACATGGGCGGGCTGGTCGAAGCCTATCAGGAAGTCGCGCGCCGCCTCGGCATCATGAACGAGAACGAGCCGCCGCGTCCCACCGGACCGGTTCTCGTCGCTTCCGCCGAGCCGCCCAAGGGCTCGAAGCCGCACTGATCGATAGACAACCGGAGAGAGCCCAGCGTGATCAAGGCCCGCGTCACCGTAACCCTCAAGAACGGCGTCCTCGACCCGCAAGGCAAGGCCATCGAACATGCGCTCGGTGGTCTCGGCTTCGGCAGCGTCGGCTCCGTGCGTCAGGGCAAGGTGTTTGACCTCGAACTCAACGCGACCGACAAGGCCAAGGCCGAAGCCGATCTGAAGGCGATGTGCGACAAGCTCCTCGCCAACACGGTAATCGAGAACTATAGTGTATCGATTACCTGAGGTTGTACTGAGGGCGCCATGGCAGAAGTTACCAATGAACTGATGTATGAGCTTTTGAAGTCCATTCAGCAGGAAATCCATGCGTTGAAAAACGGACAGGGTGATATTCGTCAGGAGATGGTGTCGATTCGACTCTCACAACTCAGCAGCCAGAATGACGTCCACAACATCTACGGCATCCTCGCGCGTCACGATGAACGCCTTGAACACATAGAGCGTCGTCTTGAACTGCGCGAACTTGCCGAAGCTCAGAAGCCATTTGATCACGACCAATGAAATCAGCCGTCGTCCTCCTCCCCGGCCTCAACCGTGACCGCGACATGATCGCGGCGCTGACCAAGATTTCCGGCAAGGCGCCGGTCACCGTCTGGGAAACCGACACGGAAATCCCCGATGTCGATCTCATCGTCATCCCCGGCGGCTTTTCCTACGGCGACTACCTGCGTTGCGGCGCAATAGCTGCCCGCATGCCGGCACTTAGGGCCGTCGCCGAAAAGGCCGCCAAGGGCGTCATGGTCATCGGCGTGTGCAACGGCTTCCAGATCCTGGTCGAATCCGGCCTTTTGCCCGGCGCGCTGATGCGCAACACATCGCTGAAGTTCGTCTGCCGCGAGGTCAAGCTTCAGGTTGCCAACGCCAACACGACCTTCACCCGCAACTACCAGCCCGGCCAGATCATCCGCTGCCCCGTCGCGCATCATGACGGCAACTATTTCGCAGATGCAGAGACGCTCGCCCGCATCGAGGGCAATGGCCAGGTCGTGTTCCGTTACGCCGAAGGCACCAACCCGAACGGCTCGATCAACGATATTGCCGGCATCGTCAGCGACAAGGGCAATGTCCTTGGCCTGATGCCGCATCCTGAAAACCTCATCGAGGCCGCGCACGGCGGCAGTGACGGCCGCGCCTTGTTCGAAAGCGCGCTGGGGATTGCCGCGTAAAACCAGATCAACCCGCCACGCCCTGCACGGCGTGGCGCGTGTCCGAAAACTTCCTCCCAAACGAGATGGACGGGCGCATGACCAAGGTATCATTCATTACCCGTTCCGCAGTTCTGGCGGTTGCAGCGCTTGCGCTCGCATCCTGCCAGTCGGGATCGAAAAGCAGCAGCGCGCCGTCGTCGGGCAAGAGCGCATCCCTGCGCGCCATGGAACAGGTCGCGATTGCCGCCCACAAATGCTGGATCGCCAGTAAGGACCCGGCCTTCAAGTCTTACCAGATGGCCAACGAGCTGAACAATTTCGGCGGCACGCCCCGCTTCCTGCTGGTTCCGGCCAAGCACTATGGCGGCAAGCCGCTTCTGGTCGTGCAGGCAACCGGCAGTTCCAGCCGCGTCGATGTCTTCGGCCCGCTGATGAGCGAGCCGCTCGGTGCCCGCATCGGCTCCGACATTGCCCGCTGGCAGGGCGGCAGCAGCGACTGCGGCACAAGCGCCTAGATGGGCCGCACGCTGCAGATACTCGGACTGATCGCAGGTGTGATCAGCCTTGTCCTGCAGTTCTGCATCACCATCCCCGCGTCCATGGAAGCAGGGCGCAGCCTGTTCGGCTCCGTCACTTTTTATTTCAGCTTCTTCACCATCCTGACCAATATCGGCGCGGTGCTGGTTCACCTGTCGCTGCTTTCGGCCACCGGCTACGCATGGCTGCCCGCCTTCGCCGGCCCGAGGGTCCGCGCCTGCGCCGCCATCTCGATCACCCTTGTCTTTCTGGTCTACGCCACCGTGCTGGCGCAGCTTTGGGCGCCCGAAGGCCTGCTCCTGCTCTGCGACGTGTTGTTGCACTACGTCACGCCTATCCTGTTCGTACTTTGGTGGCTCTTTGCCGGTGCAGACGGCAAGACGCGCTGGTCGGATATTCCCTATTGGATGTTGTACCCGATCGCCTACTTGATCTACGCGCTGGCCAGGGGGCAGATCACCGGCGAAGTGCCCTACCCGTTCCTCGACGTTGAGGCCAACGGCGTTGCGTTCGTTGCGCTCTCGGCATTGGCCGTGACCGCGCTTTTTCTTGTGCTGTGCATCCTCGCCGTCCTTGCGGACCGGGGCGTTTCCCGCTTTAGGACAGGCTAGGATCAAACGGAAAGATCGATGACCATTTCCAACACCCGCCAGATCACTCCAGAGCTCATTGCCTCGCACGGCCTGAAACCGGACGAATACCAGCGCATCCTCGGACTGGTCGGGCGCGAGCCGACCTTCACCGAGCTCGGCATCTTCTCGGCGATGTGGAACGAGCACTGCTCGTACAAGTCCTCGAAGAAGTGGCTGCGCACCTTGCCTACCAAGGGCGACGTGGTCATCCAGGGTCCGGGCGAGAATGCCGGCGTGGTCGATATCGGCGACGGCGACTGCGTCGTCTTCAAGATGGAGAGCCACAACCACCCCTCCTACATCGAACCCTACCAGGGTGCGGCGACAGGCGTCGGCGGCATCCTGCGCGACGTCTTCACCATGGGCGCGCGCCCCGTTGCAGCGATGAACGCGCTGCGCTTCGGCGCGCCGGATCATCCCAAGACCAAGCATCTGGTGGCAGGCGTCGTCTCCGGCGTCGGCGGCTACGGCAATTCCTTCGGCGTGCCAACCGTCGGCGGCGAGGTCAATTTCGACCCTCGCTACAACGGCAACATCCTCGTCAACGCCTTTGCCGCCGGCCTTGCCAAGACCGACGGCATCTTCCTGTCGCAGGCCAAGGGCGTCGGTCTTCCAGTCGTCTATCTCGGGGCCAAGACCGGCCGCGACGGCGTCGGCGGCGCGACCATGGCGTCGGCCGAATTCGACGACAAGATCGACGAGAAGCGCCCGACCGTGCAGGTCGGCGACCCCTTCACCGAAAAATGCCTGCTCGAAGCCTGCCTCGAACTGATGGCGTCAGGCGCTGTCATCGCCATCCAGGACATGGGTGCCGCCGGTCTCACCTGCTCCGCCGTCGAGATGGGCGCGAAGGGCGATCTCGGCATCGAACTTGACCTCGACAAGGTGCCGGTGCGCGAAGAACGCATGTCCGCCTACGAGATGATGCTGTCGGAGAGCCAGGAGCGCATGCTCATGGTGCTGCGCCCCGAAAAGGAAGCGGAAGCCGAAGCGATCTTCACCAAGTGGGGTCTCGACTTCGCCATCGTAGGCAAAACCACCGACGATTTGCGTTTCCGCGTCCTGCACCAGGGCGAAGAAGTCGCCAACCTGCCGATCAAGGAACTCGGCGACGAAGCGCCCGAATATGATCGCCCATGGGTCGAGCCGAAGAAGCCTGCCCCCATCGACGCCTCCGCACTGCCCAAGGTCGATGTCGCCGATGCGCTCATCACGCTGCTCGGCGGGCCGGACCTGTCGTCGCGGCGCTGGGTCTGGGAACAGTACGACACCATGATCCAGGGCAACTCACTGCAGCGGCCGGGCGGCGACGCCGGCGTCGTGCGCGTCGAAGGCCACGCCACCAAGGGGCTCGCCTTCTCCTCCGACGTCACGCCCCGCTACTGCGAGGCCGATCCCTACGAGGGCGGCAAGCAGGCGGTCGCCGAATGCTGGCGCAACCTCACCGCCACCGGCGCGCTGCCCCTCGCCGCTACCGACAACCTCAATTTCGGTAATCCCGAGCGGCCCGAAATCATGGGCCAGTTTGTCAAGGCCATCGAAGGCATCGGCGAAGCCTGCCGCGCACTCGACTTCCCGATCGTGTCCGGCAACGTCTCGCTCTACAACGAGACCAACGGCCAGGGCATCCTGCCCACCCCCACCATCGGCGGCGTCGGCCTGCTTGCCGACTGGTCGAAGATGGCCCGCATCGGCTTTGCCGCCGAGAACGAGATTATCGTGCTGGTCGGCGCGCCGCCAAGCTGGGGCACGCATCTTGGCCAATCGATCTTCCTGCGCAACGTCCATGGCCGTGCCGAAGGCGGCGCGCCGCCGGTCGATCTCGCGCACGAAAAGCGCGTCGGCGACCATGTGCGCTCTCTGATCGCGTCGGGCATTGTCACCGCCTGCCACGACCTCTCCGACGGCGGGCTCGCGGTAGCACTGGCCGAAATGGCGATGGCGTCCGGCATCGGCGCCACCATCCCCGGCCTCATCGAAGCCGACCCCGCCGCCGTATTCTTCGGCGAGGATCAGGGCCGCTACCTGCTTACCCTTTCCATCGACCCGCAGGGCGCAGAATGGGAACAACTCAGCGCACAACAGAAGAAGCTCGGCATCTTCGCGCCGTGGATCGGCACCACGGGCGGGCGCGAATTGAAACTTGGCGAGGCGCGTGCCATATCCATTGAAGAACTGACCACCGCTCACGAATCGTGGTTCCCGAACTTCATGGGGACCTGAACGGGGAATACGACATGGCAATGGACGCGCGCGACATCGAACGGCTGATCAAGGAAGGCATTCCTGACGCCAAGGTGACGATCCGCGACCTTGCCGGCGACGGCGACCATTACGCCGCCGAAGTCGTGGCCGAGAGCTTTCGCGGCAAGAGCCGGGTGCAGCAGCACCAGATGGTCTACAATGCGCTCAGCGGCAACATGGGCGGGGTGCTGCACGCCCTGGCGCTGCAAACCAGCGCGCCTGACTGATCGGGGCTTTGGCCCAAACCACGGCCAATTGATGCGCCATTTCGGCAACCGGGCGGCAAAAGCCTTGTTTCGAAGCGCACACGGGGTTATCTGAAAGCAAAGTTTTGCGGCCTGGCTCCCACAGGCCTGAAAGGATTGGCCATGAGCGGCATCAACGATTACATCGACAGCGAAGTCAAGAACACCGACGTCGTGCTGTTCATGAAGGGCACCCCCGGCTTCCCGCAGTGCGGTTTCTCCGGCCAGGTCGTGCAGATCCTCGACTATGTGGGCGTGGACTACAAGGGCATCAACGTGCTCGATTCCAGCGAGCTGCGCCAGGGCATCAAGGAATATTCCAACTGGCCGACGATCCCCCAGCTTTACGTCAAGGGCGAGTTCGTCGGCGGCTGCGACATCGTGCGCGAAATGTTCCAGGCAGGTGAACTGCAAACCTTCTTCGACGAGAAGGGCATAAAGGTCAAAGGCGCCGCCTGACCTCATTTTCTCTCCGCCGTTCCGGCACCTGTCGGGACTGCTTCTGAAGGCGCTGGCCACCCCAGCGCCTTTGTTGCTCTCTTACGGGTGAATGAAATGGACGCTACCGCGAATACGGCACCCCCTCGCTTGCTCGGCATGGGCAAGGTGGAATTCATCGCCATGATGGCGATGCTGATGGCGCTCAATGCGCTTGCCATCGACATCATGCTGCCCGGCCTGCAGGAAATCGGCGCCAGCCTCGGTGTCGAAAGCGAAAACCATCGCCAATATGTGATCTCGGCCTATCTGATGGGCTTTGCGGTGGCCCAGCTCGCCTATGGCCCGCTCGCCGACCGCTTCGGGCGCAAGGCTCCGATGCTGGCCGGCCTCGGCATCTATATAGTCGCAGCCTCCCTCGGCGCCTTCGCGCCCACCTTCGAGGCCCTGCTTCTGTTCCGCTTCGTCCACGGAATAGGTTCAGCCGCCACGCGCGTCATCACCGTTTCCATCATCCGCGACGTCTTCGGCGGACGGCAGATGGCCGAAGTCATGTCGTTGGTCATGATGGTGTTCATGATCGTGCCCATCATCGCGCCCGGCACCGGACAGGTCATCATGCTGTTCGGCGAATGGCACCTGATCTTCGTCTTCATGGCCGCGGCGGCAATCGTCGTGTCGCTATGGATGAAGCTGCGCCTGCCGGAAACGCTGAACCCCGCCGACCGGCGGCCCTTCACCGTCCGCTCCATCGGCGAGGCCTTTGCCATCGTGCTCACCAACCGCGTGGCGCTTTGCTATACACTGGCCTCGACCTTCATCTTCGGCGCGCTGTTCGGCTTCATCAACTCGGCCCAGCAGATCTATGTCGGCATCTATGAACTCGGCGCATTGTTCCCCGTAGCCTTCGCTGCAGTGGCGGCCTTCATGTCGCTTGCGTCCTACCTCAACTCGCGGCTGGTGGGGCGCTTCGGCATGCGCAGGCTGTCGCATGGCGCCCTGATCGGCTTCATGCTGGTAAGCGCCGTCTGGTTCGTCCTGTCGCTGTTCGGAACCATTCCGTTCCCGCTGTTCCTGCTGCTTTTTGCGCTGGCCATGTTCCAGTTCGGCCTGATCGGCTCGAACTTCAACGCGCTGGCCATGGAACCGCTCGGCCATGTCGCCGGCACCGCCTCCGCCGTGCTTGGCTTCATGGGCACCGCCGGCGGCGGGTTGATCGGCGCGCTGCTTGGCCAGGCTTTCGATGGCACGACGACACCGCTCGGAGCCGGCTTCTTCGGCGTTGCCCTGGCCGGCCTGGTGTTCGTTCTGATCGCGGAACGCGGCAAGCTGTTCCAGCCGCACAACAAGCCCGTCTGATCGACAGCGGCCTGCCGGTTCACTCCGAACCGGCAGAACCCGCGCTTAGCGTCAGTCCGGCAAAGTCGAACAGCTTGCGGTCGAGCAGGTGTGACGGGCGCACATTGGTCAGCGCCCGGATCATCGTGTCCTTGCGCCCCGGCATCTTCTTTTCGATGTCTTCCAGCATTGCCTTCATGATGTTGCGCTGAAGCCCGTCCTGGCTGCCGCACAGGTCGCACGGAATGATCGGGAACTGCATGCTCGAGGCAAACCGTTCCAGATCATTCTCCGCACAATAGGACAATGGCCGCAGCACCATCACGTCGCCGTCGTCGTTCAACAGTTTCGGCGGCATGGCGGCAAGGCGGCCGCCGTGGAACAGGTTCATGAAGAAGGTTTCGAGTATGTCCTCGCGGTGATGTCCCAGCACCAGCGCCGAGCACCCTTCCTCGCGGGCAATGCGATAGAGATGACCGCGCCTCAGCCGTGAACACAGCGAGCAATAGGTGCTGTTTTCGGCCAGCTTGTCGGTCACGATCGAATAGGTATCCTGGTACTCGATACGGTGGGCGATGCCGTTGGCGTTGAGATAATCCGGCAATATGTGCTTGGGAAAGTTCGGCTGGCCCTGGTCGAGATTGCAGGCCAACAGCTCGACCGGCAAAAGCCCGCGCCATTTGAGATCGAGCAGGATGGCGAGCAGCCCGTAGGAATCCTTGCCGCCCGACAGCGCCACCAGCCAGCGCTCGCCGGGCTTGACCATGGCGAAATCCTCGATGGCCTGCCGGGTCAGCCGCAACACGCGCTTGCGCAGCTTGTTGAACTCCACCGAAGACGGCGCATCCCTGAACAGCGGATGATATCCGCCTTCCGTGTCGGCGATCGGTTCGGGTTGCATGTTCATTGTCGTTCGGCCTGTCTTTGCGTTGTGACCGGCTTACAACATCACCCTTGCCGCTGCGAAGGATTTTTCATGGCCGCTCGACAACGCACCGCCAGTGCAAATCATTTGCCATACCCCTCATCCGACCTCGCTTCGCTCGGCCACCTTCTCCCACAAGGGGAGAAGGGGGCGCGTGCGCAATCATTTCCGCCAATCGCAAACGTTGGAGATTAGCTGAGGCGTCGATGCGGGCCTACCTTCGCCCCTTGTGGGAGAAGGTGGCCGAGCGAAGCGAGGTCGGATGAGGGGTGTCTGGCACCACCGCTGACGCCTCCCTCTCCCCCTCCTGAGGGGGAGAGGGAGGGGGAGAGGGGCATCGCCGAGCTGGCCGAATGTGGATCAAATGCCAGCCACAGCCGATCCAACCCCCTGATCCCGCTCACTTCCCACAAAAATCTCGCACCCCACTTATCCACGCCCTCTGCATCTCCCCCCATACTCAGCCCATCGCCCTTGCGGGAGACCTGGTGCGCACCGGGTATCAGGAGAGGGCGTCGGTGCCGGGCTGGTCGTCTGCGGTAGGCGGCTGGGTGATGAACCCCTAAGTTCGGCCCTCGAACCGGGCGCAGTGTTGCCCGCAGTTGCCGGCCTTCAAGGCTGGGGCTGCGGCATGGCCGGTGCACTGGTTGAGGGAAGCCACCGGACGGGTGGCCGCAAGGCCGCACTACTATACTAAACGAGCGACCGAACGGCCGCCCGTCCTCCCGACCTCTCAGGTGAGGTCAGTTCTTTGACAATGGCCAGACGGCTTTAGCCGGGCGTGGCGATGAATAAACATACCCATCTCTTCGTCATCCTAGGGCGAAGCAGGCCGATGGCCGTTGCGGAGACCCTAGGATCCATGCCGTGCCCAAACGGCAGCGCGCAAAGGGTCCAGAAGGTCCCGATCCCGTGCCACCCCACATCCTCAATCCTCACGGCATGGATCCCCGGCTCGCGCCTTTCGCTACGCTCAGGCTTGCCCGAGGATGACGAGGGGAAACAGGCAGTCAGGCAATGAATAAGTCTGCTAAAAACGAAAAGGCCGCCCGAAGGCGGCCTCGTCGAATATTTTGGAAACACCGATCAGCGCGAATAGAATTCGACGACCAGGTTCGGTTCCATCTGGACGGCGAACGGCACGTCCGACAGGCCCGGAATGCGGGCATAGGTGGCGACCATCTTGTTGTGGTCGACTTCGAGGTAGTCCGGCACATCGCGCTCGGCCAAGGCTACCGATTCCAGCACGATCACGAGCTGCTTCGACTTCTCGCGCACCTCGATGACGTCGCCCGGCTTGCAGCGGTACGAACCGATGTTCGTGCGAACACCGTTGACGTTGACATGGCCGTGGTTGATGAACTGGCGGGCCGCGAAAATGGTCGGCACGAACTTGGCGCGATAGACGATTGCGTCGAGGCGCGACTCGAGAAGACCGATCAGGTTTTCCGGCGTATCGCCCTTGCGGCGGTTGGCCTCTTCGTAGGTCTTGCGGAACTGCTTTTCCGAAATGTCGCCGTAGTGACCCTTCAGCTTCTGCTTGGCGCGCAGCTGCAGGCCGAAGTCGGAAAGCTTGCCCTTGCGGCGCTGACCGTGCTGGCCGGGGCCATATTCACGCTTGTTGACCGGGGACTTCGGACGGCCCCAGATATTTTCGCCAAGACGGCGATCGATTTTGTATTTCGCGGATTCGCGCTTGCTCATCGCATTCCCTTTCAAAACAATACACCCGAAACCTCATGTTTCGAGTGAAGGAAACGCGCCCTCCTCTGGCCTCCTTTTTCGAGACCTGACAGGATCTTCCGCGCTAAGCGACGGACGATCCACGGGACACGTCGTAGAACGAAACCTGGAAAGTGTAGAACAACTTTCCGACCGGCTTCGCGGCATTCACAATAAAAACCACCGGGCGTTGCGGCCCGGTGTTGGCGTGGCTCTAAAGGAGGGGCCGCTCGTTGTCAAGCAATCCCGCCGCAAAGCCTTGGTTCTCCTACCAGTTCACGTTGCATCGTGAAAGATCACGCCGGTCGTGAAACGTTCGCCCGAGCGGATGCGGCTGACGCCATGGCGCATCTTGACGCGATAGTCGCCGCAGGTACCGGCCTTGGGCCGATCATTGACGGCGAACAGCGCACCGTGGCCCATACCGAGCGGCACCACCTCCGCCCGCGATTGCATGCGCGGACGCTGTTCCGTCAGCAGCAACTCACCGCCCTCGAATTCCACGCTGGGCTGGCTCAGCAAGATGACAAGCTGGATGGGAAAGAGGTTCGCGCCATAGACGTCCTGGTGCAGGCAGTTGTAGTCGCCAGCCCGGTACCGCAACAGAAGGGGCGTTGGTTTTTCCTGGCCACTGGCATGGCATTCGGCAAGGAAGGCGTCGAGCTCTGCCGGATAGCGGCGCTCGACCCCCATGCGCCGGTTCCACTCATTGGCCAGCGGCGCGAGGCGGGCGTAAAAGCTTTCCCGTAATCTTGCGATGGGCTCGGGCAGTGGATTGGCGAAGTACTTGTATTCGCCCGACCCAAAGCCGTGCCGCTGCATGACGATGCGGCTGCGGAAATGCCCGTCACCGTCATAGAGATCGCGCAAGGCTTCGCATTCGACCCGGCTCAGCAGCGGACCCGTGGTGGCGACGCCGAACTCGTCGAGAGCGTTTGCGATGCGTGTCCAGTCAAGCGAGGAAACGGTCTGGTCGAGGCTCATTGCGGCGTCCTTGTCTTCGTCGCCGCAACTATCGGACAGGCCGTCGCCCGCCGCATTCCGTTTCCTGCCAAGTCAGCCGGCAGAATCGAAGGCCGAGCGCGCAGCCCGGATCTGACCGCGATTTTGCGACGCCCACATCCCTAGCGCGCCGATCGGCACCGCAATCGACTGGCCGAGCTCGGTCAGTGCGTATTCCACCTCGGGCGGCGTTGTCGGCCTCACGGTGCGGCGGATCAAGCCATCGCGCTCCAACGAACGCAGCGTAACCGTCAGCATGCGCTGGGAAATGCCCTCAATCCCGCGCTTCAGCGCGTTGAAGCGGACCGGCTTTTCCTGAAGGTTGATAATGACCAATAGGCTCCATGTGTCGCCGACCCTGTCCAGCACGTCGCGTACCGGACAACTGCCGTTGCCATCGTATTCGAACCCCGCCGAGGAATGCAGCAGCGGCGCCGATTGGCTGTCCTTCATCCGGGCGTTCATGCAGTTCCCTCCACGTAACCTGGGCACAAAATCATGCGTTCTTCCGCCAACGAATTTCCCGCACTATGTAGTTACCTATCGTAACCAGATTACGAAACATATCCATTTTGCCCGCCGAGGAAAAGCGGAAGTCACAGGAGAATGAAATGAAGATTGCCCTGATCGGCGCCACCGGTTTCGTCGGCTCCGCCCTTTTGAAAGAAGCCGTTTCGCGCGGCCACTTGGTCACCGCCCTGGTCCGTAACCCGGCAAAGGTCGAAACCGCTGCCAACGTCAAAGCCGTGCAGGTGGACGTCAACAATGTCCCGGCGCTCACGGCGCAACTTGCGGGACACGAGGTCGTTATCTCGGCATTCAACGGTGGCTGGG
>MKRZ01000078.1:20763-21101 GCA_001897075.1 Mesorhizobium sp. 61-13 | reverse complement strand
TCGACGTCTTCGATCCCGAACCGATCTCACCGGGCTCCCGGTTGTGGAACACAAGGAACCTGATCGTCACGCCGCACGTGTCGGCCGATGACGGTGACGCCTACGTTCCAATGACGCTCGATCTCTTCTTCCGCAACATGGAACGGTTCCTGGACGGCCAGCCGCTGATGAACCCCATCCAGCCCGATATCGGCTATTAGGAGCGCGCGCCGTGAAGATTGGATTCATAGGGCTGGGCGTGATGGGCGCGCCAATGGCGGCGCATCTGGCGAATGCGGGACATTCGATCGTAACGACACTCAACAGATCCGGCATGCCGGCCTGCCTCAAGGACCATT
>MKRZ01000078.1:12174-20755 GCA_001897075.1 Mesorhizobium sp. 61-13 | reverse complement strand
ATTGCAGGCACGCCGGCTGAAGTTGCCCGACTGTGCGACGTGGTCATCACGATGCTGCCGGACACGCCGGACGTCGAAAAGGTCGTGCTCGGGCAAAATGGCCTGATCGAAGGAATAGGCGAGCGGTCGCTTCTCATCGACATGAGCTCGATCAGCCCGATTGCCACGAAAACGATTGCGGCAGCAGTCGAGGCCAAGGGGGCAAGCTACCTTGACGCGCCCGTTTCCGGTGGTGAAGTCGGGGCAAAGGCGGCGACCTTGACGATCATGGTCGGCGGCCCTCAGCCGGCCTACCAAAGGGCGCTCCCCCTGTTCGAATTCATGGGCAAGAACATTACGCTGGTTGGTGAGGACAACGGCGCCGGACAGATGTGCAAGGTCGCCAACCAGATCATCGTGGCGCTCAATATCGAGGCCGTCAGCGAAGCGCTGGTGCTGGCGTCGAAAGCAGGTTGCGACCCCGCTGCCGTGCGCAAAGCCTTAATGGGCGGATTTGCGGCATCGCGCATCCTGGAAGTCCACGGCGAGCGCATGATCAAGCGCACGTTCGATCCGGGCTTCAGAATCAAGCTTCACCAAAAGGACCTGGGGCTTGCGCTGGAGACCGCCCGGAGCCTCGGCGTTTCGTTGCCGAACACCGCAACCTGCCAGGAGTTGTTCAACAGCAGCAAGGCAAGAGGCGATGGGGACCTCGACCATTCCGCGCTTGTCCGTTCGCTCGAAGTCATGTCGTCGCACGAAATCGGTTCCTGAACATCGTCGCCTGAATCGAATGAACCTTGTTCAACATAAGAGGTCGTCATGAGCATAACGCGTCACGGTTCCAACAGGAGAACCAGCCAGGCCGTCGTTGACGGGAACACGATTTATCTGGCTGGGCAGATCGCCAACAATGTGAAAGGCACTTCGATCGAAGTACAGACCACGGAAGCTCTCGCGAACATTGAGTTGCTGCTGACAGATTGCGGGAGCAACAAGTCGAAGATCCTGCGCATCACGGTTTATCTGGCCGACCGAGCGGATTTCGATGGCATGAACGCAGCCTGGACCGAATGGGTCGACGGCGACAACCCGCCCGCCCGCGCCACCACGCAAGCGGTTCTTCTCGATCCGGACTGGCGGATCGAAATGGTCGCCACCGCACGACTCTAGGCCTCTGGTCCGCGAACGGCACCTTTGGCATCTCAGGCCCGCCGATTTCCCGGCTAAAGGGACGGCTGGCCGCTTTCGTAGACATCGATCGAAATGACCGCAGCATCTTCGGATGCTTTGCGTTTGTCCCGGTTCGCGACTGTTGTCGATTGAACCCGGCAAGGGCCGCCGCCCCTGACACAATCCGTAATCTCAGGCGCAGCCTGAAGCTGAAGCGGGTTCGATGCCGCATCGCCCGCAAATCGCACCTCCAGAGAAGTCCTTCCAACGATCGCGCGCAACGACACGGCCGGACAGGCAAAGGGATTCCGTACGGCCGAGCGATCGTACTGAGAAATGCGCACAAAAATGAGATATATCTTCGCATTTCATATTTACGAGACGTAATTATGCGTATAGCGTATGCATTAGGGATTAGCATTATCGGAAACGCAATCACGGTTACTCGCCGGTGCATCCGCACATCCCATGCAGACGAAGATCGTTTTGTCCCCGCGGGGAACGAATAAGGAGAGAGATCAAGTGCTGACCAAAGCCGAAAATGCCAACCCCGCAGTGCCGCGTTACGCCGAGACGTTTCAGGACGCGCTGCCCAGCGCGGAGAAAGTCGCGGCTGTAAGGAAACGGCTTGAGGACGCCGGCGTTAAATACGTACTGTCATGCTGGATTGACCTCTTTGGCATCCCAAAGACCAAGCCGGTTCCGATGAGCGATTTCGAGGCGCTCTGCGCCGGCAAGGGCCCGCAGTTTGCTGTGCACTCCATTTCATTCGTTCCGGAATTGACCGCGGCCGATTCCGACCAGGTCATGGTGCCGGATCTGGACGCCGTCTATGTGTGCCCGTGGGACACGACGATGGCCGTCATCTTTGCCGACCTGTTCTGGGAAGATAAGCCTTACAACGTCTGCTCACGGCAGGTGTTGAAGCGCGCAATTCGCGATGCGGCCAAGGCAGGCTATGTCGGATATGCCGGTATCGAACCCGAATTCATCGTGATGCGTTGGGATGACAAGGGGCAGCCGGTCAAGGCGTTCGACAACGACCCACGCAGTACGACGGGCCTACGCCCGCGCCGACAGGCATTCGGCTATGACGTGGAATACTCCATCGACTCGATGCCCTTCCTGAAGGACATGATCGACATTCTCGAGGGCATGGGATGGAACCTGCATGACGTGGTCGCCGAGGGCGCCTATTCCCAGTTCGAGCTCGATTTCCACTATACCCATCTTCTGGAAATGGCCGACCGCCTCGTGTTCCTCCGCATCGTCTTGAAGGAAGTGGCCAAGAAGCACGGCATGTTCGTGACCTTCATGCCGAAGCCCACCACTGGCGACTGGCGCTCCGGCGCACACATCAACTTTTCGCTGCGCTCGCTCGACAAGCCGGACACAAACCTGTTCCAGGACAAGAACGGCGATTGGTCCGATGAATCCCGTTATGCCGTGGGCGGATTGCTGGCACATGCCGAGGCAATCACGGCGATCACATGTCCTACGGTCAATTCCTACAATGGCCTTGTGCCACGCGTCGGCGGGTTCGAGGGCGGAACGGTGACCTGGGCGCCGACCAACATCACCTACGGTTTCAACAATCGGTCGGCGCAGTTCCGGTTGCCGCAGAGCCGCTATTGCATCGAGAACCGCGCCGCCGACATGTGCATGAACGTCTATCTCTCGCTCGGTGTGACGCTTGCCGCATCCGTCGAGGGAATCTCCAACAAGATCGATCCCGGCAAACCGACGGATCGCGACCTCTACGCGATGACGCCAGACGAGATCAAGCAGGCCGGTATCCGCCGCCTGCCGCGCAACCTGATGGAAGCAACGTCCTGGCTCTCGGAAGACAAGCTGATGTCGAAGGTTCTGGGCCCAACGATGCTGAAGTCCTACATCGCCTACAAGTCGGACGAGTGGGAGCGCTACCACCAGACCGTGACGGACTGGGAAGTGAAGGAATATCTGCGGCTCTATTAAGCGGCCTGCCAAGGCAACGCCGGCGCGCCTCGCAGGCCAGCCGGCGTTGCCCATTTGCCCAAGCGATGGAGGCCTTCATGATTTCTGCCGACCACCAGATATTCGAGCTGGGTCGCGTCGAACTGCAATCCGGCGAAGTTCTGATTGATGCGAAGCTCGCCTACAAGACCTACGGCGATCTCGCCCCACGAGGCGACAACGTGGTGGTTTTGCCGACATTCTACACAGGCAGCCACGGGCGAAACGAGGGCTTCTTCGGTCCCGGCCGCGCCATCGACCCGGCAAGGCATTTCGTTGTTTCGATCAACCTGTTCGGCAATGGCATCTCGACCTCGCCGAGCAATGCATCACCCTCGCAGCGCGGCCCGAAATTTCCCGGCGTTACGTTGTTCGACAATATTTACTGCCAGCACAAGCTTCTGACCGAACGCCTTGGCATCAAGCGGATCGCGCTCGTTGCCGGGTGGTCGATGGCCGGTTGCCAAGCCTATCAATGGGCTGCGCAATATCCGGATATGGTGGGCGCGATTGTTCCGTTTTGCGCTTCCGCCAAGACCTCGCCGCACAATTTCGTCTTTCTCGAAGGCGTGAAGGCGGCTCTGCTGGCGGATGGGGATTGGAACAACGGCAATTACACCTCACCGCCCGCCAGGGGACTCGATGCGTTCGGTCGCGTTTACGCGGGATGGGCGTTTTCGCAGACCTTCTTTCGCGATGGCCTCTATCGCAAGCTCGGCTACGAGACGATCGAGGACCTGCTCTCGGACTGGGGCGAAGACCACGTCAAGAACTGGGATGCCAACAACCTGCTGGCAAAACTACGGACATGGCAGAAGGGCGACATCAGCGCGAATTCTGCCTATCAAGGCGATTTCGCGAAGGCGTTGCGGAGCATTTCGGCGCGCGCCATTCTCATCCCGTGCACCCAGGATCTCTACTTCCCACCGGCCGACAACGAAATCGAGGCCCGGCATATGACGAACGCGCAATTGCGCCCGTTCGATTCACCGTTTGGGCACTGCGTAGCCAATCCCGGAAACGACCGTGATTTCGAGCGGTTTCTCGATCAATGCATTCGCGACGCGATGGCTGCGTGACGCGCACGGACAATAGAGGATTGGCGTTAGTTGAAGTCTCGCTTGAGAAGAAACTGGTTCTTGTACATCACCAGACCAGTCATGATTTCAATCGATGAAATGTCCGATTCACTGTAGCAGTGGACTGTAAGAAAGTTGGTCAGGTCATCGTAGGAATCGAAGACCACTTCGACCAGAAGATCGTAGCGGCCGCTGACCCAGAGCGCGTAAACCACCTCAGGATGCACGCCAAGCCGTTCCGCCACTTTCGCCGGAGACCAGCCTGGCGCCACCTTGATGCCGAGCATGGCGTCGGTGCGGTATTGCATGGCCGTCGGATCGACGACGGCGACAATGGTCAAGACGCCGGCTTCCTTCATCCAGGCGACGCGGTTGCGGACCGTGCCCTCGGAGACATCGAGGATCTCCGCGATCGAGCGGAAACTCATTCGACCGTCGCTTTGCAAATGCCTGATGATCTGCTGATTCAAAGCATCATAAGGTGATGCTCGCGAAGCTCCGGACTGCTTGTCTGCATCTTCGTCATCGAGCGAATTGACTACATTGGTCATTTCGAAAAAGCCTATCTCAGATGTGTATTGGGCAGTACCGAGCAAGTGATCGACGTACGATCCTGAGTTGTCCAGGTTGCCGCTCGCTGCGAACGGCAACTGGCATATCGTGTATGTGGCGCGGCTTCATCATGAACGCATGCCGTTGAGCAAATCCGTGACTGTGATTACCCCGATAGGGCTGCTCGCCGAATCGACTACCACGATAGGGTCGTAATTCGAAGCGTTCACCTTCAACTTGATAAGACTATCGAGGTCAGTGTTTTCCGTAACGCTCGAATAGCGTTCGAGGTTCGCGCCTCGGCGGCCGTGGGTGCCGCGATACTGATCTATTCCGCACATCAGGGAATGCGCCCTGATGAACTTCAGTTTCGAGATGCCGTGGACGAAATCGCGGACATAATCGTCTTTCGGATTCGTCACGATCTCCTCAGGCGTGCCGATCTGGACGAACCGCCCCTCCTTCATGATGGCGATGCGATCTCCGATGCGAATTGCTTCGTCAAGGTCGTGCGTGATGAAAAGGGCTGTCTTGTTCAGCGTCTTCCAGATGCGAAGAAATTCGTCCTGGAGTTGACGCCGGATCAACGGATCAAGCGCACTGAAGGGCTCGTCCATCAGTATCAGTTCGGGATCAGTGGCGAGCGCTCGGGCGAGGCCGACGCGTTGCTGCATGCCGCCTGACAGCTCTGACGGGTATCGGTCCGCCCACTGCCCAAGATGGACCAGTTCGAGCTTTTCCTGCGCGATGGCCAGTCTTTCGGCGCGCTTGATCTTGCGCACTTCCAGACCGAAAGCGACGTTGTCGCGGACATTCCAGTGAGAGAACAGGCCGGTGTTCTGGAACACCATGCTGATCTTTTCGGCGCGAAGGCGTCGAAGCTCCTTTTGCGAAACAGCCCCGATATCCTGATCGCCGATAAAAACCTGCCCGGCGGTGGGCTCGACAAGCCGGTTCACGTGGCGGATGAGCGTCGACTTTCCGCTGCCCGACAGGCCCATGATGCAGAGGATTTCGCCGGGATAGACATCGAAACTGACGCCCGCGACACCGGCTATCGCGTGAAATCGCTCCAGGACCTCCGCCCTCGCCAGATTGTCCCGCTTGAGCGCCTCCATCGCCTCGGCGGGATTTGGCCCAAAGATTTTCCAGACATCGCGGCACCTAACCACGGGTTTCGCATCGGCTTTCATCGTCGTCCTTCAGGGCTTTTGACTGTGTGCCAACGCCGCGCCGTGGCTTACACGGGCGGCGTCGGCGCCTTTGAACAGTGTGTGTCTACTTGGCGGCCCGGGCTTCTTCGATCCAGCCGTCGAACTGAGCCTGGTTCGCGGCTATCCACGTTTCCGCATGGCCGCGGATATCCTTGGCCGACTTTTCTCCGTCATTTATCTGCAGGTTCTCCTTGTTCACTTCCTCGATCGGGACGGTGACCAGTTCAAACCACCGCTTTGCGATCGGATTGGCCTCAAGGAACTTGTTGTTCGCGATGATGCGGATGTTGTTCACCGAAAAACCTACATTACGCCCATCAGGCAGCGAGGTGTTATCCTTGGCATCGTCCGGCAAGGCGGTGAACGGAACTTCGAGCCATTCGACTTCCTTGCCCGGGCGCAGAACCTGCGAAACCCACAGCGGCGTATAGGTGTAGTAGAGAACAGGCTCGCCCGCCTTGAAGCGGCTGACAACGTCAGCGGCCATCACCATGAATTGTCCCTGATTGTGCGTAACGGTCTTGCGCAGATCATAGGCGTCCATCTGGTGTTCGATCACCTTTTCACAACCCCAGCCGGGAGGGCAACCGGCCAAGTCCGCCTTGCCGTCACCGTCAGTGTCGAAAATCTTGGCTATCGCCGGGTCCTTCAATTGCTCGACGTTCTTGATGCCGTATTTCTCTGCAGTTGCCTTGTCGACCAGATAGCCTTGGCCTGCGCCAGCAACCAGAGAGCCAAGCCTGGTCATGGTATCAGTGCCGCCTGCCTTGTCGAAATAGCTGTTCTGCAGCGGCTCCCAATGAACGGCTGTGAAATCGGCATCGCCTTGCCCGACCGCCAAGGTCATCGAGGAATATCCAGGTGACTGACCGGGGCGACCTTGTACCCAAGCTTTTCCAATCCGATGTTGACGATCTCGGTCTGGAACAGGCCCTCTAGAAGCCCGTCGTCGGCTGGCCGAACCACGCCAAGGTCCTCGGCGTAGACTGCACTGTTAACTCCGCTAACGGCTAGGAAGGATATGAATGCGCATGCGACACTGTGCTTAAAGCTTGCCATTTGCTGTCCTTTCTCGGTGGAATAGTTGTGATTGAGATATCGATCGCACGAGCCCGACGGGGCCACGATGTGTCCACCGTGTCCGGTTTCGCGATTGCTCGGTTATGCCGCTGGTGATCCGGTCCAGGATCATTGCGAGAATGACGATGCCTATGCCGCCAACCGCGGCCAACCCGACATCCAGGCGGCCGATGCCGCGCAGGACCATCTGTCCCAGCCCTTCGACGGCGATCATCGATGCATAAACGACCATCGACAGCGCCATCATGATGGTCTGGTTGACGCCGGCCATGATCGTGTTCGCGGCCAACGGGATCTGGATACGGAACAGGATGCGCGATTCCGGCGCCCCGAAAGCACGTGCCGCCTCGATCGTTTCCTCCGGGACTTCCCGCAGGCCAAGGTTGGTCAGACGGATGATCGGCGGCAGCGCAAACACCACCGTTACGATGATGCCCGGCACATTGCCGATGCCAACCAGCATGACCACCGGCACCATGTAGACGAAACCAGGCAGCGTCTGCATGACGTCAAGGATCGGCCGCAGGATCGACTCGACGCGATCGCTTTTGGCGGACCAGATTCCGAGCGGCAACCCGATGGCGACGGCAAACAGCACCGATGAAAGCACCAGCGCGATGGTCGTCATCGATTCCTCCCACATGCCAAGAATGCCCATGAGGGTCATGGCAAGCGTGCAGAAAATGGCGGTGCGCAGCGTGGTGAACTGCCAGCAGAACAAGAACAACAGGACGAGGAAAACGATCGGGTTTGTAGAGATCAGCGCTTGCTCGATGCCGTCTAGAACAGTCCCGACGGGGACGCGTATCGCATGAAAGATCGGCCTGTACTCTTTGACGACATAGTCAAGGAAGGTTTGAATCCAGTCGCCGAGCGGGAGATGGTAGGTTTCGAATGGATCGACCATGTTAGACTCCTGCCTACCCTTTCGGGCCGTTTCTCAGCCTGCATGAATTCCGC
This sequence comes from Mesorhizobium sp. 61-13, assembly GCA_001897075.1. GTDB lineage: Bacteria > Pseudomonadota > Alphaproteobacteria > Rhizobiales > Rhizobiaceae > Mesorhizobium. The sequence continues at coordinate 12,723 of MKRZ01000078.1, read as the reverse complement.
TGTCAGAGAGGCGTTTGGGCCCCTCACCCATTGCGCGCCCACCCCTTTGGGTCGTCCCATCAAGACCAACCTACCGTTTTGGCTTCGCTGGGCTTCTTTTTCGTGCGCCAACCTTGCCGGCGCATCTGGAGTAAAGCCTATATCTGCGTAACGCGCAATTAAAATATGATCATATTACACATTGCGTATTCATTTTACGAATTTTATGTTGAAATATCACTTTTAGTGGCTAAGCTGATGCAATTGATGTTCGCGTTACCACCGACCTGCGGGGCAAAGCGGATCATCAAGCCGTGCAAAAATCCTGTTGGTGAAAGCAATGGTCGAGATCACGTTCATCGAATTTGATGGCAGCAAGCGCAAATGCGAGGCGTCGCCCGGGCTCTCGGTGATGGAGGTGGCGATCAAAAACCAGATTAGAGGCATCGATGCGGATTGCGGTGGCGCCTGCGCCTGCGCGACATGTCATGTCTATGTTGCCGACAGATGGCTGGACGTTGCCGGCGACCGAAGCCAGATGGAAAATGACATGCTCGAGTTTGCCCTCGA
>MKRZ01000078.1:7337-11984 GCA_001897075.1 Mesorhizobium sp. 61-13 | reverse complement strand
GTCGAGCTTCCAAATGCGGAAGCACATAGCGCGAGGAAAATGGCATGCGAAAGCTGTGTATTCATCGCTACTTGCAATCGGTTAGAAGCGCCCTGTACAAAATTCTCCTGGCAAGGGCCGGCCGGATCTTGAGTACCGATGCAGTTGAAAGCCTTTATCGCCCGGGGAAGATGGGCCGATAGTGCCCGGGTACTGCCATTGAAAGGCTGTTGGCTCGGCAACCTTCACTGCGCCTGGTATGTGCCGGAAAACTGTGTATCAGGATGCCACCCGTTGCAAGAAGGCTGAAGCCGGCGCCGCTATTTCCGATAGCTCGCTATGCGCAGCAGGATGAACGCCGGGACGTAGCTAAGGAAGCGGTCGATGGCGCGGAAGCCCATGTTCCAGATGTCGAGAAAGAAATTCTGGGCACACCGTCCGTCGAGTACAAGCGTTAAACCTTGCATCCCTCGCGACGGATTTTGTCCCGCGCCTGCTTAAAGATTGCATCGTTAGCAGGGTCGTCATTTGCCTGCTTGCGCAGAAGTTCGAGCTGTAGCTTTGCACGCAAACAATCTCGAATGGATGGGAGCTTCTTGCCGGTGGCTTGTTCCGGCTTTGCGGATGAGGGCTTAGCGCCGTTTTGGGGAGTGCGTGTCGCAGACCGCTTGGCAAGGCACTTATAGTAAGTGCCGCCTTCCCCGGTAAGTTTGTCTGCTGCCGCATTGATCTTATCGGAATTGCCCGCCATCCCAAGACGACGATAGATAACCGACGCATCGGCCAACAATCCTGCTGCTTGCCGCTGGCTTTCGCAACCGGGTTGGCGCTGCACGATCTTCGCCCGCTCGATTAAACCTTTCGCTTCCGCAATTTCACGGTTCCGGGTGTCATCCTTCGGATTTTGCTTTGGCTTGGCAGGGCTCGCACTGCTGCCCACGAGTGATGCCTCCCATTTGCAGGTTTCTGCGGTGCCGGCCCGCTGTGAATAGCTGCCCCCCATGGTGTTTCCGAAAACGCTTCCTGCAAAAACACCGCCGTTTCCAAACATGTTTGAATAGGTGAATGTTATCGATGTTCCTGAAAGTCTACCGGACCGGATTGTTCCATTCGTCATTCCGCCCGAAACATTGCCCAGATCGTCAATCTTGATGTTCAAGGAACCGGAGCCATAGGAACATTGCAGCGTCCCTTTCCAGACAGATCCTGCGTGAGCGGGCACAAGACCAAACATCAAACCGAGACCTGTCAGGAATGCTCGCGCTGCCGAAAGATTGCTCATTCGCCTATCCGATTAAATGACTGCAGTTGACTGAATTCGATATCACCAGTGGCACAAGGCATCGTTGCCAGATTTCCATAAATTCGAACTGTTGCGATTTCATCGGCTGGCTGGATACTCTTGCACGAAGGCTGAAGCCGCTATTTCCGATAGCTCGCGATGCGCAGCAGGATGAAGGCCGGGACGACAATCGCCGCGCCGAGCAGGATATAGCCAAGGAAGCGGTCGATGGCGCGGAAGCCCATGTTCCAGATGTCGAGGAAGAAATTCTGGACACCACGCAACACGTCGTAAGGCGACCAGCCGAAAGTGTGCATGACCAGGCCGACGAGGAACGAAACGACCAAGAGCTTGATGATTACCCTTAGCGGCGAGTCACCGAGAATGCGGGCCAAAGCGGACAAGGCAGTCTCCTTCGATTCCGTTCAGACCATGAGATACGTGAGCCGCGACAAAGCTTCAAGCGGCTCGGCTTTGCGATTGCCGAATGCACGGAGCGCATGCTAACGAAGTGGCACGCGGGTATGATGTAATGGTAGCTTGTCAGCTTCCCAAGCTGAACGCGAGGGTTCGATTCCCTCTACCCGCTCCATTCCTTCTCACGATTTTCGCCTGACGTGCCGGTCCGCGTAAACGGCAAGAGGGTGCGGCAAGGCCACACCCTCAGTTGCGGCGATATCAATAGATGTCGAAGTCGAAATACTTCGCTTGGATGGTCTTGTAGGTGCCGTCAGCCACGATCGCGTCGATGGCGGCATTGAGCTTTTCACGCAGCGCGTTGTCGTCCAGACGCACCGCGATGCCCGCTTCCGTCTCGGTGCCCTTCACGTCGCCGATCAGTTTGCAGCAAGCGCCGTCGGCAGCATTCTTCAGCCAGTCGACCAGCACGAACTTGTCGGAAATCACCGCATCGAGGCGGCCGTTGATGAGGTCCTGGACCGCCTCTTCCTGCGTCGGATAAAGTTTTACGTCGGCTCCGGCCTTGGCGTAGAAGTCCTCGGCATAGATAGACTGCGTCGTGGACGCCTGCGCTCCGACCGTCTTGCCGGCCATCGCGGCGGGATCGGTTTCAGTCAACGCGCTGTCCTTCAAGGCGGCAACCGCCAATGGCGTGACGTAATATTTGTTGGTGAAGGCGACCTGCTTCTTGCGCTCTTCGGTGATCGACATGGAAGCGACGATCGCGTCGAATTTGCCGGCCTGAAGGGCGGGAATGATGCCGTCCCAGTCCTGCGTGACGAATTCGCATTCGGCCTTCATCTGGGCGCACAGCGCCTTGGCGATATCGACGTCGAAGCCGACCAGCTTTCCGTCGGCGGTGATGCTGTTGAACGGCGGGTAAGCGCCTTCCGTGCCGATCTTGATCTTGGCTGCATCCTGAGCCCAAGCATACGACCCTGAAACGGCCAGCATAGCTGCTGCCGCCGCGCCCATGATCCATCCGGAAATCCGCATTCTGTCACCCCTTGGCAAAACCGACGCCCGTTGGCCGGCATCGCAGCCAAGCACGGCGCGGACGACGAAACAAGGCTGGAGCAATCAAACAGCGAGCAAGTGAGACAATGACGGTCTTTCAACCTGCGGAGCGAAAATGCTTCGACAGTTTCAGGCCCTGCGCCTGGTAATTGGAGCCGAGATCGGTGCCATAGAGCGCCTTCGGGCGTTTCAGCATATGCTCGTAGACCAGCCGGCCGACGGTCTGGCCATGGTCGAGGATGAAGGGCACCTCGTGGCTGCGCACTTCAAGCACTGCCCGGCTGCCCTTGCCGCCCGCGGCCGAATGGCCGAAGCCGGGATCGAAGAAGCCGGCATAGTGGACGCGGAATTCGCCGACAAGCGGATCGAACGGCGTCATTTCGGCAGCATAGAGCGGCGGCACATGCACCGCTTCCTGGCTGACCAGGATGTAGAATTCATCCGGGTCCAGCACGAGTTCGCCGGCACCGCGATTGTAAAGCGGTTCCCAAAAATCGAAGACATCATGGGCGGCGCGCTTGTCCACGTCGACGAGACCGGTGTGATGCTTGCCGCGATAGCCGACAAGGCCGTTTTCGTCGCCGGCAAGATCGATGGAGAGCGCGATGCCGCCCCATGAAATATTCGGCGGATCGGTCGCAACCAGCGTCTCGGCGTCGTGCAGGTCGTGCAGTTCGGTTTCCGACAGCACGGCATGACCGGTGCGGAATCGGATCTGCGACAGGCGCGAACCGGTGCGCGCGACGATCGGGAAGGTGCGCGGACTGACCTCGAGATAGAGCGGGCCGTGGTAACCGGCGGCGATCTTGTCGAACTCGGCGCCGTGATCGGTCATGACGCGGGTGAAGATATCGAGACGGCCGGTCGAGCTTTTCGGATTGGCCGAAGCCGAAATATCCGAAGGCAAGGCCAGCGTTTCCAGAATCGGGACGATGTAGACGCATCCCGTTTCCAGCACCGCACCGGCGGTGAGGTCGATCTCGTGCAGCTTGAGGCGCTCGAGCTTGTCGGCGACGCTATGGTTGGGGCCGGGCAGGAAGCTGGCGCGGACCCGCCATGCCTTTTCGCCAAGCCTCAGATCGAGACTGGCCGGCTGGATCTGGTCCTTGTCGAGCGCGCGCGGCGTCTTCAGCGCGCCGCTCTCGAACAGCGCTTTTATGTCCTGATCGGGAAGAATGCCTGTCTGACGCAATATCCGCTCCCGCAGCCAACTCGGAGCCACCTACAGACCTCTTAATCACGCGGGTAATTGACGCAAGCGGTGGCGAGGTCTAAAGGGGCGTTATCCCGTGGTGATTTGGCCGGTCGGCTTGCAGCCACGTTAAACAAGTCGCTAAAGGACCGTCGGGCCGCCAGGCCATGTGGACCGGTTGCGACTTTCGCGGCCGGTTTTTTTGTATTTGGGAACGGACCTATGACATCTGACGGCAAGCGCAACTGGAAGCCGCAAACCACCCTCATTCATTCCGGAACGGTGCGATCCCAGTTCGGCGAGATGTCGGAATCGATCTTCCTCACCCAAGGCTACGTCTATGATACGGCCGAAGCCGCCGAAGCTCGCTTCAAGGGCGAAGACCCCGGCTTCATCTATTCGCGCTACGCAAACCCGACCGTGGACATGTTCGAAAAGCGCATGTGCGCACTGGAAGGCGCGGAAGACGCGCGCGCGACCGCTTCCGGCATGGCGGCAGTGGCAGCCGCGATCCTGTGCAGCCTGAAGGCCGGCGATCATATCGTTGCGGCCCGCGCGCTGTTCGGCTCATGCCGCTGGATCATCGAGACGCTTGCGCCGTCCTACGGCATTCAGTCGACGCTGGTCGATGGCACCGACATCAAGAACTGGGAACAGGCGGTTCGGCCCAACACCAAGCTTTTCTTCCTCGAAAGCCCGACCAACCCGACGCTTGAGG
>MKRZ01000078.1:0-7277 GCA_001897075.1 Mesorhizobium sp. 61-13 | reverse complement strand
ACAATGTGTTCGCCACGCCATTGCAGCAGCGTCCGCTCGAGCTTGGCGCGCATGTCGTCGTCTATTCTGCAACCAAGCATATCGACGGCCAGGGCCGTTGCCTGGGCGGCATCGTGCTTTCCGACAAGGCCTGGATCGACGAGAACCTGCACAATTACTTCCGCCATACCGGCCCCAGCCTGTCGCCGTTCAACGCCTGGGCGCTGCTGAAGGGGCTGGAAACGCTGCCGATCCGCGTCGCGCAACAGATGCAGTCGGCCACCCGCATCGCGGACGTTCTGGCCGAACGGCCGGAAATCGAGCGCGTGATCTATCCGGGCCGGGCGGACCATCCGCAGGCCGATATCATCAAGAAGCAGATGTCGGGAGGCTCGACGCTGATCTGCATCGACGTGAAGGGCGGCAAGAAGGCGGCGTTCGCGTTCCAGAATGCGCTCGACATCATCTTGATCTCGAACAATCTGGGCGACGCCAAGAGCCTCGTCACCCACCCGGCAACGACCACGCACAAGAACGTGACCGAAGAGGCCCGCGCGGAAATGGGCATCGGCCCCGGAACGCTGCGGCTATCGCTCGGGCTCGAACACGTGGACGACCTGCTTCAGGACATCGATCAGGCACTGGCGAGCGCAAAGGCCGCCTAGAGCGTTTCAGGGCTAGCGGGCAACGGTCTGCCACGCCAACGTCATGGCGTGGCGCAAGGTGGCCTCGTCGGCAATGTCGAGCGCCACCCTCGTCCACCCCTTTTGCCCCCACGAGCCGGCGACAGGCGAGAAAACCGCAGCGGATGTCTCCATCAGCAAGTTCTGCTGGTCGGGCGCGAGTTTCAACACGGCGCGGCCATCCTTGTCGCGCCATGTTGCGAATATCCGGCCTTTCACCCGAAAGTCCGTCACGTCGAAATGACCAGCCTGGACCGCACCGGCAAAAGAAAGCGCCATGTCTCGAAACTGGGATTTGGTGATCATCGTAGCTGCCTTTGCCGTGATCATGCCGCAAACAAGCTTATCAAGCGATATCGCCAACTGGCGTCGTTTTGAATTGACCAGATGGCGTGGCAGGCCGATTCTCGGCTGTCGAGGAGACGAACATGTATAGCGCCACGACACGCGATATCGAAGTGCGGGTAAGACCCTTCTATATCGAGGACCGGTCCGACCCTTCCGAGAACCGCTATGTCTGGGGCTATCAGGTAACCATCGCCAACCAGTCCACGGAATTCGTCCAGCTCCTGTCGCGCTACTGGCATATCACCGATGGAACGGGGCGGGTCGAAGAGGTGAGCGGGGCCGGCGTTGTCGGCGACCAGCCGGAACTCAATCCCGGCGACAGCTACCAGTATACGTCGGGCTGCCCGCTTTCGACGCCTTCCGGCATCATGGTCGGCCGCTACACCATGCGCAACGCCAAGGGCGAGACGTTCGACATAGCCATCCCGGCATTCTCGCTTGACCTGCCGGGCGTGAAGCGAACCGTGAACTGACGGCCGGAAACGCAAAGGCGCATCCGGCCGGATTTCTTAGTTGGTCTGGCTGGTGTCGCCAAACTCGGCAGGGTTGAAATCATAGGCCGTCGAGCAGAATTCGCAGGCGACGCGGATTCGGCCGTCTTCGGTGCTTTCCCGGATTTCCTCGGCGGTAAAGCCGCTCAAGATGCCGTGGATCTTGTCTTGCGAGCAGGAGCACTGATCGGCAACTTCGACCGCTTCGAACACCCGGACCCCGTGTTCATGGAACAGCCTGAACAAGAGGCGCTCAGTGCCTACCGTCGGGTCGATCAACTCCGTCGGCTCCACGGTGGAAAGCAAGGCAAGCGTTTCCTGCCACGCATTGTCGACCGGTTCTGGGGCGAATTCAGCGGTATCGCCATCGCCGCCCGGAATGTCGGCCACGCGCATGCGCTCCGGGGCTTGCGGCAGGAACTGCGCCAACAGGCCGCCGGCACGCCACCGCTCATGCCCACCCGGCTCGACCAGCTTGGCAACAGAGAGCCGCAGGTCGGTAGGGATCTGCTCCGACTGCCGGAAATAGATGCGCGCAGCCTCCTCCAGCGAGGTGCCGTCAAGCTGGACGATGCCCTGGTAGCGTTGCGTGTGAGCGCCCTGGTCGATGGTGAGCGCCAGGACACCGGTGCCAAGCAGCGTTTCGTCGCTGACTTCGCCTGCCGCCACCAAGGCGTCGAGCCGCTCCGCGTCGAAGCGGGCATAGGCGCGCAGAGCGTGTGGCGTGGTGAAGTCGGCAACCAGCATATCGACCGGACCATCGGTGCGGGTCTGCAGGATGAACTTGCCTTCGAATTTCAGCGAGGTGCCCAAAAGCACCGTCAGCACGCAGGCTTCGGCAAGCAGGCGGGCAACGGGTTCGGGATAGGCATGGCGCGAAAGGATCGCGTCCAGCATCGGGCCAAGCTGGACAGCGCGGCCGCGCACGTCGAGCGCATCTATGGCAAAGGGCACGACGTGATCGTCGCCCGCATGGCCAAATTCGCCGAGCTTTGGTTTGCGTTCAGTCACTTGCACGGTTTCCAGCATGACATATCTCCGGCCGCAGGCCATCCCCTCGATAAGAGGGCATGCCTCGGGTGGTCAGTATTTCAGGTGATGCGCCGGAGATAGGCATCACCCTGCCGCGGTTCAAGCGCAGCGGCTCAGGCGCCAAGGCACCAGGCGAGCACGGCCTTTTGCGCATGCAGCCTGTTTTCGGCTTCGTCGAACACCACCGAATGCGGCCCGTCGATGACCTCGTCGGTGACTTCCTCGCCGCGGTGCGCCGGCAGGCAATGCATGAACAGCGCGTCCGGCTTGGCCTTTGCCATCAGGGCGTCGTTGACCTGATAGGGAAGGAAGACATTGTGGCCGCGCGCCCGGTGTTCCTGCCCCATCGACACCCAGCTATCGGTGACGATGCAGTCGGCACCGGTCACGGCTTCCTCGGCAGTCTTGCTGAAATTGACCTTGCCGCCATTTTCGCGCGACCAGTCGACGAACCTCTGCATGGGTTCGCTGCCGGGCGGAACGGCAACGTTGACGGTAAAGCTGAAGCGGGCCGAAGCTTCCATCAGCGAGTGCAGCACATTGTTGCCATCGCCGCTCCAGGCAAAGGTCTTGCCCGAAATGGAGCCGCGATGCTCCTCGTAGGTCAGCATATCGGCCATCAACTGGCACGGATGGGTGTCGTCGGTCAGGCCGTTGATGACCGGGATGGTCGCATTTTCGGTCAATTCGATCAGCCGGTCGTGCGAGGTTGTGCGGATCATGATCGCATCGACGTAGCGCGACAAAACCTTGGCCGTATCGGCGATGGTTTCCGAACGGCCAAGCTGCATTTCAGTGCCGGTCAGCATGATCGTCTCGCCGCCGAGCTGGCGCATGCCGACGTCGAAGGAGACGCGCGTCCGCGTCGAGGGCTTGTCGAAGATCATCGCCAGGACCTTGCCTTCCAGCGGCTTCGAGCGCTCACCGGCCTTGAGGCGCGCCTTGCGCGCGGCGGCATCGTCCAGAATGGCGCGCAGGTCCTGTCCGGAAATAGCAGACAGGTCGGTAAAATGACGAAGGCTCATCGATGATCTTCCGGCTATTTCGCGGCCGCGAGGGCTTCGGACATGGTCTGTGCAGCCGCGCGGATACGGCCAAGGCCGTCCTGGATTTCCGCATCCGTCACGGTAAGCGGCGGCAAAAGGCGGATGACGTTGTCGCCCGCCGGCACGGCAAGAAGCTTCTGGTCACGCAAGGCGATGTTCACCTTGCCGTTCGGTGCTGCGCATTTGAGGCCGAGCATGAGGCCGGTGCCGCGAATGCCTTCGATGATTTCAGGAAACTCGTCGGCAACCGCCGCAAGCCCCTGCTTCATCAAAAGCGCCTTGCGCTGCACATCTTCAAGGAAACCATCGGCAAGAACCACGTCCAGCACGGCATTGCCGACCGCCATGGCGAGCGGATTGCCGCCGAAGGTCGTGCCGTGGACGCCGGGGGTCATGCCCTTGGCAGCCTCGTCGGTGGCGAGGCAGGCACCCATCGGGAAACCGCCGCCAATGCCCTTGGCAATGGCCATCAGGTCGGGGGTGATGGCGGCCCATTCATGGGCAAACAGCTTGCCGGTGCGGCCGATGCCGCACTGCACTTCGTCGAAAATCAAAAGCAGGTCGTGCTTGTCGCAAAGCTGCCTGAGGCGCTTGAGCGACTGCACCGGCAAGGAGCGGATACCGCCCTCGCCCTGAACCGGCTCGACCAGAATGGCTGCTGTTTCGGCGGTGATCAGCTTTTCGGCGGCGTCGATGTCGTCGAACGGCACCTGGTCGAAACCGTCGACCTTGGGGCCGTAGCCCTCAAGATATTTCTGCTGGCCGCCGGCGGCGATCGTCGCCAGCGTGCGGCCGTGGAAAGCGCCTTCGAAGGTAATAGTGCGATAACGCTCCGGGTGGCCATTTACATAGTGATAGCGGCGCGCCGTCTTGATGGCGCACTCAAGCGCCTCGGCACCCGAATTGGTGAAGAACACCTTGTCGGCGAAACTTGCCTCAGTCAGCCGCGTGGCCAGCCGGGTCTGATCCGGGATTTCGTAAAGGTTGGAGACGTGCCAAAGCTTGGCTGCCTGCGTGGTGAGCGCTTCCACCAGGTGCGGATGGCCGTGACCGAGCGAATTAACGGCGATGCCGGCGGCGAAATCGAGGTATCGGTCGCCCTTGTCCGTGATCAGCCAGGCGCCTTCGCCCCGGTCGAAGGTCAAGGGAACACGAGCAAAGGTCTCGTAAAGCGCCGAACCGCTCATTATATGCGTCTCCGGAACCGGAAAATCAAAAAGCCGCCCACGCGGCGGCCTTCGCGGCTTATCATGGTTTTCGGCCACAGTGTCAACGGAAACGTGGCTGTGCCCATGATTGGCCTTCCCTCACGCAAACTGTTTGCATCAGCGAGCGGGCAAGTTGGGGAAAACCGAAAAAACAGATTCGTGTTGCCTTTGGGACTCTTGTCACCGAGTCAGCGCGTAAGCTAATTGTGGTCAGGAAATAACTAGATTTCGTGCGGCGGATCTAATCACCCCAGTATATGTGGTGCCGGGCCGGCTTTTGCCGGATCGGGAAGGGATTCCGGAGTCGCACGGTTCAAAGGAGCGCAGTCTCATGAACTGGACTGACGAGCGGGTAGAACTCTTGAGGAAACTGTGGTCGGAGGGCTTGAGCGCCAGCCAGATCGCGGCACAACTCGGCGGCGTCAGCCGCAACGCCGTCATCGGCAAGGTACACCGGCTGAAATTGTCCGGTCGTGGCCGCACCAGCGCTGCGCCTGCTCGCCAGAAAAAGGCTTCGCAAGGCTCAAGCGTCACCAAATCGGCCTCGCGGGCGGCCAGCACGACGCGCCATGTCACGACTTCCATCGGGGCGACCGCGCTGCAGGTGCAGTTCGATGCCGAGCCGGTCGCGCGCACCTATCTGCGCCCTGTGGAAAACGTGGTGGTTCCGATCTCGCGCCACCTGACGCTGGTGGAACTGACCGAACGCACCTGCAAGTGGCCGAATGGCGACCCGCTTTCGGAAGATTTCCACTTCTGCGGCAATGATGCGGCAGAAACCGGCCCTTACTGCACCTATCATTCGCGCATTGCGTTCCAGCCGGCTTCGGAACGGCGGCGCGTTCGCTAAAGCGCCAAGCGCCCCTGCATTGCAAGGGCGGCATCTTCCCCGTTGAACAAGCACCGCGCGGTCTGGGAACGGGCCGCGCGGTGCACGTTTGGCTATGCGATCCGTCACGCCTGCATCTTTTGCGCGTGAATGATTCAACCTGAAGCTGATGGCGCGATCTAGATCGTACAACTACGATCTGTATCGTGAATTGGAACAGGCATATCGATGCGATGAGGCAGCCGTCTTGTGCGCCCGTCCAGATTGAAGTTTTGCAGAGAAGCGACGCCAGCCTGAAACGCGCGCCGACTTCGTGCGGTCATGGTCCGGTTTCCGCCAGCGCGGGTTTTGCAACCGGCCCCGATACGCCACACATCTCCACCATCCAAACGAATTTGAAGCGACCTACTGGAGCCGCCTTTCCGCGTCGTGCGCGCAGGATTGCTGTCGATCCATCCGGCCGCCCTGAAATCATGGAGGGACATTGAAATCCGGCTAGGAGCCGGCGTTGCGGCGAAGGCCAGGGAGGTATTGGCCTAGTCGAATCCCGAAGAGAATTTCAAACGTGCATTCCGCTATCGGCCGGGGGGCCGTCCGGTAGCGGCAGGGGCTTGGGGGAATTGAATGCAGTCGTCCGATGCGGGCGGCGGGAGGGGTGCGCAGCGTGGAGGAGACGTTGCGCACGGCGAAGGCTCGGCACTTGCTGGACATGCTCCAGCGCGTGCCTCGCGTCAAACCGCCCATCCCGATGTCGATGAATGGCAATCGGTTCTCGCGAGGCTTTCGATAGCGCGAGCCGTTGCAATCGAGATTGCAACCGCTGCGCGAAAATCCGGCGAAGACTTCGTGCCCGGCCTGCTTGCGTCCGGCATCGCCAAGCGAACGGACCTGACCAAGGCAATCGCCGCGGATCTCGGCCTCAAGGCCAGCATAGGCATCGACCCGAAGCGGCTGATCGCCAGTGACGACCAGTTCCTGATGCTGTTGCGCGGCGGCGGCGACAATCTTCCGGTGAAGCTTCTGGAAAAGGATGGTTCCGTTTCCTTCCTCATTCCCACAAGGCGCATCCGGCTGGGCTGGATGCGCGACTATGTCCGTTCTCATCCCGACCTTGCCGAACATCTCAGGATCGTCGACACCGAAGAACTTCAGGCGGCCGTGATGGAGCGGGCGCGCCCGCTGCTGGCTCGCGGCGCGGTGAACGGACTTTCCGAGCGTTTTCCCCACATGTCGGCCCGCGTCGTTGCCAATGGCTGGCAAGGCACGGTTCTGGGCATTGTCATAACCGTATTGCCCATCGGCATTGCGCTGGCGCCAGCGCTGACGCTCGGGCTGCTGCATGGCTTCGCCACGTTTTTCTTCTTCGCCTGCGTGGCGCTGAGGTTCGCCGCCGTCGCATCGGTGACGACGGGCAAACGCCTTCAACCCATCGAAACGCCGCCGGCAGACGCCCCGGTCTATTCGGTGCTGGTCGCGCTCTACAAGGAGGCCGACATCGTGCCGGACCTCTTGACGGCGCTGGACTGGATCGTCTGGCCTCGCGACAGGCTGGAAATCAAACTGGTCTGCGAGGCGGACGACGCCGAAACGCTGGCGGCGATCAAGGCGCGACGCCTTCCCCCGCACATCAAGGTTGTCGAGGTCCCGCCGATCGGGCCGCG
>MKRZ01000077.1 GCA_001897075.1 Mesorhizobium sp. 61-13 | reverse complement strand
AACGCATTGCCAATGAATGCGAGAAGGGCCCGGTTTCGATCGGGCCTTTTCTTTTGACCGCCAAGGCATCATGACTGCGCCATGAGTGCCGACGACAACATCGAAATCGCCCCCGAGGCGGTCATATATGCCGACGACCTGAGCGAGACGTTCATCCGTTCCTCGGGGCCTGGCGGGCAAAACGTCAACAAGGTCGCGACGGCGGTACAGTTGCGCTTCGACGCCGCCAATGCGCCCGGCCTGTCCGAGCGCGTCAGGGCGCGCACCATCAAGCTCGCCGGCCAGCGCGCCACCAAGGACGGCGTCATCGTCATCGAGGCCGGACGCTTCCGTACCCAGGAGCAGAACCGCGCCGATGCCCGCGCGCGCCTGACCGAACTGGTCGCAAAGGCCGCCGAACCGCCGCCGCCGCCGCGCAGGAAGACGAAACCCACCAAGGGTTCGGTGGAAAGGCGGCTGAAGTCGAAGGCCGGCCGCTCCACGGTCAAGAAATTGCGCGGCAAAGTAGAGAACGACTGACGCCAAATTGGCATCTTCCCATTTGCGGTTGCACCTGCCAAAACGGAGCGGTGCAGCAATGGAGGCCACTATGGGCATTTTCGACTTCGTGAAAAATGTCGGCGCAAAGCTCGGCTTTGGCGACGATGAAACCCCCAACGCCGACGCGCTCAAGAAGGAGCTCGAATCACACAAGCTCGGCACCGACAAGGTCGACATCGAAGTGCGCGGCGATACCGCAGTGCTCAAGGGCGTGGTCAAGGACCAGTCGATCTTCGAAAAGGCGGTGATCGCCGTCGGCAACACGCTTGGTGTATCGAAAGTGCAGGCCGACGAACTGAAGGTCGTCGCACCCGACTCCGGCCTCAAGCTCGACGGCAATGTCGACATGACCGAACTGGTCAAGGCTTCGACACCGGCCAAGGAACCGGTGTTCTACACCGTGAAGAAAGGCGACAACCTGTCGAAGATCGCCGAAGCCCAGTACGGCAAGGGCAAGGCTTCCAAGTACACGGTGATCTTCGAAGCCAACAAGCCGATGCTCAAGCATCCCGACAAGATCTATCCCGGCCAGGTGCTGCGCATCCCGGACATCGCACAGGCCTGATAAAACCGGCTACCTCTTGTTCGAACGGCGGCTTTCGGGTCGCCGTTTTCTATTTATCGAGGCAAACTGGGCAAAAGGAGAAGCGTGATGGCCAACTTGCCCGACGGCGTGCGTCACTTGCCCGGCCTCTTGTCGCCGCAAGCGCAAGCCGCGCTGGTCGAGGACATCAGGAAGGTGGTCGAGGCAGCACCGCTCTACGTTCCGGCAATGCCCAGGACCGGCAAGGAAATGAGCGTGCGCATGACCAATTGCGGATCGCTCGGCTGGGTGACGGACAAGGAGCGCGGCTATCGCTACCAGCCGACCCATCCGGTGACAGGCCAGCCGTGGCCACCGATCCCGGCAGCGCTGATCGCCATCTGGCAAGAGGTCGCCGGCTATCCGCACATGCCGGAAGCCTGCCTGGTCAATTTCTATTCGGCCAGCGCCCGCATGGGCCTGCATCAGGATCGCGACGAAGCCGATCTTTTGGCGTCTGTCGTTTCTGTTTCGCTCGGCGATGACTGCCTGTTTCGGGTCGGACCGCCGCAACGCAGCGCAAAGACGGTGTCGCTGCGCCTGCAAAGCGGCGATGTGCTTGTTCTGGGCGGTGAGGGGCGGCTGGCCTATCACGGCGTCGACCGCATCTATCCCGACACCTCGATCCTGCTCAAGAACACCGGCCGCATCAGCCTGACCCTGCGCCGGGTGACGAAACCCTAAAGCTTTCTCAGCGCCACTTCCTCGACCAGATGGTCGGCGCCCTTGCGCAATATGAGGTCGGCGCGGGCGCGCGTCGGCAGGATGTTTTCGCGCAGGTTCTTCAGGTTGATGTTGCTCCACAAGCCTTCGCCGATGGCGCGGGCAGCACTTTCCGACAGTTTCGAATAACGGTGGAAGAATGAGTCCGGATTGCGGAACGCCGTCTCGCGCAGGCGCATGAAGCGGGCGATGTACCAGTCGTGGATACGCTCCTCGTCCGCATCGATGTAGATCGAGAAATCGAAGAAGTCCGACAGGAACGGCACGATCTTGCCGTCGCTCGGCAGCTTGCCGGGCTGAAGCACATTGATGCCCTCGAAGATCAGGATATCCGGCCGGTCGATGGTGATGAACTGGTCTGGAATGACGTCATACGTCAGGTGCGAATAGACCGGTGCCTGCACATCCTTCTGGCCGGACTTGATCGCCGACAGGAACCGCAGCAGCGCGCCGACGTCATAGCTTTCCGGAAAACCCTTGCGTTCCATCAGGTTCTCGCGGCGCAGGATCTCGTTCGGCAGCAGGAAGCCGTCGGTGGTGATGAGATCGACCTTTGGGCTAGACGGCCAGCGCGCCAAAAGCTCCTTCAGCACGCGCGCCGTCGTGGACTTTCCCACGGCAACAGAGCCGGCAATGCCGATGATGAACGGCGTCTTGGTCGCCGTCTGCACGTTGAAGAAGGCGCGCCGCTGGGCAAACAGCAACTGGCTGGCCTCGACATGCGCCGACAAAAGCCGCGACAGCGACAAATAGATGCGCCGCACTTCGTCCAGGTCAAACGGGTCGTTGAGGGAGCGGAGGCGGTCGATTTCCTCGCCGGACAGCGTCAGTGGCGTATCGGCGCGGAATTTGGCCCATTCCTGGGCAGAGAAAAACAGATAGGGCGAGTATTTCGCGGTCGGCGCAAGCTGGTCCATCGCGTCTCCTGCCCTTCGTCGCAGTCAGCCCGACTGCGGTCGTGAAGCCTTCTCGGCAATGCCCGAGCGGCCGGTGCGCCGCTCCAGCTCCGCCAGCACGTCATCAAGCGAAATGCCCGCGATCGCCAACACCACGAGCCAATGATAGAGGAGATCGGCGCTTTCCGAAATCACGGCTTTGGTATCGCCCTTCACTGCGGCAATCACCGTCTCAACCGCTTCTTCGCCAAGCTTTTGCGCGGCCTTGTCCATGCCCTTGGCAAACAGCTTCGCCGTCCAGGACTCCGGGTCCCCGGAGCGGGCGCGTTCACGGATTGTCGTTTCCAAATCTAATAGCGAAAAACTGGCCATTTGCGCCGTCTAGGATTGTTTGGCTTCGGAGTCGAGTCGCATCGGCAAGCCAGCAGCGGCCATATGTTCCTTCGCTTCCCGCACCGAGTAGGTGCCGAAATGGAAAATCGACGCGGCCAGCACCGCCGTCGCGTGTCCGTCGCGGATGCCGGCCACCATGTGGTCGAGGTTGCCGACACCGCCGGAAGCGATCACCGGCGCGCGCACGGCGTCCGCCACGGCGCGCGTCAGCGCGATGTCATAGCCGATCTTGGTGCCGTCGCGATCCATCGAGGTGAGCAGGATTTCGCCCGCGCCAAGGTCAACGACCTTTTCGGCGAACTCGACGGCGTCGATGCCGGTTTTCTCGCGGCCGCCATGGGTGAATATCTCCCAGCGGTCGGCTTCTCCCGCACCGCTCACCTTCTTGGCGTCGATGGCGACGACGATGCACTGGTTGCCGAACTTGTCGGCGGCTTCCGCAACAAAGCTCGGGTTCTTTACCGCCGCAGTATTGATCGAAACCTTGTCTGCGCCTGCAAGCAACAGCTTGCGGATGTCGGCGACCTGGCGCACGCCGCCGCCCACGGTCAACGGCATGAAACACTGCTCGGCAGTGCGCGCGATCACATCGAAGATGGTTTCCCGGTTCTCCGATGATGCCGTAATGTCGAGAAAGCACAATTCGTCGGCACCGGCTGCGTCATAGGCCTTGGCCGCCTCGACCGGATCGCCGGCATCGACCAGATCGACAAAATTGACGCCCTTGACGACGCGGCCGTCTTTTACGTCCAGGCAGGGAATGACTCTGGCCTTCAGCATCAGATGCGCTCCAGGGCCGCAACCAGATCGACCAGCAGGTGGCCGGTAACCGGCGGAACCTCGCCTTGCGGATCGAACGCCGGATCGTAGGCCGAAACCGTGACGCCCGTTATCGGAACCGAGCGACCTATGCTGCAAACGGCCTCACGCAGTTGATCCGGGCTCGGCCCGCCGGGGGTCGCATAGCGATTGACCTGCAGGAAATCCGGGTTGTGCACATCGAGGTCGAGATGCAGGTGGGTGCGCTTGGCCCCGCTTGCATTGAGCTTGCCGGCCTTTTCGGTGGCGTTGGCGCATTCGGCGCGCATCACCGGCAAGGTGTCCAGCAGTTTGCGCTCGTCGGGATCGAGGTCGCGGGCATCGACCAGAAGGCAGCGCGCGGGATCGATCGGGCGAAACCCGCGGATTGTCTTTGAGATCGGCCGCCAGCACAGGCCGAGTACGGTCGACAGCGCCATCCCGTCGAGAAAGCCGAAGGACGACGTCTCGGGCGTGTTGATGTCGCCGTGCTGGTCGAACCAGATGATTGAGTCTGCAACCTCGCCGGCAACGGCGCCCGCCGCCGTCAGGCAGTTGCCGGCCAGCACGATCGGAAAGCGGTCATTGTCGATGGCGTGGCCGACCTTGTTGCCGACCGCCCTGCATACGGCAAAGCCGGTGGCGATCTCGCGTTCCTGCGCGTCGCCGACCTGCCCGATGTCCTCCACCGTCACATCGTGTCCCGCCAGGGTCAGGGCATCGACCAGCCCTCCGGCAACAAGTGCCTCCGGTCCCTGTCCGAAGCCTGACTGGTAGTGGCCGCTGTCATAGGGTGCGAGGATGACCGAGAGTTTCATTGCACTCCGCTCCGGTTGCGTGCTTCACGCAATATAGTGAGCGCTTCCTCGGGGTCTATGCGCCCGTCGTAAAGGGCCCGGCCGGAAATCGCGCCTTCCAGCTTGCGGGCATCCGGCATGGTCATGCGCACGATGTCCGCGACAGATGCGAGGCCGCCTGATGCGATGACCGGGATAGATACGGCGTCGGCCAGATCGATGGTCGAACTCCAGTTGATGCCGGTCAAAACGCCGTCACGGTCGATGTCGGTGTAGATGATGGCTGCGACGCCCGCGCCCTCGAACTTCTTCGCCAATTCGATGACGCCGAGGCTCGACGCTTCCGCCCACCCCTCGACCGCCACCTTACCGCCCTTGGCATCGATGCCGACGGCGATCCTGCCGGGGAATGCCTTGCACGCCTGCTTCACAAGATCGGGGTCGCGCACCGCGACCGTGCCGAGGATCACCCGCGCAAGGCCGCGATCCAGCCAGTCCTCGATCTGCGGCAAGGTACGAATGCCGCCGCCGAGTTGCACCGGGTTCTTCGTCGCCTTGAGGATCGCGCCAACCGAGGCGGCGTTGACGCTCTCGCCCTTGAAGGCGCCGTTCAGATCGACGACGTGCAGCCATTCGAAGCCCTGGTCCTCGAACGCCTTGGCCTGGGCTGCCGGGTCTTCGTTGTAGACCGTCGCGGTTGCCATGTCGCCGAGCTTCAGGCGCACGCATTTGCCGTCCTTGAGGTCGATGGCGGGGAAAAGGATCACGGCTTCCACCTCAGGAAATTGGCGATAAGGGCCAGGCCGAGCGCCTGGCTTTTTTCAGGATGGAACTGCGTGCCGGCAAGATTGTCGCGGGCCACGGCCGCCGTAACAGTCCCGCCATAGTCAGCCACCGCCAGAACCTGGTCCGGCCGCGTGGCGTCAAGGTGGTAGGAGTGGACAAAATAGGCGTGCAGCCCATGCGAACCCGTCTTGATGCCGGCAAACAACGGATGCTCGCGGCGCAGCTCGATTGTGTTCCAGCCGATCTGGGGAACCTTCAATGCCGGATCGGCAGGGATGATTTCCTTCACGTCGCCCGCGATCCAGCCGAAGCCTCTGGTGACGGTTTTTTCAAGCCCGCGCTCCGACATCAACTGCATGCCGACGCATATTCCGAGGAACGGCCGCCCCTTGGTGATAGCCGTCTCTTCAACCGCCTCCCACATGCCGTCCACGGCGCGCAGGCCGGCGGCACAATCGGCATAGGCGCCCACCCCCGGCAGCACGATGCGGTCAGCACTGCGAACGCGTTCGGGATCGGCAGTCAGTTCGATATCTGCGTCAATGCCCGCCTCACGTGCGGCGCGCTCAAAAGCCTTGGTCGCCGAGCGCAGATTGCCCGAACCGTAGTCGATGATGGCAACGCGCATGTCAGGGCCTTTGGGGATAGGAAACGAGGCCGAGCGTCGCCTGCGTGGAGCGGGGCGCGGCTGCGGCAGGCACGATGGTGACGGCAGGCTCCGTTGCTACCGGTTCTTCCGTGGCGGCGAAACTGTATCTGAGGTCGGCCGTGTCGCCACGGTCGGCTTCGACCACGCCCCAGTCCTGCCAGCCGCGTCGGCGCAGCGCCGCAACCCGCATTGCCTGCCCTTCCAGCCCGACATAAAGCGAAACCAAAAGGCCAAGCAGCCCGCCCACAACTGGCAAGCTCAATGCTTCACCCAACCCCGAAAACAAGGCCATTGCCAGGAATGCGAAGATCGCCTCAAGCCAGAGGCGATGCCACAGAAGCCAGAGCGGCGACACGATAAATCCCAGCCACGAAAAGCCGTCGCGCAGGAAGACCGCCTGTTCCAGCCGTTGCTCGGGACTGCCGCCCGGCGGCAGCATAACCACATAGCTAGCCATGCCTATCCCTTCAGAGATCCCTTGGTGGAGGGCACCGCGTCGGGCTGGCGCGGATCGGCTTCGGTGGCGGCGCGCAGCGCCCGCGCCACCGCCTTGAAGCAGGTTTCGGCAATGTGGTGGTTGTTGGCGCCGTAGTGGTTGGTCACGTGCAGCGTGATGCCCGCGTGCTGGGACAGCGCCTGGAAGAATTCGCGCACCAGTTCGGTGTCGAAGGTGCCGATCTTCGGCGAGGAAAAGGCCACGTTCCAGACAAGGAACGGGCGTCCGGACACATCGATTACGGCGCGCGTCAGCGTTTCGTCCATGGCAAGGTCGATCGAGGCATAGCGCATGATGCCGCGCCGCTCGCCAAGCGCCTTGGAAAGCGCCTGCCCGAGCACTATGCCGGTGTCCTCCACCGTGTGGTGGTCGTCGATGTGCAGGTCACCCTTGGCCTTCACCGTCATGTCGATCAGCGAATGGCGCGCCAACTGGTCGAGCATGTGGTCGAAGAAGCCGACGCCGGTCGAAATGTCGGACTTGCCGCTGCCGTCGACATGCACGGAAACCGTGATCTCGGTTTCCTTCGTCTTGCGGCTCACCTCGGCGGAACGGAGTGACATCACATGATCCTCGTCGCTGCACTGGCAAAAGTCGATGACTTCAGCGCTTGAAAGCGAGAGCCTTCTAGCAGCATGATCCGGCGATTGCCAGTTTACAAAGCAGGCTGCGGCGCTTGATCCTTGCCAGTTTGCAATCGGCCATTTGCAGCATACATATGCGAAAATATCCTCGTAACGCGCCAATCGCCTAGGAAGGGATGGCGCGACATCGGAGCTACATATGTCCAATGAACTTTCCATGCACGCCACGACCATCGTGACCGTGCGCA
This sequence comes from Mesorhizobium sp. 61-13, assembly GCA_001897075.1. Taxonomy (GTDB): domain Bacteria; phylum Pseudomonadota; class Alphaproteobacteria; order Rhizobiales; family Rhizobiaceae; genus Mesorhizobium. The sequence continues at coordinate 5,661 of MKRZ01000077.1, read as the reverse complement.
AGGGCGGCAAGGTAGTGATTGCCGGCGACGGTCAGGTCAGCCTTGGCCAGACCATCATGAAGGGCAACGCGAAAAAGGTTCGCCGCATCGGCAAGGGCGGCAATGTCATCGCTGGCTTTGCGGGCGCCACCGCCGACGCCTTCACCCTTCTGGAGCGGCTCGAAGCCAAGCTCGAACAATATCCCGACCAGTTGACGCGCGCCTGCGTCGAGCTCGCCAAGGACTGGCGCACGGATCGCTATCTGCGCCGGCTGGAAGCGATGATGCTCGTCGCCGACAAGTCGGTGTCGCTGGCGCTGACCGGCAATGGCGACGTGCTGGAACCGGAAGACGGCGTCATGGCCATCGGTTCCGGCGGCAACTATGCGCTCGCTGCCGCCCGTGCGCTGATCGACACCGACAAGGATGCTGAGGAGATCGCCCGCAAGGCAATGCAGATCGCCTCCGACATCTGCGTCTACACCAACAACAATTTCGTCGTTGAAGTCATCGATGCGGCCTGAACAGGCCGCCCTCTATGATTTTCGGCCGGTCACAAAGGCTGACCTGCCTTTGATCGCAAGATGGCTTGCCGAACCGCATGTGGCCGAATGGTGGGATGACCCGCAACAGGAACTCGCCGCCATCGCCGGCCACATCGACAGCGTCTCGGTCGAACCGCTGATCGTTGAACTCGATGGAAAGGCCATCGCCTACCTGCAGGCCTACGATCCGCATATGGAAGACGATCACCCCTATGCGGACCAGCCTTTCGGCACGCTCGGCATCGACCTCACCATCGGCGTGCCGGACCTGATCGGCATCGGCCATGGCTCGGCCATCGTCAGGCAATTCGTGGCGGAATTGTTCGAGGAAGGCGCGCCGCGCGTCATCATCGACCCGCATCCCAACAATGGCCGCGCCATTCGCGCCTATGAAAAGGCAGGTTTTCGTTCACTTGGCGAAAGAACGTCGCAATATGGTCGCGTATTGCTAATGGCAATCGATTCGCCAGAGGGGGACATAGACGAATGACAGATACAGCCAATCGCGGCGGGCCGGCGGCTTTGCAGCTTTCATGGCGGGCGGGGCTCGCGGTTGTCGCCGGCCTGATCGCCATCCAGGCCATCGTGCTCTACTGGCAGGGCCATCCGGCGATCTGCACCTGCGGCTACGTGAAACTCTGGCACGGCGTGGTCGTCAGCTCGGAAAACTCCCAGCATATCGCCGACTGGTACACGTTCTCGCACGTCATCCACGGCTTCCTGTTCTATTTCCTGCTTTGGCTGGTACTGCGCAGTTCATCCGTGTGGACCCGGCTTTCGCTGGCCGCGCTGGTCGAGGTCGGCTGGGAAATCCTCGAGAACAGCCCCATCATCATCAACCGCTATCGCGAAGCGACCATCTCGCTCGATTATTTCGGCGATTCGATCCTGAATTCGGTGTCCGACACGCTGTTCATGGTGCTCGGCTTCTTCTTGGCCGCCCGCCTGCCAGTCTGGGTAACCGTGGTGCTGGCAATCGCCTTCGAAATCGTCGTCGGCTACCTGATCCGCGATAATTTGACGCTCAACGTCCTGATGCTGGTGTACCCGTTGGATGCCGTCAAAGCGTGGCAAGGAGGGCTTTGAGGCATGGCGGCCACCCCTTCAGCTTCGATTTCAGCCACGACGCTCGATCGCGCTGTCGCACAGGGCGTGTTGACGACCCAGCAAGCGGAAATGCTTCGCTATCTCGAAGGCAATGCCACAACCGGATCGCCCGCAGAGCAAGTCGATGACGAGCAATTCCGCTTCATCAACGGCTTCGGCGACATTTTCGTCACCATCGGCATTGCGCTTTTCCTCAGCGCCTTGTCCTACTTTGCCAGCCAATCGCTTGGCGGGGCCGGATGCGGTTTGGTGGTTGCGGCTGCAAGTTGGCTCCTGGCCGAATATTTCTCGCGCCGACGCCGCATGGCGCTGCCCAGCATCGTCCTGCTTCTGGCCTTTGCGGCTTCGATCTTCATCGCCGCATTGCTGCTGACCTCGGGCCTCGACGACCTCAGTTGGCGTATGGTCGTGAACGACAACTGGCCGGTGGTCATTGCAGGCCTTGTCACCATTGCCGCCACTGTGCTGCACTACCGCCGCTTTCATATCCCGATCACCTTTGCCGCCGGTGTCGCGGCCCTGGTCGCCAGCGTGCTGGGGCTTGTGTTCGGCGTTGTACCGGATCTTGCCGAAACGTTCGCCCGGCCGATACTCCTGGCTTGCGGCATCGGCGTGTTTGCGCTCGCCATGCGTTTCGATCTCAGCGACCCGAAGCGCCAGACCCGGCGCACCGACATTGCCTTCTGGCTGCACATGCTGGCCGCGCCGCTGGTCGTCCATCCGCTTGTCAGTGGCCTGATCGGAACCGGCGGCCTGACCATCGCCGCGTCGGTGGGCGTGCTCGCCATCTTCCTCGGCCTTGCCATCGTCGCCGTTCTGGTTGACCGGCGCGCGGTGCTTGTCTCGGGCCTTTCCTACGCCGGCATCGCCTTCGGCTCGCTGATCACGCAGATCGGCTTCAGCCAAGGTGTTGTGCCGCTGACCATGCTGGTGCTGGGAGCCCTTGTGCTTTCGCTCAGCGCCGGCTGGCATAGCCTGCGCAATCGCCTGCTCGCCCTGTTGCCGGCGGGTCTTGTACGCCGGCTGCCGTCTCATACATAAACGCCATCCTCGTTTCATGAGTTGTCCATATGAGTAGTTTTTCCCCCCGCGAAATCGTTTCCGAACTCGACCGTTTCATCATCGGCCAGAAGGACGCCAAGCGCGCCGTGGCGATTGCGCTGCGCAATCGCTGGCGCCGTCAGCAGCTTGAAGGCCAGATGCGCGAAGAGGTCATGCCCAAGAACATCCTGATGATCGGCCCGACCGGCGTCGGCAAGACGGAAATCTCGCGCCGGCTGGCCAAGCTTGCCGGTGCGCCTTTCGTCAAGGTCGAGGCGACCAAGTTCACCGAGGTCGGCTATGTCGGCCGCGACGTCGAGCAGATCGTGCGCGACCTGGTCGAGGTCGCCATCGGCCTGCAGCGCGAAAAGATGCGCGAGGACGTCAAGGCGCGCGCGCATCTCAACGCCGAGGAACGCGTGCTGGAAGCGCTCGTCGGCAAGACCGCATCTCCCGCCACGCGCGACAGTTTCCGCAAGAAGCTTCGCGACGGCGAACTCGACGACAAGGAAATCGAGGTCGAAGTGGCGGATACCGGAACCGGCGGCATGCCCGGCTTCGAGATTCCCGGCATGCCGGGCGCCAATATCGGCGTCATGAACATCAACGACATGCTCTCCAAGGCGATGGGCGGCAAGCGCACCAAGACGCGCAAGACCACGGTCAAGGACTCATACGAGGTCTTGATCAGCGACGAGTCCGACAAGCTGCTCGACCAGGACGAAGTGGTGCGCCGCGCGCTGGAGGCAACCGCCAATGACGGCATCGTCTTCCTCGACGAGATCGACAAGATCGCCGCGCGCTCCGACATATCGGGCGGCCCTTCGCGCGAAGGCGTGCAGCGCGATCTTCTGCCGCTCGTCGAAGGCACCACCGTCGCCACCAAATACGGACCGGTCAAGACGGACCACATCCTGTTCATCGCGTCAGGCGCGTTCCACGTCTCGAAGCCGTCCGATCTTCTGCCTGAACTTCAGGGCCGCCTGCCGATCCGGGTCGAGTTGCGTGCGCTGGAAAAGGAAGACTTCGTGCGCATCCTCACCGAGACGGAAGCCAGCCTCATCAAGCAGTATGTGGCGCTGATGGCGACCGAAGGCGTGACGCTCGAGTTCACCGACGACGCCATCGATTCGCTTGCCGGCATCGCCGTCGATCTCAACGCGTCGGTCGAAAACATCGGCGCGCGCCGGCTGCAGACGGTGATGGAGCGCGTGCTGGACGATATCTCCTACGACGCGCCGGACCGCAACGGCACCGCCGTCACCATCGACGCCGCCTATGTGCAGAAGCATGTCGGCGACCTGTCGAGGAACACGGACCTGTCGCGCTTCATCCTATGACGGACCTTGTGGCAGCGCGGGCTTTCCCGCGCTGTCTACATCAGCTTGAACGGTATGCCCGAGATCAAGGCGCGCACGTAGCGCTTCTGTTGATAGAGACCGTTCAACGACACGCGATTGAACGCCGTCGGGCGCTCCAGGTTCGCCGCACTTAAAACTCCCGGCTGCGTGGTGACTGCAATTTTCAGGCCCGCCTCGGCCGCCGCCGCAAACTCCCGCTCACCAACCGCCGTCGCATAGCCGTAAGGGTAGGCGAAGCTGGTGGGCTTACGGCCGACATAGCTTTCAACCGCCTCTATCGAACCTGAAATTTCCTGCCGCAGCCTTTCGGCTTCGATGCGCTTGAGGTTGACGTGGGTCAGCGTATGCGCGCCAAAGCGGGCGAGCGGATCGCGGGCAAGGTCGCGCAGTTCCTTGTGATCCATCACAAGCCGCTCGACGATAGACAGCGGTTCGATGCCGTTCTCGCGTGCCGCCGCATCCAGCCGCGCCACCGCCTCGTTTTCTTCGACTGTCTGGACAAAGCCGGAAATGCGCTCGAAGGCCGCCTGCTTCCCGGCTACGTCATGCATTGCAAGTGCTTCCGACCCGTTTCCGAAATCGAACGCCAATGCATCCTTGTCGCGAGTCAGCGCTTCGGCGGTCTCCCACCACAGCGAATGGGAGCGTTCGACAAAGCCCTTGCAGATGAAAATCGTGTACGGCACCCCGTGCTTGCGAAAAACAGGTGCGGCGTGTTCGGCGTTGTTGCGGTAGCCGTCGTCCAGCGTGAAGCACACGAAACGGCGGCTGTCGTCCGGGTCAACCAGCAGGTCGGGTAAATCCTCCAGCGCCACAGGCACAAGGCCTGCCTGCAGCGAGACTTCGATCGCCTGATCGAGGAACTGCGGCGTCACCGACAAAAGCGCGTTCGGCTGGTACGCGTCGGTTTGCGCCGGCCTTACATGATGCAGCGTGAAGATCACGCCGCGCCCGGCTGCCGAAGGCCAAAGCGCGCCGGCATTGCTCAGCGCCACCGCCTCCAACCCGCCCCGTATGGCGGCGTTGCGCAGAATCCTTTTCGCGGCAGCTTTCAAGCTCATGCGCCGGTCCGCCCCTTCAGCACCCGTCGGGTCAGCACCCGCCATACCGTCAGGGGCAGGTCGAGGACGCCCGGCGCAGGATCATTCGGCGCAAACGCTGCCCACGCCTTCACCGCGCGGAAGGAGCCCAGATAGTCACGCAGCGCGAGCTCGCCCCGCGCCATGAGCTGCACCGCGGCCACCATGTCGCGCGCCAGATACATCCACGCCGTGCCGACCTGCGCTGTGCCCATTCCAACATCGACGCCAGTCGCAGTCGCCCAAAGCATTGCGCCGAGATCGAGCCCGGCCGCACCGGCAAGGCCAAACCACGACCACGGTCGGGGATTGACGTCGAGCAGCTTCAAGCCACCATCACGGGCATCGTGCTTGAATTCGATTTCCACCAATCCGTGATGGCTGACCGACGAGAGCAGGCGCCGCGAGACAGCAATCGCCTCCGGCTGCTCGACCACCTGCACAAAGGTGCTGGTGTAGCCGAATTCAACCGGATACTGCCGCACGCGCCGTGCCGTGAACTCGGCGACAGGTTCACCGTTGTTCCACAATGCGGCATAGGAGAACTGC
>MKRZ01000076.1 GCA_001897075.1 Mesorhizobium sp. 61-13 | reverse complement strand
GAAGACGGAGCGCCGGGCACAATTGGCGAAGCTCTGGTGCGACACGTTCCAGACCTTCCCGTCCTTCATCTACCTGATCCCGGTGATCATGCTGTTCAAGGTGGGCGACGTGGCGGCGATTTCGGCGATCATCATCTACGCCATGATCCCGATCATCCGCTACACCGTGTTCGGGCTGCGCAACGTGCCGCAGGACATCGTCGAAGCCGGCATCACTTCAGGCTGCACTCAACGCCAGCTTTTGTGGAACATCCGCATGCCGCTGGCCTTCCCGGAAATCATGCTCGGCATCAACCAGACCATCATGTTCGCGCTGTTCATGGTCATCATCGCTGCCTTCATCGGGACGAAGGATATCGGCCAGGAGATTTTCAAGGCGCTGACCTTCAATGATGCCGGCAAGGGTCTGGTGCTCGGCCTTTGCGTTGCCTTCATGGGCCTTACCGCAGACAAGCTCATCACCGCATGGTCGGCCGAGCGCAAGGGCCGATTGGGTCTGGTCTAGAACTGAAAACTTGGCGGGTAGGGTCTCGACGAGCCCTCCCGCTGTCAGTCGATCGTCTGGTTGTGGTTGCGGAAGACCTTGCGCAAGGCCTCGACATCGCGGGCACGCACAGCCGCGGTCATGGCCAGGTGTTCCTCGTAAAAGCGTTTCCAGGTTGCCGGATCGCCGAGAAGGACATGGCTCTTCGAGGCGAGCCGCGCCGAGATGAACGAGCGGATCGACTGCAAGAAGAAGCTGTCGCCGATGGCTTCGAGGCGTTCGTGGATCTGGAAATTCACCCGCAGGTATTTTTCCTTGTCGCGGTTTTCGAAGGCCTTGGTCATCAGCATTTCGAGGACTTCGAGTTCCGCAATGTCATCGTCGGTGACGAGCCGACAAATGCGTTCGGCGAGGATTTCGTCCACGACTGAAACGATGGCCATGCCGGTGTGATATTCCTCGTTGTCGACAACGCCGACACGCGCGCCCTTGTTGGGCGTTATCTCCACGAACCCTCGCGATTCCAGCATTCTGAGCGCTTCGCGCATGGGTGTGCGCGAGACACCGAACTGCCGTGACAGGCCCTGCTCGGTGACCTGTGTTCCGGGCGGCAGAACGCCCAGATAGATGAGATCGCGCACCTTCTCGTAGAGCTGCGCCGACAGAGTGGCACTACCCATGCCCTGATCCAGCTTCATTGAGCGCCCGCCGACGGAAGAAGACAGGCTGGCAGCACCACCGTGGACGTCGTCTATTTTCTTGGCGGGCATGTGGGAGCCTTGTTCCTGCGGAAATTGCCGGGCAGTTCGGTCAGCCGTCATCCGACAGTTGATGCATGTCGGCGGCACTCCAAGTCAATACGCCCTGTGTGCCGATGGCCGGAGGTGTGTTTGTCTTGATATGGCTGGCGAGGATGCCGAGGTCGTCCGTTTCTATGTGCAGGCGGTAGTATTCGCCGCAGAATTCCGAGCCTACGACCGTGCCGATCAGCGCGCTTGGAACAAGTCCATCGGTGTCGAATCCGACCGCATCCGGCCGGACGGCGAACTGCATGGGGCGTCCGTCGGCTGCCACGTCACCGCTGCGGGGGACGGCGACATTGCCGATCTGGAGAAGCGCCTTGCCGTTCTTGGTCAGGCTGGTTCCGGCGACGATGTTGGACGAACCCATGAATTCCGCCACGAACCGATTGCACGGGCGCTGGTAAAGGTCTTCGGGCGAGCCGATCTGCTCGGCGCGTCCGCCGGCCATGACGAGAACTTGATCGGACATCGTCAGGGCTTCCTCCTGGTCATGGGTGACCATGATCGTCGTGATGCCCGTTGCGCGCTGCAGGCTGCGAAGTTCCTGGCGCAGGCTTTCTCGCAGCCGCCGGTCGAGGGCGCCAAGCGGTTCGTCGAGCAGCAGCAGCGAAGGCTCGAACACGATGGCGCGGGCCAAGGCTACGCGCTGCTGTTGCCCACCGGAAAGCTCGCTTGGAAGGCGCTCGCCAAATCCCTCGAGCTTCACCAGCCGCAGCGTTTCATCGACCTTCCGGGAAATCTCATCAGGCGAATGGCCGCGCACCTCAAGTGGAAAGGCAATGTTGCCGCTTACGGTCAAATGCGGGAATAGCGCATAGTTCTGGAAGACCAGCCCGATGTTGCGCTGGTTCGCCGGCTGGTGGGTCAGGTCTACGCCGTCGATCATGATGCTGCCGCCGGTCGGCTCGACCAGCCCGGCGATCATGTTGAGGACTGTGGTCTTGCCCGAACCGCTGGGACCGAGGAAGGAGATGAAATCGCCTTCCTTGACCTGCAGTTCAAGGCCGTCCACGGCAAGATGGTTGCCATATCGCTTGGTCAATCCTGTCAGGACAAGCTTTTCGGTCATTCTCACCTCTATAGGGGTGTGTTTGTTCATGCCTGCCACAGCACCGATTTCTGGTGCACGAGCGACAACAGAAGTTCGCGGCCGTTGCCGTAGCCGAAGCCGCTTTGCTTGGCTGGTTCCCATGTCGACCCGGTTGCAATGCCAATCGCCGTATTGACCTTGAGAAGCCCGACATCGAGCTGGTCCATCGCCTGCATGGCGTGGCGCGAGGAGTCCGTGAACAGCACGGCGCCAAGGCCATAAGGACCTTCATTGGCCATCGCGATCGCCTCGTCGAAATCGTCGAACGGCCGCAGGGCGGCTACCGGCCCGAAGGTTTCGTCCTGCCAAAGCGCGCAATCAGCTGGCACGTCGGCAACAATTGTGGGCGGATAGAAGAAGCCTTGGCCTGCTTCGCGACGGCCTCCTGTCAGGATTTCCGCGCCGGCAGCCGCTGAGCCCGCGACATGGCTTTCGACAATCGCCAATTGGCTGGCGTCGATCAGTGGCCCGATCTGCGTCGCCTCTTCGAGGCCGGGGCCGATCTGCAGCCGCGCGGCTGCCTTGGCGAGGCGGTCTGCGAATTCCGGGTAAAGAGAGCGATGGACAAGAAAGCGTTCGCTGGAGGTGCAAATCTGCCCGGCATTGCGCATGGCGCATTCCAGCGCCACCGGCACGGCTCGATCGAGATCGCAAAGCGCATCGACGATGAAGCAGTCCTTGCCGCCCAGTTCCATGATTGAGGGGCGAAGATGGCGCGCGCATTCCTCGGCGACACGCTGCCCGGTCCGCTGACTGCCGACGAACAGCACGCAGTCGACATGCGGGTGCGCCACCAGTTCCTTGCCCGCGACGCCGTCTCCCATCACGATGTTCAGGACGCCGTCGGGCAAGATCTTCGACAGTGCGCGTACGGGCGCGAGTACGCTGTTGGGCGCCTTCTCGGATGGCTTGAGCACGACGGTGTTGCCCACGGAAAGCGCTGCGAAGACGTGCGAGAGCACAGTTAGAAGCGGGTAGTTCCAAGGCATGATGCAGGCGACGACGCCGCGAGGACGGGCATGCTGGAAACTAAGCGATCTAGCCTGCGACGCCTGTTTGCCAGTGCGAAGCTGCGTTGCCAGTTCGGCGACGGCAACGATCTCGTCGGCTGTTATCAGCGCTTCGACACGCGATTCGGTGACGGGCTTGCCATTTTCCAGCGTAATGCGCCGGGCAATCTCTTCGGCGTCGGATCGAATCTGGCTGGCGCAGCGGTGCAAAATGCTGGCGCGGTCGGTAGGCGCCAGTGCTGCCCAAGCGTCGCCCGCCTTGCGGGCAGCAGCCACCGCGGTTGCAACGATTTCGGCGGTTGCCAGCGGCATGCGCCAAAGCGGCACTTCGTTGGCGGGGTTGGACAGGAGGCGTTCTTCGCCGGCCTTGGCCGTGAAGTCGCGGCCGTCAATGAAATGGTGAAGCTGCGGAATATCAGCCATGGGCCTTTGCCTCCGCGATCCCGGTTTCCAGCGGCAGGCGCAGGATGAATTTGGGTCCGAAATAGTCGACCCTATGCACTTCGGCGAAGCCGAGGCCATGGTAGAGCGAATTGTTTTCCACGGACGTGGCGAGGAACAATTCCGCAAACCCCTGTTCTCTGGCGTAGTCGACAATGTGTTGGCAAAGCAGGGTGGCGAGACCGCGTCCGCGCGCGCCGTCATGAACAAACACGTTGCATATCCACGGTGTTGCGCCCGGCAGGAAGTCGTAGCTGTCGGTGATGCGCAGCGACGCCATCGCCGCCGGCGCTCCATTTATCGTTGCAACAAATGTTGCGGGCAGTGCGCCGGCCGGAGTGGCCGGGTCGTATCGAATGAGCGTGTTTTCCCAGCTTCTGCGCATGGGGACGGACCACTGGAAATAGACCCAGCTCGCGATGACCGGCGCGAACTGTGGACACGACCTGAGCGGCACGATGTCCACTCTGTCTTGCGGGCTTTCATTCATATTCCAGCCATCCCTGCCGTGCCGTTCGAAATCATCGCCGTGGGTGCCGCTTGACTCGTTTTAACATTCGTGCACATGTATACATGTACACATTATATGTCAACGCTTGCGGAGACGAGCATGACCATAACGCGCAGAACTGTCGTAAAACTATTAGGCTCGTCGGCGTTTGCCGGCGCAATCTCATCTACCCTGGCATCGCGGGCATTTTCCGCCGCCAGTGAACTGGTCATTGCCCAGTCGGGAGGACAAGCGGGCGAGGCACTTGAGAAGGCATATGCCGCACCTTTCACCGCCAAGACCGGAATTCCGGTTCGTTTCGTCGGACTTGAATCGGCGCTTGGCGAGTTGAAGGCGATGCTGCAGTCCGGCACCATCGACCGGCATGTCTGGGACGTCGAACTTGCCGACGTTCTTTCGCAGCCGGACCTGTTCGAAGACCTCGATTGGGATGCCATCGCGCCTGATCCCATATTCCCTGAAGCCAAACAGCCGAAGGCTATTGGCCGCCACTACTATTCCTACGTGATGTCGTGGAACGGCAAGGCCAAGCCGATCAGCACCTGGAAAGATTTCTTCGATACGGAGAATTTCCCCGGTCGCCGGGCGATGATGTCTTATGACGCCTATGCCCAGCTTGAAGTCGCGCTGCTTGCCGATGGCGTTCCCGCCGACAAGCTCTACCCGCTCGACGTCGACCGTGCTTTCGCCTTCCTTGAAGCGAACAAGGACAAGGTGCAGGTCTGGTGGGACAGCGGCTCGCAGGCTGCCGAACTGGTGACCTCGGGCGAGGTTGACTACGCGCTGATCTATTCGGGCCGTGTCGCCTACAGCAAGGATGTCGGCATGACCTACAACCAGGGCATCAGCGTCCTGAACTACCTTGCCGTGACCAAGGGGATCGACGCAGATTCCAAGGCTGCAGCCATGAAGTTCTTCCACGAAATGACGGTCGCGGAAAACGAGCTGAAGGCCGTGGAAACCATCGCCTATTCGGGGCCGAGCGAAGGTCTGGACGCATTGCTGACGGACGATCAGCGCAAGGTGCTGCCGTCTTCGGTGCAGAACAGGGCGGTTCAGGTTCCGATCAACTCGCAGTGGTGGACGGAAAACCGTGCGGCAATCGACAAGCGTTGGACCGAATTCCGCGCGAACCTTTGAACTCGGCAGCCCGACATAAAAAGGCATCGGTCATGAAGATGCTGTCTTCGCCTGCGGCAAGCCGGATCGCGCTCAATGCGCCTCTGGTCCTGTTCCTGGCTTTGACCCTCGTGGTTCCGCTCCTCGGCATTGTTGTTTTCAGCTTCGGGGCGGAGCCACACCTGTTTTCCAACTACGTGCAGGTCGTCTCCTCGCGGACTTATATGCGGGTGATCGGGATGACGCTGCTTTTGGGTGTGATCGTCGCCGCCACGACGACGGCGCTCGCATTCCTGTTTTCGCTTTGGGTGCTCAATCTTCCCAAAAGGTGGAAGCCTGTTGTCATAGCCTGCATCGTGATGCCGTTCTTCATCAGTTACCTGGTGCGGGCGCTGAGCTGGATGCCGGTGCTTGGCTTCAATGGCCTCGTCAATCGCAGCCTCTTGGCAATGGGTGTCATCGATGCGCCGCTGACGCTCATCTACAATCCGCTGGCGGTCGTACTCGGCACGGCCAACGTGCTGTTTCCGGTCGCGGCCCTGCCGCTGCTCGCCGCATTCCACAAGGTCGACAAGCGGCTGCTTGAGGCTGCGAAAAGCCTTGGCGCGTCCCGCTGGACGACATTCAAGCGCATATTCCTGCCGCTGGTTGGCCGCGCCACCTTGTCGACCTTGATCATGGTGTTTGCCATCGCAACCGGCTTCTACATAACCCCTTCCGTTCTCGGCGGCGGCAAGGTGCTGCTTGCGCCCAACCTGATAGAACTCCTCATCCACCGGCGTGGCGAATGGGGAAGCGGTGCGGCGCTGTCGGTCATCCTGCTGCTTATCTTCCTGGCATCGATTGCGCTGGCCAAAAGGCTCGGCAATCCGCGGCAAAGGCGGGTGGCGCGATGACCAAGGCACGACCTCGCCCACGGCGCCGGGCACTTCACATCGCGGCCGACTCGACGCTTGCCTTCGTCGGCATCGTCACATTGGCATTCATATTGATGCCCGTCGCGGTGGTGTTCGCCGTCTCGCTGACCGCAGGGGAAAGCTTCGCGATCCCGACCGGCGCGCTTTCGCTGCGCTGGTATGGCGAACTGTTTGGCGATGCCCACTGGCGACATGCCTTCTTTAATTCGGTTTCAATCGGCGTGCTCTCGACCCTCGGCGCGCTGGTGCTGGGGCTGCCGGCGGCCTACGCGGCGACGCGCTATGACTATCGCGGCAAGTTCGTGGTCGAAGGACTGGCGCTCAGCCCGCTTCTCTTGCCGACCGTTGCCATCGCAGCTGGGCAATATCTCTTGCTGGCCAAGCTCAGCATCAGCGGCACAATGCTGGCGATCGTGCTGACCCACATCGTCTATGTGATGCCGTTCGTTTTCATCATCTGCGGGCTCGGCATTGCCGCCATAGATCCGCAACTCGAAGCGGCGGCCTTTTCGCTCGGCGCGAGCCGATGGACGATATTCCGCCGCATCCTGCTTCCCAACATGCTGCCCAGCGTCGTTGCAGCAGCCTTGCTCTGCTTTGTCAGCAGCTTCGACGAACTAGTGCTGGCGCTCTTCGTCGGCGGCGGCGTCAAGACCGTGCCGCTGACCATTCTTGGCGAGCTCAAATACCAGCTGAAGCCGACGATTGCGGCGCTCAGCGTCAGTCTCAGCCTGTTTACCGTCACCGCTGCCAGCCTCGCCATCCTCCTGATGCGGCGCGGCAAGGTGAAACTCGGCGCGGTCGTCTCGTGACACCCCGCCACTATTTCGAATGGACCGAATGAAATGGCCTATGAGTTCCTTGCCAACCGCATGTACCGGATGCCCACGCATTTCGGACCGACCCTCGGCCCGCGTCACAATCCGGATGGCGGCAGGTATGACTGGAGCGACCACGAGTTCGACGCCATAAGCGCCTATTTCCTGTCGGAACGGCCTGCGCTGGAGGCGCTGCTGCCGCCAGGTTTCGAAATCTATGGCGAGCCGGTCGTCAAGATAACCTTCGCCTATCTGCGCAACCTGCCATGGCTTGCAGGCCGCGGCTACAACACGCTCGGCGTCAATGTTCCCGCCCGATACAAGGGCAAGGTGGACGAGGTGGTCGGCTCGCTTTGTCTCGTGCTTTGGGAAAACATGGCCGATCCGATCATGACCGGGCGCGAGGAACTGGGAGTCGCCAAGATCTACTGCGATCTGCCGCCGCCGCGCGTCGTGGCCGGACGCATGAATTGCGAGGCGTCCTGGTATGGCTTCCGGTTCCTCGATGTGGACCTGGATGGTTTGCGCGACGCCGATCTTGCAAAGGACAGGCTGGACCCTGGTCCCGACACGCAAGGCAATCTGCTTCACTATAAATACATGCCGAGGACAGGGGAGTGGGGCACGGCCGACGTGGCCCATGCGGCGCTGTCGCCTTCGCTGACTGCCGGCGAGGTCGTCGGCGCCAAAATCGGCACGGGATCGATCCGCTTCCAGCGTCCGGCATGGGAAGACATGCCGACGCAGTTTCGCATCGTCAACACGCTGGCCGATCTTCCGGTTGTCAAATCGCTTGGAACCTCGACCATAACGGTCCGGGGCGGCAATTTCGATCTCTACAACCAGCGTGCCCTATCGTGAGCGCCGACAGGATAAACGGACTTCACGACGAAGCCGCGGCGATCGGCCGGGCGAACCTGAAGACAGTGGCGTGTGTCGGGCTCGGCCTCATCGGCACGAGTTGGGCGGCGGTCTTCCTGTCACGCGGCTTTGCCGTTTGCGCCACCGACACGGAAGAGCGCTCATGGCAGCGCGCACTGCCGATCATCGAGGCCAACATGGCCGATCTCGCCAGGATCGGTCCGGTGGTTGGCGGTTGGCGCGAGCGGTTGCGGTTTGAGCCCAATCTGGCATCGGCGGTGCAGGGAGCCGACTTTGTCCAGGAAAACGGACCGGAACAGGAAGCGGTTAAGGTCGACCTGTTCACGCAGTTGGATTGCATGCTTGCGCCCGATGTGGTGATCGCGTCCAGCACATCTGGCATCCCGATGTCCACCATCCAGAAGAATTGCAGGCATCCCGAGCGCTGCATCGTCGGCCACCCGTTTACGCCCGCCCACCTGGTTCCGCTGGTGGAAATCGTCGGCGGGGCGAAAACCAGTCCCGCCGCACTTCAATGGGCAAGGACGTTCTATGAAAGCTTGGGCAAGACAGTGGTGCATGTGCGCAAGGACGTGCCGGGCTTTCTCGCCAACAGATTCCAGACCCTTGTTTTGCAGGAGGCGTTGAGCCTTGTGAAGAACGGCGTCGCGACCGTCGAGGAAGTCGACGAGGCCTTCGTCAATGGACCTGGCCTCCGCTGGGCGCTTTACGGCCCCTTTGCCCTGACGGCCTTTTCTGCCGGCGAAAAGGGCATTGGCGCAGCACTTCGCCGCTACAAGGGCCATCGCGAGAACGTGCTTGCCTCAATCCATCCGGTCGAAGTCGACAATGCCTTGATCGATGAAGTCGAGCGGCAGGTTGGCGAGTTGCCGGAATTGAAGGAGCCCGGTAAGGCCCTGCGGTATAGGGACCGGCAATTGCTGGAGCTGCTGCGTCACCTGCGGCAACAGGTTTTGACCTGAATTCACCCTTGAGGACATGCGTTGAAGGTTGCTTTGTGCAATTTTCGGTGTTCGTGTCGGTGCAATCTTGCCCGAAATTGCCATCGGGCGTAGGCAGCATGATCAGAGGTGATGAGAATGAAAACGCCATCCGATCTGCCCGTTCTTCTCAAACGCAGCCTGCAAGCGCAGGTGATCGGGCCGATCCATGCCGAGATGGTCGAAGCGTTGGGCAAGGAAAAGGCCGACGCCATTCTCGATTCGGCGATCCGCAAGGCGGCTATCGCAGAGGGTAAGTCGTTCGCAGGGAAGGCACCGGGGGGTGAAACCTCGATGGCAGAGTTCATCAAGCTCTACGATTTGTGGACGGCGGATTCGGCGCTGGAAATCGAGGTGCTTGACGCGACCGAAGATACGTTCAACTTCGATGTCGTCCGTTGCCGCTATGCCGAGACTTATCGGGAGATGGGGCTTGGCCATATCGGCCATCTGATGTCCTGCAATCGCGACGGCAACTTCTGCACCGGCTACGATCCGAACATCCAGCTCGAGCGCACCCACACCATCATGGCAGGCGCGCCGCGCTGCACCTTCAGATACACCTACGAAAAGGCCAAGTGATCGGTGCCGAACGGGTCAGGCAACGCATCTGGATTTGCGCCAGCGCATGACCAGCCGATCCCTTATCTTCAGCGGGTTCGAACCTATTATCAGGCGTTGGGGTATGGCGCGCCTTACGAATGGGCGCACTATGCCGATGTGCCTTTTCACCAGTTGCAAAAGCCGCTGGCTGAGTGCCGGGTGACGATTGTCACCACCGCCGCGCCTTACCAGCCTGACAAGGGCGATCAGGGGCCGGGCGCGCCCTACAATGCCGCCGCCAAATTCTATCAGGTCTATTCGGGCGATACCGCAACCGATCCCGATTTGCGCATTTCGCATGTCGCCATTGATCGCAAGCACACGACCGCAGAAGACGTTGCGAGCTATTTTCCATTGGCCGCATTGCGGCGTGCGGCAAAGCGCGGGCGCATCGGTTCGGTCGCGACCCGCTTCCACGGACTGCCCACCAACCGCAGCCAGCGCACCACGCTGGAGACGGATGGTCCGGACATACTCGCCCGATGCAAGACGGATGCGGTCGATGCTGTGGTGCTCGTCGCCAATTGCCCGGTCTGCCATCAAAGCGTCAGCATTGTCGCGCGGCTTTTGGAAGCTGACGGCATTGCAACGGTCGTCATGGGCTGTGCCAAGGACATCGTGGAATATGTCGGCGTGCCGCGCCTGTCGTTTTCAGACTTTCCGCTTGGCAATGCGGCCGGGCGACCGGGAGATCTGAATTCGCAGGATGTGACGCTTGAGCTTGCGCTCGCCTTGCTTGAGGCGGCGCCAGCAGCGCGAACCACGGTACAGTCGCCGTTGGTGTGGAGCTCAGATCCGGACTGGAAGCTCGACTATTGCAATATCGAGCGGCTTTCGCCTGATGAGATCCGGCAGAAGCGGGCCGATTTCGACGTGCAAAAGACAGTGGCTCGAGAGCTTCGTGAGGGGCAGGGCGGCAACCATGACCGATAGCATGAATGCCTGCCTCGATCTGCTCACCATTCGAAATGGCGAGTTGTCGGCCAGCGTGCTTGCCTATGGCGCGACGCTTGCCGATCTGGTCGTGCCGACGCGCGACGGACCGAGGAGCATCGTGCTTGGGTTCGACAATCTCGAAGCCTACAAGAGCCATGGCGCGTTTTTCGGTGCGATCGTCGGTCGCTGCGCCAACCGGATTGCCGGCGGCAAGGCGACACTTGGCGGCAATGACTATCAACTCGACCTCAACGAGAAGGCCAGGACGCACCTGCATGGCGGGGCGGGTGGTTTCTTCGCTCGCAACTGGCACGTCGAACGACATGACGAGACTTCGGTTCTGCTCAGTCTTATGTCGCCCGACGGCGATCAGGGTTATCCAGGTGAAGTGCGCGCGAGTTGCAGATACACGCTGGGTCCGGATCGCCTCGTCGTTGAACTTCGGGCTGAAACGAACCGCGAAACTCTGGTCAACATGGCGGCCCATCCGTATTTCAATCTCAACGGCGCTGGCTCGGCACTCGACCACCGCCTGATGATCCCCGCGCAAGCCTATACGCCGGTGGACGACGCTTCGATCCCCACCGGGGAAATCCGGCAAGTGGACGGCACGGCGTTCGACTTCCGCGCCATGCGTCCCATCCGCAATGAGGTGCGCGGGACCCATACCGGCTACGACCACAATTTCGTTCTGGCGCTTGCGCCGTTCGCAAAGCCACAGCTTGCCGCTCGCCTCGAAGGCGAAATGTCAGGCGCGGCGATGGAGGTCTGGTCTACCGAACCTGGTTTGCAATTCTATGATGGCGGCTCGCTGCCCGTTGCCGAACCGTTGCGTGGCGGCGCTTCATCCCAACGCTTCGGAGCCGTGTGCCTTGAACCGCAGCGTTTTCCAGATGCAGTCCACCACCCGGGCTTTGCCGGTGCCGTTCTGCGGCCCGGCGAAATCTATTCGCAGGTTACGGAATTCCGCTTTTCAGTGATCTGAGCGCCGGCCTGTGGCCGCCTCAGGTCAGCGCCTGCCAGAGCCATATCCAGAACAGCGTGTTGCTGGCGATGAGGAATGTCCAGGTTTGGGCGCGGTGCGTCATGGCGAAACACGCTAACGTGCCACGGTTAACGGATTGATTGCGTATCAGTTGCGCGCGCAGAACCATTTGTCCCATATCGGCACAAATCCGGCTGGCATGGAAGCTGCATTCCGTTGCGGTATGAAGATATCAGTGCGCCCAGCCAAACGAGACGGTAACCCGAAGGAGCTCTTCGAGCGAGCAATCGTGCCCGAAGACGTGACCATGGACGGGGAGGAGACCGTGCTTACCCTGATTGTGAAGGACATTTACAGCAAGGGTTCGAACCAGCGCTACACGATCACGCTGAGCGCCGACGACCTGGCGATGATCCTCGATAGCGCCGATATCGCCGAAGTGCTCAAGGCGGCGGAATAACGGCATCGCGCTGCGCCGCGACGCCACACATGCATCGAACGATTGTCGACGTTCTGGCCAGCCTCGGGCTGGCTTTTTCGCGTTGAGCCCTATGATCGGGCAGAATTCGGCGAAAGGTGAACATTCGACTTGATTGAAAGACACATGTTCATTAATCATGACTCAGCGGCAGGCTATCGCGGAGGAGTGAGGAATGAGCATCAACGTTGCCCCCATCGGTTTGGCACGAGACCTGAAGGAGCGTGCAGCCTCCGGCAAGCCGATCCGTATCGGGCTTATCGGCTCCGGCGAGATGGGGACCGATATCGTGACCCGTGTGGCGCACATGTCGGGTCTCGAAATCGGCGCCATTTCAGAGCTCAACATTCCCAATGCGCACCGGGCCGTTGATATCGCCTATCGCGAGAAGGGCTATTCGCGCGAGGTCTCCAATGCCGGCGACATGACCTCGGCCATCGAGGGCGGCAAGATTGCCGTGACCAACGATGCCGACCTCATCATCAACAACGACCTGATCGACGTGGTAATCGACGCAACCGGCGTTCCGGCGGTCGGGGCCGAAATCGGCCTGCGCGCCATGGAACACGGCAAGCACCTCGTCATGATGAATGTCGAAGCCGACGTCACCATCGGCGCCTATCTCAATAGCGAAGCGGACCGCCTCGGCGTGACCTATTCGCTCGGCGCCGGCGACGAGCCGTCGTCCTGCATGGAACTGATCGAATTCGTCTCCGCGATGGGCCATCCGATCGTTGCCGCCGGCAAGGGCAAGAACAATCCGCTCAACATCGACGCGACGCCGCCCGCCTATGAGGAAGAAGCCAGGCAGCGCAACATGAACGTGCGCATGCTGGTCGAGTTCGTCGATGGTTCCAAGACGATGGTCGAGATGGCGGCGATCGCCAACGCCACCGGCCTGGTGCCAGACAAGCCGGGCATGCACGGCCCTGCCGCGACTCTCGGCGAGCTTTCCAAGGTGCTGGTGCCCGAGAAGGATGGCGGCGTTTTGTCGAAAGTCGGCGTCGTCGACTACTCGATCGGCAAGGGCGTTGCGCCCGGCGTGTTCGTCATCGCCGACATGTCGCATCCGCGCATTTCGGAGCGCATGGAAGATCTGAAGATGGGCAAGGGCCCGTACTTCACCTTCCATCGGCCCTATCACCTGACCTCACTCGAAGTGCCGCTCACCTGCGCGCGCGTCGTGCTCTACGGCAAGGCCGACATGGTGCCGCTGGCCAAGCCGGTCGCCGAAGTCTGCGCCGTTGCCAAGAAGGACATGCAGCCGGGCGAGAAGCTCGATGCGATCGGCGAGTTCTGCTACCGCGCCTGGATCATGACCGCGCCTGAGGCGCGCTCTGCCAAGGCCATTCCGTGCGGCCTGCTGCAAGGCGGCTCAGTCACCGCGCCGATCAAGAAGGGCGAACTCATCACCTATGCCAATGCGGTGCCGGCTCCGGGTTCGAAGATTGCCGAACTGCGCGCCCGCCAAGACAAGCTGGTCTACGGTTAAGGAGGCCCAAGATGGCCATAGCCAGGAAAGCGATCTCGCCCGAGCAAACCAACCTGCCGTTCGCCTACCGGCAGTATTCGCCTGACCAGCTCAGGGATGTGCTGCGCAAGATGTATCTCATCCGCCGCTTCGAGGAAGGCGCGGAGGACAGCTACATGCGCGGCCTCATCCACGGCACCATGCACCTGTCCATCGGGCAGGAAGCGAGCGCCATGGGCATCTGCATGCCGCTCCACGAAGATGACCAGATCACCTCGACGCATCGCGGTCACGGTCACTGCATCGCCAAGGGCGCGGACGTGAAGCGAATGTTCGCCGAATTCTTCGGCAAGACCACCGGATACTGCAAGGGTCGTGGCGGTTCGATGCATATCGCCGATGTGGCCAAGGGCAATCTCGGCGCCAACGGCATCGTCGCCGGCGGCATTCCAATTGCGGTTGGTGCGGCACTTTCCTCCAAGCGCATGAAAACCGGCAAGGTCGTCGTCTCGTTCTTCGGCGATGGCGCAAACAATGAAGGCGCGTTCCACGAAGCGCTCAACATGGCTTCGATCTGGAAGCTGCCGGTGATCTTCGTTTGCGAAAACAACGGATACGGCATGTCCACTTCAACGGCGCGCTCGACCGCGGTGAAGAACATTGCCGACCGGGCCGCCGCCTATTCGATGCCGGGCGTGATTGTTGACGGCAACAATTTCTCGGAAGTCGCGGAGGCTTCTCACGCTGCCGCCGAGCGGGCGCGGGCAGGCGAGGGGCCGACGCTGATCGAGTCCAAGACATACCGCTATCGCGGCCATTCCAAGAGCGACCGCAACCGCTACCGCACCAAGGAAGAGATCGAGGACTGGATCACCAATCGCGATCCGATTCTGCTGTTCGAAACCGAACTCAAGGAGTTCGGCATCATCGACGACAAGGGCATCGAGGCGGTGCGTGAATCGGTCAAGCAGGAGATCGCCGACGGCATCGAGTTCGCCAAGCAAAGCCCGGCTCCGGAACTGAGCGATCTCGACCGCTATGTCTATACAGAGGTGGCGTGATGGATACCGCGGTACGTGAACTGAGCTATGCACAAGCCATCCAGGAAGCGATGGCGCTTGCCATGGAAGCCGACGAGCGCGTGTTCCTGATGGGCGAGGACATCGGCGTCTACGGTGGCGCATTCCAGGTCACCGGCGACCTCGTCGAGCGCTTCGGCACCGACCGGGTGATGGACACGCCGATTTCGGAGCTTGGCGGTGCCGGTGTCGCGGTGGGTGCCGCCGTTACCGGCATGCGGCCGATCTTTGAGTTCCAGTTCTCCGATTTCGCCACGCTCGGCATGGAGCAGATCGTCAACCAGGCGGCAAAGATGCGCTTCATGCTTGGCGGTGAAGTTTCGGTGCCGCTTGTGATGCGGTTTCCGGCAGGCTCGGGTACGGGCGCCGCCGCCCAGCACAGCCAGAGCCTCGAAGCATGGCTCGGCCATGTGCCGGGACTGAAGGTGATCCAGCCGGCGACCCCTCACGACGCCAAGGGCTTGCTTCTGGCGGCAATCGCCGATCCCGATCCGGTCATGATCTTCGAGCACAAGCTGCTCTACAAGATGAAGGGGCCGGTGCCGGAGGGCCACTACACGGTGCCGATCGGCAAGGCCGAGATACGCCGCGAGGGCCGCGACCTCACAATCGTCGCCACTTCGATCATGGTGCACAAGGCGCTTGAAGCGGCAGAGACGCTTTCGGGCGAGGGCATGGATATCGAAGTGATCGATCTGCGCTCCATCCGCCCCATCGACCGCGAGACGGTGATCGAAAGCGTGAAGAAGACATCGAAACTGCTTTGCGTCTATGAAGCAGTGAAAACGCTCGGCATCGGCGCGGAAGTCAGCGCCATGATCGCCGAGAGCGAAGCCTTCGACTATCTGGATGCACCTATCGTGCGGCTGGGTGGAGCGGAAATGCCGATCCCTTACAATCCCGACCTGGAAAAGGCGACCGTGCCGCAGGTGCCGGACATCGTTTCCGCCGCGCGTGATCTGGTCAAGGGAGTGCGATAGGCGATGCCGGTCGAGGTCATCCTTCCCAAGGTCGACATGGATATGGCGACCGGGCAGATTTCGCGCTGGTTCGTCGCGGAAGGCGCAAGCGTCAAGCAAGGCGACGTGCTGTTCGAAATCGAGACCGACAAGGCCGCGATGGAAATCGACGCCCCTGCCAGCGGCATCCTCCGCAACATCACCGGCAAGGAGCGCGTCGATATCCCCGTTGGTCAGGCCGTGGCATGGATCTATGCCGAAGGCGAAGCCGCCGGGGCATCGCCGGTCGCGCCGCCTGCGGGTGAGACTCCGGCGAAGCCGGCAGAAGTTACTGCTGCCCTGCCGATAGCAAGCCAAGATAAGGACGAGGCTTCTGTCCCGCAGAACAGGTCGGAGAGCGACAGCGGCGGTGTCCGAGCCACGCCACTTGCGCGCAGGCTGGCGCGTGAAGCAGGGCTGGACCTCACTTCCGTTTCCGGCACCGGTCCGCATGGCCGCGTGGTGAAGGCAGATGTCGAGGCTGCGATTGCCGGCGGTGGCGCGAAGCCTGCCGCGCCTGCCGCTGCTGCTCCGTCGGCCGGTTCGGCTGCCCCTGCGGTCAAGCCGATGTCGGATGACGCCGTGCTCAAGCTGTTCGAGGAAGGTTCCTACGAACTTCTCCCGCACGACAATATGCGCAAGACCATTGCCAGGCGGCTGGTTGAGGCAAAATCGACCATCCCGCATTTCTACCTCACCATCGATTGCGAACTCGACGCGCTGCTTGCTCTGAGAAAGCAGCTCAACGACGCC
>MKRZ01000075.1 GCA_001897075.1 Mesorhizobium sp. 61-13 | reverse complement strand
CGACGTGAAGGTGGGCGCGGGCGTCGGTCTGCGCTATCTGACACCGTTCGGACCGCTTCGGGTCGACGCGGCAGTGCCGCTGAACCGCGACCCGAGCGATCCGCGTTTCGGCATCTATGCCGGCATCGGCCAGGCATTCTGACGGGACTGAACGGCGAGCGGACCAAATGGCAATCGTGAGACGCATCCTGCGCGTGTTGTTTTATGCGGTCCTCGTCGTGGTGGCCGCAGCCATCGGCGCGCTTGTCGTCCTCACCACCACCGAACGTGGCCGCGCCAATCTTGCCGGGCTGATTTCCAATGCCGCCTCGTCCGAAGGCAGCAAAGTCACCGTCAGCGGCATCGACGGCATCTGGTCCGGCAACCTCACCGTCGATCACGTCGTCATCGAGGATACGCAGGGGCCGTGGCTGGTGCTGCGCGAGGTCGCGGTGGACTGGTCGCCGCTTGGCCTTCTGTCGCGCACCTTCCGCGCCGATCGCGTCGCCGTCGGGCGCATCGAGGCCGCGCGCGCACCGGTTGCCGATCCAAACGCCCAGCCGAAGAATAGCGACGGTTTCTCGCTGCCGGTCTCGGTGGACATCCGTGAAATCGACCTGCCTCAGATCGCGCTTGGCGAGGCGCTGGCCGGTGCCGGCATAGCCGAACTCGCCGCCAAGGGCGCAGTGCGCGCCGAGCGCTCGCCGCTCGCCGTCGAGGCCGATCTCAATCTTGCGCGCCATGACGGCAAGCAAGGCACGGTCGATGCCTCCGTGCATTTCCTGCCCGAAGACAACCGGCTCGACCTCGATGTGCGCGCCGACGAGCCGGCCGGCGGCATCATCGCCAACCTGCTCAAGCTTCCGGATGCGCCGCCGGTCAACATCGTCGTATCCGGCAACGGCCCGCTCGCCGACTGGAACGGCCGCGCCGCATTCAACGTCGATGGCCAGTTGATCACACAGATCACCGGCCGCCATCAGTTCACCGACAAGGGCAGCCGCGTGGAGGCCAAGGGCGACGGCGATTTCGCCGGCTTCGTGCCGTTGCGGCTCAAATCGCTGCTCGGCGGCAAGACCAATTTCGACCTTGCCGGTACGGCCACCAACGATGGCGGCATTGAAATCGAGAACGCCACCTTCGACACCGCCGCCGTGCATGGCGAGGCCAAGGGCAGCATCAACCCCAAGGGCGCCAGCGACTTTTCCGTCGAGTTCAAGTCCGCCGGACCAACGGTGCCGCTTTCCCTCGGCAGCGAGGAAAGCCCGATCGACATCGAGCTGAAATCGGCATCGCTGCGCGCCTTTGGCGAAGGCAGCGCTCCTGCCGTCGATATCGAGGCACGTCTGGCCAAGGTCGCGACCAACGTCACCAAGGTCGACAATATCGCGATGGCGCTGCATTCGGATGCGTTCGACGTTACCAATCGCAGCGGCCCCATCTCGGGCACCGTGACCGCCGACAAGATCGGCCTCGACAATCCCACCATCGCTCCGCTCATCGCCGGCAAGATCACCGCGCAGGTGGATGGCGACGTGACCAAGGACACCATCACGGTCAGCAAGGGCCTCATCACCAGCGACGCGCTGAAAGGCGGCTTCGACGGCCAGGTCTCGCTTGCGGACGGCTCGATCGAACTTAACGTCAAGGCCGATGCCGCGTCAGCCGCGCTGCCGGTCGCCGCGCGCCCGGTTCTTGGCGAACGCACCACGCTCTCCGTCGCCGTGAAGCGCGACAGCAGCGGCAACGTCACCGCCGACCAGCTTGACCTGTTGTCCGGCCCGCTGTCTGCCAGCGGCAGCGGCTCCTTCATCGACGGCCAGATCGCAGCCGACCTTAAGGGCGCGCTGGCCGACATCTCCACGCTCGCCAAGGACGCAACCGGCGCGATTTCGCTTGCCGTCACCGCCAAGGGTTCGCCGCTGGCTCCAGATGTCTCGGCGACGCTCAACAGCGACAAGCTCGTCGTCGCCAATCGCGAGATCACCGGCCTCAAGCTCAGCGCCGCCGGCAAGGCCGATGCGGCCAATCCCGCCGCCGAGGTGACGCTTGCCGCCGATGTCGCCGGTCAGGCGCTGCAGGGCAAGGCCGTTCTCAAAACCACCGATGGACGGCGCGAGATCAACGGGCTTACGCTGTCGCTTGGCAAGAACCAGATTGCCGGCGATCTCGTGCTTGACGACGCGTTCCTGCCCGAAGGCAAGATCAGCTTCGAACTGCCCGACATCGGCCCGTTGGCAGCCCTTGCGCTCGAAAAGGCCGAGGGCGAAGTGCGCGGCACCGTCGCCTTCACCAAACCGGGCGGCGTCCCGCAGGTGGGCGTCAAGGCAAGCACGGCAGGCATTACGCGCGGCGACCTCTCGGCCAAGGGCGTCACCATTGACGCGATCGTCGCCAACTATGCGGCCGCTCCTGCAATCTCGGGAACGATCCGCGCCGACGGCGTCACTTCGGGCGGCACTGTCATCAGCGCCATCGCCGTCGATCTGGCCCGCGATGGCGACTGGACGGCATTCTCCGGCGGTGCCACCGTCAAGGACATTCCGGCCAAGGCCAAGGGCCGCGTCAAGGTCGCCCGCGGCACAACCACCGTCGAGCTGGCCTCGGGAGACGCCACGTTCCGTGGTGTCAAAGCCAACATCGCCGCGCCTTCCACCATTGCAATTGCCAACGGCAAGACGACGCTGGAAAAGATCGTGCTCGCCATCGGCAGCGGCAAGGCCACCATCACCGGCTCAGTCGGCGACACACTCGCCATCAACGCGGCACTTGCCGGTGTACCGATTGCGGTCGCCAACAATTTCGCTCCCGGCCTCGATGCTTCCGGCTCAGTCTCGGGCACGGTCAAGGTGACCGGCGCACCGGCAAATCCAAACATCGCCTACGACATCAAGACGTCCGGCGTGCAGGTGGCGCAGACGCGCAGCGCCGGCCTTGGCGCGTTGAGCGTCGGCTCGTCCGGCACTTTCCAGGCCAACAAGCTGACCTTCACCGCCGACATCGCCGACGGTGCCGGCCTCGGCCTCAAGGGCGGCGGCAGCGTCACCACCGCCGGCGCGCCCAACCTGTCGCTTGATTTCAACGGCAATGTCCCGTTCGCCTTCCTGTCGCGCAAGATGGCGGCGCAGGGTCTTTCGCTCACCGGCACGGCCAATGTGGCGGTGCAGGTGCGCGGCCCCGCCTCCAAGCCCGTCATCAGCGGCTCGGTCCGTGCAAACGGCGCGCGCTTCGTTGCCGCTTCGGCGGGCATTGCGATCAACGACATCGCGCTCGACATTGGCCTTGGCAATGGTGTTGCAACGGTCAACCGGCTCACCGGTACGCTCTCTTCGGGCGGAAGCCTGACGGCCGGCGGCACGGTCGGCATCGATCCCGCCTCCGGCTTTCCGGCCGACCTCAATCTCAAGCTCACCAACGGGCGCTACACCGACGGCCGCATCGTCACCGCCAATCTCGGCGGCGACCTTGCAATCAAGGGCCAGTTGACCAATTCCCCGGTGCTTTCCGGCGTCATCAACCTTGCGCGCACCGTCATCACCGTGCCCAACAAGCTGCCCGGCTCGCTGTCGGAACTCGGCGTGCAGCACAAGAATGCGCCTGCGGCCGTCAAGGAACAGGACAGGGCACTGCGCCCGGCAGGCGGCGGTGCAAGCGGCAGCGGCGCGGTTACCCTTGACCTCACCATCAACGCGCCGAACGAGATCTTCGTCCAGGGTAGGGGCGTTGATGCCGAACTCGGCGGTTCGCTCAAACTCACCGGCCCGACGTCTTCGCCCCAGGCGGTCGGCAAGTTCACACTCAGGCGCGGCCGCCTCGAAATCCTCGGCAAGCGGCTGAATTTCACCGAGGGAAGCCTGAGCTTCTCCGGCTCGCTGGTTCCCTATCTCAACCTTGTCGCTGAATCGACCGCGTCGGATGCGACCGTCACCATCACCGTTTCCGGCGAGGCGACCAATCCGAAGTTCATCTTCTCGTCCGTGCCTACGCTGCCGGAAGACGAGGTGCTGGCGCGGCTCATCTTCGGGCGCTCGATGTCGAACCTGTCGCCGCTGCAGATTGCGCAACTGGCGTCGGCTGCCGCACAGCTTGCCGGCGTCGGCGGCTCCACGTCGCTGTTGCAGAACTTGCGCAACGCTATCGGCATCGACGACCTTGATGTCACCACCGACGAGAAGGGCGGCACTGCGGTTTCCGCCGGCAAATACCTTAACGACCGCACTTACCTTTCGCTTGAGAAGGGTGAGAAGCCCGGCTCCGGCAAGGCCCGCATCGACCTCAATGTCGGACGCGGCGTGAAGCTTCGCGGCGAAGCTTCGGATGCAGGCGAGGCCAAGGGCGGCATCTTCTACGAGAAGGAATACTAGCCGCGTCTGCTAGTTGACCGCTCGGCTTCTTCACGATGATTTGCAGTGTCAGGCAGTCGTTGCCGACACCGGGTAGGCGCGTGGCAACATCATGCAAAGGCATGAAATGCTTAGGCGATGCGTCGCCGGGAAATTAAAAAACGCATCGCCAATAACAAATTTACGCCAACTCTGTCGCAATCGCGCACACTGCCCGCTTTTCAAAGTTGCACATTTGCTGAAGTTCCAATTTGCTGCCTCTTTGACATCATGGGCGCGATGCGGAATGTTAAAAGGCGGAAAGCCAACAATGGGAGTTACAAATGAAAACCTATAAAAGTAATGGCGACCAAGTTCCCGCACATATCGTGGAAATGGCCGAGTTGGCGAAAGCCGGCAAGGTCGACCGTCGCGAGTTTCTTGCTCTCGCCAGCGTGTTTGGTGCTTCCACGGCAATGGCTTACGGCATGCTCGGCCTAGCCGCACCGACGCCGGCGCGCGCCGAAGATCAACCCAAGAAGGGCGGCATCCTCAAGGTTGCACAGTGGATCAAGGATCCGAAGGATCCGCGCAAGGCCGACTGGTCGGAGATCGCCAACGCCGAGCGCCAGGCGCTTGAGCCGCTGGTCAAGTACACCAACGACTACACCTTCCGCCCCTATCTGCTCGAAAGCTGGGACGTCAACGACGACGCCACCGAATACACATTGCATGTGCGCAAGGGCGTGACCTGGTCGAACGGCGATGCGTTCACCGCGGACGACGTCATCTTCAACCTCAAGCGCTGGGGTGACAAGAGCGCCGAAGGCAACTCCATGCCCGGTCGTCTCGGTTCCCTGGTCGATGAAAAGACCGGCAAGCTCGATGAAAGTGCCGTGACCAAGGTCGACGACAACACGGTCAAGCTGAAGCTTTCCAAGCCCGACATCGCGCTGATCCCGAACATGTGCGACTATCCGGGCCTTATCGTGCACAAGAGCTTCGATGAGAAGGGTGGCGACTTCAAGGCCTGCCCGATCGGAACCGGTCCGTTCGAACTCGTTTCCTACGATGTTGGCCAGAAAGTCGTCTACAAGCGCCGCGAAGACAACAAGTGGTGGGACGGCGAAGTCTATCTCGACGGCGTCGAATTGATCGACTACGGCACCGACCCGGCCGCCATGGTCAGCGCCTTCGAGGCTGGAGAGGTCCACACCAACTTCGAAACCTCCGCCGACTACGTGTCGATCCTCGACGGTCTCGACCTGGTCAAGTCGGAAGTCGTCACGGCATCCACCATCGTGTGCCGCACCAACGTCGCCAACAAGCCTTATGACGACGAGAAGGTGCGCCGCGCGCTGCAGCTTGCGGTCGACAACAACGTCGTTCTCCAGCTCGGCTACGGCAATGCCGGTACGGTTGCCGAGAACCATCACGTTTGCCAGATTCATCCGGAATACTATGAACTGGCGAAAGTGGCGCGTGATCCTGCAAAGGCCAAGGCGCTCATGGAAGAGGCTGGCCAGGCTGATTTCGAACACGAACTCATCACCGTGGACGAGGACTGGCACAAGAACACCGGCGACGCTATCGCCGCGCAGATCCGCGATGCAGGCATCAAGGTCAAGCGCACGGTCTTGCCGGGTTCGACCTTCTGGAACGACTGGACGAAGTATCCGCTGTCGATGACCAACTGGAACATGCGCCCGCTCGGCGTGCAGGTTCTGGCCATCGCCTATCGCACCGGCGAAGCCTGGAACGAGGCAGCATGGTCCAATCCGGAATGGGATGCCAAGCTGAACGCTGCCCTTGCCGTGGCCGACGCCGCCAAGCGCAAGGAACTCATGAAGGACATCGAGCAGATCCTGCAGGATTCCGGCATCCTCATCCAGCCTTACTGGCGCAAGCTCTACAGCCACTCGGTGGCCGCGGTGAAAGGCTATGCCATGCACCCGACCTTCGAGCATGACTACGGTAAGGTCTGGCTCGATCAGGCCTGACCACCGAACCCAACGGGGAAGGGAGACGTCTGTCTCCCTTCCCCTATGGGTGCGGTACGCAAGCATGCCGGCTTAGCGAAATCACCTGACTTTTCGGGTCGGCTCATGCCAACGTTCGTGGGTTGATTGCACCTGACCCCAACCCTGCCGGCAGGGGGCGCCATGTTATCCTTTGTTCTGAGACGCCTGGGCACAATGGCATTGACCATGCTGTGCCTCACGCTCGTCGTATTTTTCCTGGTCAATCTCGAGCCTAACCTGAAGAAGCTCGCGATCAGCCAGACTGAAATGCACACCTCGGCCGAACAACTCGAGGGGTGGCTGGTCAATCACGGCTACCGGCAGAACTTCTTTGTCCGCTATGGACAATGGCTGGGCGTCATCAAGAAAGCGCCGATCGTCGATCCGGCGACAGGCAAGGCATCGCAACGTTTCTCGTTCTGCAGCGATCCCGTCGAGCCGGTCTATTCAGGCGTGCTGCAGGGCGATTTCGGCTGCTCGACCAAGTTCAAGGCCGACGTCTCGAAGAAGCTCTTCCCAGCGCTTGGCGCAACCGGCATCCTCATGTTCTGGGTGCTGGCGGTCATGGTGCCGATCTCGCTCCTGATTGGTATCCTCGCCGGCATGCGCGAAGGTTCGCGCACCGACCGGACACTGTCCGTCGCCTCGATCGCCACCACGGCGACGCCTGAATATGTTTCGGGCGTAATCTTCACGGTCATCTTCGCCTCGTGGCTCGGCTGGCTGAACGGCTCGGCGGCGTCCGCCAGCCAGGGCATCACCTTCTACAATTTCACGCTGCCGGTGATGACGCTCGCCATCTACGGCATTGGCTACATCGCCCGCATGACGCGCGCCTCGATGGTCGAGGTTATGACGCAGCAATATATCCGCACCGCGCGGTTGAAGGGGCTGAGCTTTTCGTCCGTCGTCATCAAGCACGCACTGCGCAACGCGCTCATCGCTCCGTTCACCGTCATCATGCTGCAATTCCCGTGGCTGCTCACCGGCGTCGTCATTGTCGAGGTGATGTTCCGCTACCAGGGCTTCGGCTACGTGCTCGTCGAGGCGGCAGGCAACAACGACATCGACCTCCTGCTCGGCTGTTCGCTGGTGTCGGTGTTCATCGTGCTTATCACGCAACTCATTTCCGACGTGGGCTACGCTTATCTCAACCCGCGTATCCGGGTTCAGTAGGAGGATCCGGACGATGCAGATCGAATATATCGGAACCCTCGGCGTCATTTTCGGCGTGATCGCGCGTTTCTGGCCGACATGGCTGGCAATCGTGCTGATCATGGGCGCCAGTTTCTATTTCAAGAAGAAACTCGGCCTCTACGGCCAGTTGTTCGACAGCGGCGTCGGCATTGCCGGCGTCGGAATCTGCCTGTTCTGGCTGTTTACGGCAATCTTCGCCTCGACGATCTCGCCGTTCAATCCGCTCGAGCAGATCGTCGTCATGAAAGACGCGCTGCCCGGTGCCATCGAGCCCGCCTCGCAAAAGGTGTTCCTGTTCGGCGGCGACAAGCTGGCGAGAGACGTGTTCTCGCGCATGGTCTACGGCAGCCAGATCGTGCTTATCATCGCGCCGGCGGCAACCGCTTTCGCGCTCATGGTCGGCATCACGCTCGGCCTGCCCGCCGGCTACTATGGCGGCCGCATCGATTCCTTCCTGTCCTTCCTCGCCAACCTTGTGCTGGCCTTCCCCGTCATCC
>MKRZ01000074.1:562-15874 GCA_001897075.1 Mesorhizobium sp. 61-13 | reverse complement strand
CGCGCCGCGGAAGAAGGCGACCTTGATGTATTTTTCGAAGCAATGATAGCTGAGGAACCAGCCTTCGCCCTCGATTCCATAGAAGGGCGAGTTCCATTTGACCGCCTTGGCGACGCCGGGGACGGCGCGGGTGACGAGCGCGTCGAGCCGGCGGCCGAGCTCGCTTTTCCAGCCCGGCATGGCGGCGATGTAGGCCTGCACGGGCTCCTCGCCATAACCCTTGGCGATCTGCGGGTTGCCGCCGGATAGCAGGCGGGGCTTTTGTTCTGCCTGCGGTGGTTTTTCTGTCTTGCCGGGCATTTTTCTTCTTCTTCGCTTGAGGAAGGGAAGGATAGGGCGGTTTCGGCCGATGTCGACAGGGTGACGATGCCCGATGCCGGGAAGGCGGCCCGGCGCAGGGTGCGAGCCGCCTTCTTTTTCCGGCGGGTCAGGCCTTCTTGAGTTCCATCATGGATTCGAAGCCGCCATAGATCATGCGCTTGGCATCGAAGGGCATGGTCTCGAAGTTGGGCTGGGTGCGCGGGTCGGCCATGACCTTGGCGTTGACGTCGTCGCGGTGCTGGCGCGAGTTGTAGACGATCCAGGAGAAGACGACGATCTCGTCTTCCTTGGCCTGCACGGAGCGCGGGAACGAGGTCAGCTCGCCATAGGGCACGTCGTCGCCGACGCATTCGACATAGGCGAGCGCGCCGTATTCCATCCAGACATCGCCGGCCTTGCGGGCCATTTCCTTGTAGGCTTCCAGATTGGCCTTCGGCACGGCCAGCACGAAACCATCGACATAGGACATGAGTTCTCTCCTCGGTTTGCTGCTTTGCGGGTGGTCGCGGTTAGTTTTGTGGGGCGTTGAGGGCCCATTCGACGCCGAATGGATCACGCAATGCGCCCCAGCGGTCGCCCCAGAACATGAGCTGGAGCGGGGTAGTGACCTCGCAGCCGGCATCGACGGCGCGCTGCCACCAGCGGTCGACGTCAGCGTCGGCGAGATGGAGCTGCATGGTGAAGCCTTGCGGGGTTTTCGCCGGGTGGCCGTGTTCGGGATAGAAGTCCGAGATCATCAGGCTGGAGCCGTTGACGTAAAGGTGGACGTGCATGGTGCGGCCCTTCTCGTCGGGTGGCACGGCGAAGACCTGCTCGGCGCCAAAGGCCTTGCCGTAGAAATCGGCGGCCTTCTGCGCGCCGTCGATCTGCAGGTAGGGGGTAAGGCCGCCGAGCGGCTTTGGCATGGGCGGGAAGGGCGGCTGCGGTCCTTCATCGGACATGGGGTTCTCCTGTCTTCGGCTGTTTGCCCCCACAGGACGTATGGCGGCAGCGCGATCCGACAAGCGGGGCGAAGTTTTTTGAAGGATGCGCGCGCTCAGTTGATGAAGGTGTTGCGCACGCGAACCGAGTTCACGACGTAGGCGACCCAGATGGCGCCGACGACCGCGCCGGGGGCGTAGACTTTGAGGAAGTCGGGCGTGGCGAGGTTGGCCAGCGTGTTGATGCCGGTGGTGGCGGTGACCCACACGCCGACGACGAAGGGCAAGGCGAGGCCGACGATATAGCTGACGATGAACAGGCTGGGGAAGGTGGCGCGGGTCTTGAAGAACTGGACGGCGACATAGATTAGGAAGCCGACATAAGCGAGCCGCATGCCGCCGTCGCCGATGAAGGCGAGCGGGTAGCGCGCGGCGGTGCCTTCCGGCAGGCTGCCATACTCCTCGATCATGCCGGTGAGGATCTGGATCGGGCCGACAACCTGGCCGATGGCCATCAGGATGAGCCAGCCGCCGATGCCCTTGAGCTTTGGCTGCTCGACGGTTTCGGTCGCAGTCGAATACGGCTCGGCCATGGCGCTTCCCCCACGCGGGAGGAAAAGAATGCCATAGATGCGGCTTGCTCGCCACCGTGGGCGCCAGTTGGCGTTAACGGTGGTTTCCGAGGGTTCTCAACTTCCCGGACGGCCGGTCTTGGACGGGCGGCGGTTGCGCCGCGCCGTTTCAGCCGGGTCCTCGTAGGAGCCGATGCCGGCGCGCTCGCGGACGATTGGTTTGACGTCTTCGGATTTCGTCGGCTTGACGCCTTCGACCGGCTTTTCGGTGCGGCGCACGGTCATTTCATCGAGTGAATTCTTGCGGAACAAGGAGGGTTTGTTTTGTTCGGGGATGCCGAAATCGGAGCCGTGCGCCTCTTGTGCCGACTGCTTCTTGAACAGCGACCGCGAGACTGCACCCGCAGGTGTGGTCATATCGGTGCCGGGACCCATGTCGTCGATGGACGGCTTGGCGAAGAGGGAGTTTGACTGGGTAGCGCTGCCCCTCACCTGCCTGCCGGCATCCTCTCCCCGTGAACGGGGAGAGGAGGCGCTGTCATCGACGGTGCGATGGCGTTCGCGGCCCTTGTTGTGCTTGCCCTTCTCGCGGCCGGAGACGGGGCTTTCCATGTCGGCGTATTTGGCGAGCGGATCGTCGGAGATGGCGAGTTCCATCTCGCGCAGCCGCTTGATCTCGTCGCGGATACGGGCGGCCTTCTCGAAGTCGAGATTGGTGGCGGCGTCGCGCATCTGCTTGTCGAGCGCTTCCAGATGGGCCTTCAGATTGTTGCCCATCATGGCGCCGGCATCGTCGGTGAACTGCGAGATGTCGGCGCGGACATGGTCCTTTTCGTAGACCGAATCGAGGATGTCGGAGATGCGCGACTTGACGCTTTCCGGCGTGATGCCGTTGGCCTGATTGTATTCGAGCTGCTTTTCGCGGCGGCGGTTGGTTTCCGCCATGGCGCGTTCCATCGAACCGGTGACCTGGTCGGCATAGAGGATGACCTTGCCGTCGACGTTGCGGGCGGCGCGGCCAATGGTCTGGATCAGCGAGGTTTCGGAACGCAGGAAGCCTTCCTTGTCGGCGTCGAGGATGGCGACGAAGCCGCATTCGGGAATGTCGAGGCCTTCGCGCAGCAGGTTGATGCCGACGAGAACATCGAAAGCGCCGAGGCGCAGGTCGCGCAGGATCTCGATGCGCTCAAGCGTGTCGATGTCGGAATGCATGTAGCGCACGCGGATGCCCTGCTCGTGCAGATACTCGGTGAGGTCCTCGGCCATGCGCTTGGTGAGCACGGTGCAGAGCGTGCGGTAGCCCTTTTTCGTCGTCTCGCGGATTTCGCCAACGACGTCATCGACTTGGCTTTTGGCGGGGCGGACCTCGACCGGCGGGTCGATAAGGCCGGTGGGGCGAATGACCTGTTCGGCGAACACGCCGCCCGACTGCTCCATCTCCCAGCCGCCCGGCGTCGCGGAAACGGCGACGGACAACGGGCGCATGGCGTCCCATTCCTCAAAGCGCAGCGGCCTGTTGTCCATACAGGACGGCAGGCGGAAGCCGTATTCGGCCAGCGTCGCCTTGCGGCGGAAGTCGCCCCGATACATGCCGCCGATCTGCGGGATGGTGACGTGGCTCTCGTCGATGAAAATGAGCGCGTTGTCGGGTACATATTCGAACAGGGTCGGCGGCGGATCGCCCGGCTGGCGGCCGGTGAGGTAGCGCGAATAGTTTTCGATGCCGGCGCAGGAGCCGGTCGCTTCCAGCATTTCGAGGTCGAAACGCGTGCGCTGCTCCAGCCGCTGCGCTTCGAGCAGGCGGCCCGCCTTCTCAAGCTCGGCCAGACGGTGCTTCAACTCTTCCTTGATCGACTTGATGGCCTGATTCAAGGTCGGGCGCGGCGTGACATAGTGCGAGTTGGCGTAAATCTTGACCGACTTCAGGTCGCCGGTTTTCTGGCCGGTGAGCGGGTCGAACTCGGTGATCGACTCGATTTCGTCGCCGAACAGCGAAATGCGCCAGGCCCGGTCCTCAAGGTGGGCGGGGAAGATTTCGATGGTGTCGCCACGCACGCGGAAGGAGCCGCGCACGAAATTGATGTCCTGGCGCTTGTATTGCTGGGCAACAAGGTCGGCTAGCAGTTGCCGCTGGTCGAGGCGGTCGCCAATCGCCATCTGGAAGGTCATGGCCGTGTAGGTTTCGACCGAGCCGATACCGTAGATGCAGGACACGGAGGCGACGATGATCACGTCGTCGCGCTCGAGCAGCGAGCGCGTGGCCGAGTGGCGCATGCGGTCGATCTGCTCGTTGATCGAGGATTCCTTCTCGATATAGGTGTCGGTGCGCGGAACGTAGGCTTCAGGCTGGTAATAGTCGTAGTAGGAGACGAAATACTCGACCGCGTTCTCGGGGAAGAATTTCTTGAATTCGGAATAGAGCTGGGCAGCCAAGGTCTTGTTGGGCGCGAGGATGAGGGCAGGTCGCTGCGTCTCCTCGATGACCTTGGCCATGGTGAAGGTCTTGCCGGAGCCGGTGACGCCGAGCAGGACCTGGGTGCGGTCGGTGTTGTTGACGCCTTCGACAAGGTCCTTGATGGCGGTCGGTTGGTCGCCCGCCGGCTGGAAATCCGACTCCATCTTGATGGCGATGCCGCCTTCGGACTTTTCCGGGCGGGCTGGTCGGTGCGGCGTCCACAGGACACCGTCCTTGTGAAGCGGATTGCCGGATTCGATGAGCGCCGACAGCGCCGCCACCGTGGCGGTGACGCCGGAATTGGACAGCGTCTCGGCATCTTCCAGGCTGATGTCGATGCCGGCGACGGGGTTCAGGCCGACGGCGACGCGCTCCTTGGCAGAGGCTGCGCCGCCCATCGACGTACCGCGCCCGGAGCGGGTGGGTGAGGACGAGCGTTCCGGGATTTTTTTGGGAGATTTACCCCCACCCCTAGCCCCTCCCCGCAAGGGGGAGGGGGATTCGGAGGTATCGCGTGGATCCGCGCCATCGGGCGCGACGGCCGGTCGACCTTGCCGAGCTTCGCTCGGTAATTCGGCTTCGCGCGCGATCTGCTCGGCCCAATCGGAGATGGAGCCGGAAAGGGGTGCGCCGGTAAATTCAGCCTGCGGCGCTTCGGCAAAGCCCTTGCGCTCCAATGGCACGGAAGCGTCGAGGTAATCCGTCAGAGGGTTGCCGCGCTTGCGGGGCAAGCGGGTGTCTTCGGCCTGTGAAGGCGAATTTTTTGCAGGGGGTTTGGCCATCGCCGGAATATGGGAGGAGTCAGACTAAATGGGAAGAGCAGAATGGTGTTGCTCAGCTTGTTTGAGTTTGAATTGCTGACATCGGGGTGTCAGGATCAAGCCGATTCAACAGCTATCCGGGAGGGATCATGACGGCTTATGTTGTGGCTACAATGGCGATCCATGATCCGCAGACCTATCGCAAATATACGGACCTGACGCCGCCCTTGATAAAGCGGCATAGCGGGCGGTTCCTGACGCGGGGCGACAACGTGACGACCGCCAAGGGGCAGGCATTCGAGGACCGCATGGTGCTGCTCGAATTTCCAGACAGGGCCCACGTCGAGGCTTGGCTTTCGGACCCCGAATACATCGAAGCCTGCAAATTCAGGGACGCGGCGTCTAGCGTTCGAATACTGGTCCAGGAAAGCCGCGGCAACACGGAAAACCCCGACCCCAAGCTTTAGCGCCTGCCCGGTGGCCTCGAACTATCCGCTTTCCTACAAGCTGACATGGCTGCCCCGGTTGCTGAAGCCGTCGCTGCGGGGCGATGCAGGCGCGTTTGCACCGCCAGCGCAGGCTTTGTTGCGGCCAATGCCGGCAAGCACGGTGCGGATTGCCTTTGTCGGCGATATTTCGGCGGTGGCAAACCGGGGTTTGCCTGTGGTCGATCCGGCGCTTGCGGCAATCCTGTCAGGAGCCGACCTGATTGTCGGCAATTGCGAAAGCCCGGTGGTGCGGCGACCGGCGGCGAAGGTCGGAACGCGGCTGGGGCTGCGGCACGCGATGACGCGGAGCTTTCTTGAAGGGGCGCTCGAGGCTGCCGGCGTGGAGGCGCGCAAGCTCGTGCTGTCGTTGGCCAACAATCATGCGCTCGACCAAGGCGTTGAGGGGTTCGACGAGACGATCGCGACACTTCTGGAGATGGGCATAAGGCCGATCGGTGCCGTGGCTAGGGGAGCGCTGGTGCGAATCGAGGCTGGACCTTTGACGGTGGGGTTTGCCGCGTTCACGCAATGGCGCAACGCATCCCGCGAGGCGTTTTCCGGGCGTGTGGCGATGGACCCGGACGGCTGGTTGGAAGTCGGGCGCGCGGGGGTCGACCTGCTGGTTGCCGTGCCGCATTGGGAACGGGAGTTCCGGCATTTTCCGCAGGCCGAAACGCGCGAGATGGCAAGGCGGCTGGCCAGTCAGGGCGTCGGGCTCATTGCCGGACACCATGCGCATGTCGTGCAACCGGTCGAGCGGATCGGGGATGCGGTTGCGGCCTACGGGCTGGGGGACTTCCTCGGCACGGTGTTTGCGCGGCAGCCGTGGCCGGGGCGGATCGGTGCGATCTTCGTTGCCGATATCAGCACCGAACCCGAAATGCTGGGCAAGGTGGCCGCCTACCGGATGCAGTTCTTCTACCGGTTGCGGGAGGGGCAGCGCGAAAGGCTGCTGCCAACCGAGGCGCTTGGTGGCGCGCTGCGGAACAAGGTGGATGCGCGGCTGGCCGCGATCTTTCCGGCTGGCTTTGAGGTCAGCCGAAGCGCAGTTTCAGGCCGACAATCGCTGCGATGAACAGGAACGAGACGGTGTTGGCGGCGATGACCGGCATCGAGCCGATGGCAAGGCCGTAAACCACCCACAGGAAGACGCCGAAGGCCAAGGCCGCGGTGGTGGCCAGCGAAATATCCCTTGCCTGCCGCTCGCGCAAAATCTTCAGGAGCTGGGGCAGCCATGCAAAGGTCGTGATGACGGCGGCGACCGCGCCAATGATTTCGAATGAAGGATGCAAGGTGGTAGCTTTCGGAAAGGAGCCGGTTGCTGGTTCCCTATGCCAGATTTGGCGTTTGTTTGGAAGCTTGGCCGCCTTGCTGGACCAACGAAACAAAATGTGTTGCGGAAAAGCATCCGGGTCGGATTTCGTGATCGACGGCAGCGGCAATTGCGGCCCGTGTGTGGCTGTCACAAACCCTTGCCATGAACGGCGCAAGCGACTCGTTTTCGCGGGTTTGCGGCTGTCACAATTTGTATTTCGACAGGGCCGATGCGGGGAAACCGTGAGCAATGTGTCGGAAATAAGTTCCTGAATCCATTTGGAAAAGTCACCCTTCGTGATTTGAACGGCGGGTTGGCTCGGACTAGGTCTGGTGGCGTTCCCGGCAACGGCAAAGCAAGCTGGCCGGGAGGACGAAACCGCTCAAAACGGAGTACGACCCATGAAGAAGACCCTTGCTACCGCCGGCGCCCTTCTCGCCTTCCTCAGCACGGCCTATGCGGCGACCGTGGAAGGCACCATCCAGTCGGTCGATCCACAGACCAAGTCGATCACGCTTGACGATGGCAAGATCTATCAGCTTCCAGCCGAAGCCTCGGTCGATCAGTTGACGGTCGGGGCCAAGGTTCTGGTCACAGTGGACGACACCACCGGCACGGTGACATCGATCCAGAACGCTTCGTAGCGTCCGGGTAAAATCCGCGTAGCGTTTGCGGCCGGTCCCGATGGGGCCGGCCTTTCTATTGGCCGGCTTAAAAACCCGATTCCACTTTCCGGGCCAATGCTTTATTCCGTAAGCCAAGAGGCATTGCGGGGGAGGCATGCGCTTGAAGGTCGGTGTGATCCTCAATCCTGTGGCGGGAGGCGGCAGGCTCAAGCAGGACTGGCCGCGCGCGGCGGCGTTGCTCAAGAAGCATTTCGGCGAGTTCGACCTGCGCGAGACGCAGGCCGAAGGCGACGCCGAGCGGCTGGCGATCGATCTTGCCATGCAAGGCTGCGAACTGGTGATCGCGGCAGGAGGCGACGGCACGGCCAGCGAGGTGGCCGACGGCTTGATGCAGGCGTTCGAGGAAAGCAGGCGGGTGACGGAACTGGCGCTGCTGCCCTGCGGCACGGGCATAGATTTCGCGCGTGGGCTTGGACTGCCGAAGAATCTCGATGTGCTGCTGAAGCAGATTGCCGAGGCCAAGGGCCGAAAGGTCGATGCCGGGCGGATCACCTATGTCGACGACCATGGCAAGCTGGCGAGCCGGCATTTCATCAACATCGCCAGCCTTGGCTTGTCCGGCGTGACCGACCGGGCGGTGAACGCCGACAAGCGCAAGGGGCGCGTTTCGGCCAAGGCGCTGTTCTACTGGCGCACGGTGGCGGAGTTCGTGCGCTACCGGTTCCAGAGGGTGCGTATAACGGTCGATGACGGCAAGCCGGTGGAGGCGAGCATTGCGCTGGTGGCGGTGGCTAATGGCCGCTTCTTCGGCGGCGGCATGATGATTGCGCCGGATGCCGAGTTGAGCGACGGGCAGTTCGATATCGTGATCCTGAAGGCGGCGAGCAAGCTGCAACTGATCTGGGACCTGCGGCTGGTCTATGGCGGCAGGCACCGCAACCACCCGGCGATCACCATGCTGCGTGGCCGCAAAGTGCTGGTGGAGCCGGTGGGCAGCGCTTCGGTGAACGGTGCGCTGGTGGATATTGACGGGGAGTCGCCGGGGCGCATTCCCGCGACGTTCGAGATGCTGCCGGGCGCGCTGACATTGCGCTACTGAGCGCTTCAGGAACTGATTCAAGCGCTTGCCGGATTGATTCCGGTGCGACGCGTAAGTTGCTGATTTTGCTGCGTATAGATGTCAGGCTTCGAGCCGTGCCGGGAAGCCGGGCGCGCGCAGGTCCTTGCCGACCGCATCCTCGAGCAGCTTGACGATCTGGGTCGACCAGGCGCTGCCGCCAAAACTTTCCTTGCCCTGCTCGAAGATCGAGTTGACCCGCTGGGCGAGGTCGAGCGGAACGCCGGTTTCGCGGGCCATGCGCATGGCGAAGCCGAGGTCCTTCAGAGCGAGGTCCATGGTGAAGCCGATGTCGTAGGAGCCATTGAGGACAAGTTGGCTCTCGGTTTCATGGACGAACGAATTGCCGGAGGACGCGACGATGGCATGGTAGGCCTGCGCAAGATCGAGCCCGCCGGTCTTGGCCAGCATCAGCGCCTCGCCGGCGGCGACGAGGTGGATGAAGGCCAGCATGTTGGTGATGACCTTGATGATGGCGCCCGACCCGATCGGCCCCATGTGGAAGGAGCGCGCGCACATCGCCTCGATCGCCTTGCGATGATGTTCGTAAAGCGCGAGGTCGCCGCCTACCAGCGCCGTGACTTGGCCCGAGGCCGCAAGATGCACGCCGCCGGTTACCGGGCACTCAAGCGTATGTATGCCGCGAGCAGCAGCGAGGGCGGCGAGGTGGATAATCTCGTCGCGGCCGTTGGTGGACATCTCGATCCACGTGCCGCCTTCGGGCAAGCCCTCCAACAGGCCGCCGGGTCCGGTGAGGACGGCTTCGCTGATCTTGGGAGAAGGCAGGCAGGTGATGGCGCAGCCGGCCTTGGCGGCTGCCGCGGCGGGACTTACCGCCGTCTTGGCGCCAAGCGCCATAAGTTTTTCGACGGCAGCGGGCGAGGGATCGTAGACGACAAGCGAAAAGCCGTTGCGCAGAAGGCTGGCAGCGAGGTTGCTGCCAAGATTGCCGAGACCGATGAAAGCGTATTTGTGGCGTGCGGTCATGGAAACAAGGGATCCTGGGTCATCTGGAGATGCAAATCCTTGCCCGTGTAAGGATGCGCCTCGCAGACGGCTTCGTCCAGTTCCACGCCGATGCCGGGTTCTTTTGACGGGATAACGTTGCCGTCCTGCCACTCGATCTTCTTCTTCAGGAGCGTGGCGTGGAAGCCGTCCCACTGCTTGAGCGATTCCAGGATGAGGAAATTGGGCAAGGTGACGGCAAGCTGGATGTTGGCGGCGCCGACAATCGGGCCGCAATAGCAGTGGGGCGCGACCTGGATGTGGTAAGCCTCGGCCATTGCCGCGATCTTCTTGGTCTCGAGGATGCCGCCGGAACGGCCGAGGTCGGGCTGCAGGATGGAGGCGGCACGGTTTTCGATGACGCGGGCGAATTCGAACTTTGTGGTCAGCCGCTCGCCGGTGGCGATGGGGATTTTCGTGCCGCGCGCGACTTCGGCCATTACTTCCGGCATATCCGGCGGCACCGGTTCCTCGAACCAAAGCGGATCGTAGGGCTCGATGGCGGCGGCCATGCGAAGAGCGCCGGATGCGGTGAACTGGCCGTGGGTGCCGAACAGGATGTCGGCCTTGGTGCCGACTGCCTCGCGAATGGCTTTCAACATGCGAGCGGATAGGTCGATGTCGTGAAGGCGCGGCTGATGGCCGTCGAAGGCGGTGTAGGGCCCGGCGGGGTCGAGCTTGACGGCGTTGAAGCCCTGCTTGACGTAAAGTGCTGCGCATTCGGCGGCGAGGTCGGGATCGTTGTAGACGTTCTTGCCGTGGGCATCTTCGGAATGGACCGA
The DNA here is from genome assembly GCA_001897075.1 of Mesorhizobium sp. 61-13. GTDB lineage: Bacteria > Pseudomonadota > Alphaproteobacteria > Rhizobiales > Rhizobiaceae > Mesorhizobium. The sequence continues at coordinate 5,512 of MKRZ01000074.1, read as the reverse complement.
TCCGGTGTGCGGATAGAGATAGGTGTAGGAACGCAGTTTCTCGTGCACCTGGCCGCCGAGCAGCTTGTAGACCGGCTTGCCAGCCTCTTTGCCGATGATGTCCCAGCAGGCAATTTCGAGTGCGGAGAAGCAGCCCATGCCTGAGACGTCCGGACGTTGGGTGAAGCCGGACGAGTAGCAGCGGCGGAAGAAGCTTTCGATGTCGTGCGGGTCGCGCCCGACGAGGTAGCGCTCGGCCATGTCCTCGATCATGCGGGCAGTGACATGGGCGGAGAAGGTCGCGTTGTAGGCCTCGCCATAGCCGACGACGCCACCGTCAGTGGTGAGCTTGACGAAGATGAAATACTTGCCGCCGATGCCCGGCGGCGGATTGCCGACAACGAAGGTTTTGACGTCGGTGATTTTCATCGATTGTCCTCCAGAACCATGAGCGCGCCTTTCCAGCCGGTCATGATCGATGCGGCGTTGGTGTTGCCGGTGACGTTGTCGGGAAAGATCGAGGCGTCGATGACGCGCAGGCCCGACAGGCCGTGGACGCGCAGGCGCGGATCGACCACGGCGCGCGAGGGATCGGGGCCCATGCGGCAAGTGGAAACCGGGTGGTAGACCGTGCCCGAACGCTTCCTGAAATCCTGAATCAGGTCGGCGTCGGAAGTGATTGGCGGACCTGGCAAAACCTCTTCCTCCACGATCTCGGCGATGGCCGGCATGGAAGCCAGCTTGCGCAGGAATTTCACCGCATCCAGCATCTCCGAAACGTCCTCGTTGGTCGAGAAGGCATTGGGCGTGATCTTCGGATAGTCGAGCGGATTGGCCGAGCGGATCATGATCTCGCCACGGCTGGAAGGCCGGCAATTGGAAAGGCCGATGGAGAAGCCCGGCCACGGGTCGGGCGACAGGATTGGCCGCTCGCCGCTTTTGGGAATGACGGTGGAGAAGGCCTGGAAATAAAGCTGCATGTTGACCCGGCGCTGACCGGGATCGGTGTGGAAGAAGCCGCCGCCCTGGTTCATCGACATCGACAGCGGACCGGTGCGCAACAACAGATATTGCATGCCGACCAGCGCCTTGCCCCACCATGGGCGCAGGATCTGGTTGAGCGTCGGCAACCGGCCTTTCCAGGTGTAGTTGATGCCCTGATGGTCTTGCAGGTTGCGGCCGACATTTTCCGAGGCATGGGTGACCTGGATGCCGTGCTCAGCGAGCAAGGCAGCTGGGCCGATGCCAGACAGTTGCAGCAATTGCGGCGTGTTGATCGAGCCGCCGCTCAATATGACTTCGCGACCGGCGCGCGCAGTCTTGCGCTCGCCGTTTTGCATGTATTCGACGCCGATGGCGCGCTTGCCCTCAAACAGGACGCGGGTGGCAAGGGCGTTCATTTCGACGCGGACATTGGCGCGCTTCATTGCCGGCCGCAGGAAGCCGCGGGCGGCGGACATGCGCCGGCCGTTCTTCGTGGTGATCTGGTAGACGCCGACGCCTTCCTGCGACGCGCCATTGAAATCCTGATTGAGCGCAAGCCCTGCCTGTTGGCCAGCCTTCAGGAAGCGCTCGGTGAGCGGATGGACCTTGGTGCGGTTGTCGGTGACGTGGATCGGACCGCCCTTTGCGCGCCATGCATCCGCGCCAGCCTCATTGTCCTCGATTGCCTTGAAGATCGGCAGGAGGTCATTGAAGCCCCAGCCGGTATTGCCGGCTTCTGCCCATGCGTCGAAATCCTCGCGCGCACCCCTGATCCAGACCATGGCGTTGATGGAACTGGAGCCGCCGAGTAGCTTGCCGCGCGGCCAATGGTCGGCATTGCCGGCAAGTCCCGGATCGGGTTCGGTCTTGTAGTTCCAATTGACGGCGGGATCGAAGAAGGTCTTGCCGTAACCAAGTGGCATCTGGACATAGAAGCGGCGGTCCGTGCCGCCGGCCTCCAGCACGAGGACGGAAAAGCGTCCGCGTGCCGACAGTTTTTCCGCCACGACCGAGCCGGCAGAGCCGGAGCCGACAACGATGAAGTCATATGTGGTCATGATGGATGAAGCGGCTCCGGAAATTTCGTGGATACCCTAGACTGGCGGAGCGCTGGCCGTCATCGGGCCTTCCGTCATGGCTTATGAAAAAAGCGACTGCGAAGCGCGTTGACGCATCGGACAAGCGGCACTACGGACGGATGGCAGGTCAATTGAGAAGGTGGTGGCATGGTGAATTATTCAAACGGCAAGCCGCGTGGCGAATTGACATTGCGCACGCTTGCCATGCCTGCCGACGCCAATGCCGCAGGCGACATATTCGGCGGCTGGGTGATGGCGCAAATGGACCTTGCCTGTGGCATCCGCGCCGCCGAGCGGGCGCGGGGACGCGTGGTGACTGCGGCGGTCAACGAGATGGCATTCGCCAAAGCGATGAAGGTCGGCGATACGCTGTGCATCTACACCCATGTCGAGCGCGTTGGCCGCACGTCGATCACGCTGAAGGTCGAGGCCTGGGCGCAGCGCTATCTCTCCGACCTGATGGAAAAGGTCACCTATGCCGATTTCGTCATGGTGGCGCTGGATGGCGAGGGCAAACCCAAGCCGGTGCCGGCGGAGTAAGACTCGTCTACCGGCACTGCTCTTTCAGCTTATCGCAGCGGAACTGTCGAATTGCGCACGCGCGCTGTTGATGCGGCCCGTATTGGCGCGCGCCCAATCGCTTAGCGCGGTGACGGGAACGAGCAGTTCGCGGCCAAGATCGGTCAATTCATAATCGACGCGCGGCGGAATGGTCGGAAAGACGGTGCGGGTAACGAAGCCGTCGCGTTCCAGGCTGCGCAGCGTCGTCGTCAACATCTTCTGCGAGATGCCGCCGACGGCGTGGCGCAGTTCGTTGAAGCGCATCGGGCCGTTGCCCAGCGTCGCGACGACCAGGACTGTCCATTTATCTCCCACCCGTTGCAGGATGGCGCTGATGGCGCGGCAATCCTCGGTGTGGTGCAAGTGCCTCGGTTTCAAAAAAGTGCCTCCTTGCGGAACTGGATGACAGTCACTCATATAGTGCAGGTATCCAATTTATACCACCATCCTCACAGGAGAGACCACTATGACGAAACCAAAGATTGGAGTCATCATCGGCTCGACGCGCGAGGGCCGGTTTGCTGAAACGCCGGCCCATTGGGTTGCCGAGATTGCCAAGGCCAGAGGTGACCTCGATATCGAAATCATCGATTTGCGCGATTTTCCGCTGCCCTTCTTCGACGAGGTGTCATCCTCGCTCTACAGCCCGTCCAAGAGCGAAGTGGCGCAGCGCTGGCAGAAAAAGGTTGCCGGGTTCGACGGCTTCATCATCACCGCGGCGGAATATAGTCGCGGCCCGGTTGCCGTGCTGAAGAACGCGCTCGACTACGCCTATACCGAATGGAACCGCAAGCCGGTTGCCTTTGTGGGTTACGGCGGCGTTGGCGGCGCGCGTGCCGTGGAACAACTGCGCTTGAACGCGATCGAATTGCAGATGGCCCCGACGCGTAACGCGGTCCACATCACCTGGGGCGATTTCATCCAGGTCAGGCAGCATGGCAAGAAGCTCGAGGAATTCGAGCATCTCAATCAGGCTGCGAACGCAACCGTCGAGGAACTTGCGTGGTGGGCCAAGGTGCTGAAGACTGCTCGCTACAACGATGCCGAGACGGCGCAGGCCGCTTGAGGATTTTCAGGTGATAGTGGCCTGCAAACTGTCGGCTTTCTTCGCTTCCGGTGCTCATGTACCTCAAGTACATTGCGCTCCGGGTCTCGAAAGCCGCCGTTTTCGGCTCACTCTGACCTGAAATTTGAGCGGCGCGAAATGCTCGGATAGACCAATTTCCTCCCAAGGAAACCGAGGGGCGGTGCAGGCACCGCCCCTTTTTCTATCGCGCGATCTCGCGATGGCCGGTCGGCAGTTTGGTCGCCATGACCTTATCGATGCGGCGGCCATCGAGGTCGACAACTTCGAAGCGCCAGCCTTGCGCATCAACGCTTTCGCCGACGGAAGGCAGGTGGTGCATGTGCGACAGGACGTAGCCTGCCACGGTTTCGTAATCGCGGTTTTCCGGCAGGTCGATGCCGATGACGTCAGCCATCTCGTCGGCCTGCATGTAACCTTCCAGCAGCCACGAACCGTCTTCGCGCTGGAAGGCGGCTTCGTCGGCGTCGTCCTCGTCCAGATCGGACCTGAACACGCCGGTGATGGCTTCGAGAATGTCGGCAGGCGTGACGACGCCTTCGAAATGGCCGTATTCGTCATGGACAAGCGCCATTGGCATATCGGCCTCTTTCAGCTTGGCCAGTACGTCAAGCGCATCGGCCTGATCGTGGACGATGGGGGCCTGGCGGACATGCTTGCGCGCATCGAGCGTCTTTCCGGCGAGGAGCGTTGCAAGGATATCGCGGGTCTGGACGACGCCGATCATCGCATCGACAGACCCGTCGGCAGCCGGCAGGCGCGAATGCTGGGTTTCCATGAGAAGCTTGCGGATCGCCGCTTCATCCGATTGCACGTTGATCCAGTCGACATCGGTGCGCGGGGTCATGACGGCGCGCACAGCGCGGTCGCCGAGGCGCATGACGCCGGCGATCATGCGGCGTTCGTCTGATTCGATTGTGCCGTGATGCTCGGCCTCGGCGACCAGCATCTTGATTTCCTCGTCGGTGACTTTTTCCTCGCTTTCGCCGCGCTGGCCGAGCAGCCACAGAACCGCGCGGCCGGAGATGTCGAGCAGCCAGACAAGCGGCGCTGCGATCTTGGCGAGGATGGCCATGGCGGGCGCGACCCTTGAAGCGACGCGCTCGGGATCGCGCAGCGCGATCTGCTTCGGCACCAGTTCGCCGATGATGAGCGAGCCGTAAGTGATCAGCGCCACGACGATGCCGACGCCGAGCGGGTCGGCCACGCTTGACCTGATCCCGTTTTCGGCAAGCAGGGAGGCGAGCCTTTCGCCGAGGGTGG
>MKRZ01000074.1:0-382 GCA_001897075.1 Mesorhizobium sp. 61-13 | reverse complement strand
CATGGCCAACAGGCCGTTGACGCACACGAGCACGACGACGATGGCGATTTCAATGTAAAGCATGGACGCTCATTAGCATCAGACAAGGTGCGCGGCAAAGACGCCAAATGAAAATAGAAATACAAAAACCAAGAAATTGCATAATGGAAAAAGTCAGCGCTTCAAAGTGCCTACGATGACTTTTCCGTCGGTGAAGTAGGCGTCGCCGCCGCCGTTGCGGCCGTTTGAGGTTGCGCCGATGCCGTTTATCTCGCGGGTCGAGGCAAGCACCGATGCTTCAAGAAGATCGCGCATGAGGAGGTCGCGTTCAGCATCGATGTCCGGGCCGATGTGATGCGTGATCGCGCCGGTGTCGTGGCTGACGCCGACGCCACGGTCGAAG
>MKRZ01000073.1:21187-24301 GCA_001897075.1 Mesorhizobium sp. 61-13 | reverse complement strand
GCCATCGTCCTCGATCGCATTTTCGGAAAGAACAAGTCTGGCTGGATGGTTGCGCGGCACGTCGAAGACGGCGGTCACCTGGCCCTGCGTCGCACCGTGGCGAACCAGCGAAGCGTCGCCTCGCGCGCCAAGGGCGAGCGACAAAGCATCGAGCAGGATGGACTTACCAGCACCCGTTTCGCCGGTCAGCACGGAGAGCCCCGGCGAAAAGTCTATGTCCAGCTTCTCGATCAGAACGATATCGCGGATCGACAGTCTGGCGAGCATCAGGACCTTCAGCCGGTGATGAGCTTTCCGGCCTTGGAAATCCACGAGCCGGCATTCTCACGCGGCGCGAGACCGCCGCCCTGCAGCAGCTTGTAGGAATCCTTGTACCACTGGCTGTCCGGATAGTTCTGGCCGAGCACGGCAGCAGCGGTCTGCGCCTCGTCGGTCAGGCCCACCGCGTAGTAGGCTTCGACCAGTCGGGCCAGCGCTTCCTCGATGTGACGGGTGTTGGAATAGTTTTCGACGACGCTGCGGAAACGCTTGATCGCCGCCAGATCCTCACGCCGTTCGAGATAATAACGGCCGATCTGCATTTCCTTGCCGGCAAGCTGATCGTTCGCGAAGCGGATTTTCGCCTTCGCGTCCTCGACATACTCGGAGTCGGGCCAGCGCGTGACCAGTTCCTGCATGGTCTGAACCGTCTGGCGCGATTCCTTCTGATCCTGGGTCACGTCCCGGATCTGGCGGAAATAGCTGAGCCCGATGATGTACATCGCGTAGTCGGCGTCTTCGGTAGACGGATACAATGTCAGGTAGCGCTTGGCGGAACCGATCGCTTCTTCGTAGTTGCCCTGTCGATAGCTGGCGAAAGCGCCCATGACCATCGATTTGCGGGCGAACTCGGAATACGGATGCTGCCGATCGACAGCCGCAAACTTCTTGCTTGCCTCGGCGAGGCGCCCGGCGTTGAGGTTGGCGAGGCCCTGATTGTAGAGCACGTCGGCCGGCTCGGTCTGGTCGACATAGGTCGAGAGATCGATATCCTTTTCAGACGACATGCAGCCGGACAGCAGTAAAGGCGCCGTTGCAACCGACAGGGCCAGGAGAATACGCTTCGCGGGTGCCATCGATCGATCAGCCCGTTTGAACAACATGATTGGAGTCGGCCCTTTCGGCACCATTTCAGTCATCAGCGAGCAGCCATAGACCATAACAGCATCGCGCGGCAACGCTATCGTCCGGCAATCGCACATTTTTGTGGCAGCGAGCCGAGGTCAGATTACCCACGGCGCATAGACAGGAGAGCGGGCTGCCCGCATTTCGGCGCTACGGCCGCGTTCGGGCCGCGTCGTCTCGACGATTTCGAAGGCGGAACGGTCCGACAAAAGCCTGCGAAGCGCCGCCGCATTCAGCCTGTGGCCGCCACGGTAGGAGCGGAAGCAACCGATGAAACGCGCGCCGGCAAGCGCCAGATCGCCCATAGCATCAAGGGTTTTGTGACGAACGAACTCGTTCGGGTAACGGAGCCCGCCCATGTTGATGATGCGGTTGTCGTCGCCGATCACCACCGAATTCTCCAGCGACGAGCCGAGCGCATAGCCCGCAGCCCAAAGCCGCTCGACGTCCTTCATGAAGCCGAATGTCCTCGCACGCGCAATATCGCGGCGGAAAACGTCGGCATTCAGATCGGAGGCGAATTGCTGCCGGCCGATGGCCGGGCTTTCGAAATCGATCTCAACTTCGAAACGCGTGCCGGCATAGGGCCTGAACTCGGCCCACGAAGCTCCGCTTTCGATGCGAACCGGCTTGACGATGCGAATGAAACGGCGCTTGGCCGAAAGCGTCTCGATACCAACCTGGTCGATCGCATCGACAAACATGGCGGCACTGCCGTCGAGGATCGGAATCTCGTTGCCGTCGATCTCTATGATCAGGTTGTCGATGCCAACGCCGAGAAGTGCCGCCATCAGATGTTCGACGGTTGCCACATGTTGGCCGGCCGGATCTCCCAGCAAGGTGCAGAGGTCGGTTGCGCCGACTTCCGAAACCAGTGCGCGCACTTCCTTGTCGGACGCGCCCTCGCCTACAAAATGAAACAGGATGCCCGTATCGGCATCGGCGGGAACAAAGCTCACGGAAACCGGCTTGCCGCTGTGGACACCCGTGCCCGCCAGCGTCACTCGCGCCTTAACTGTCGTTTGATAATCGTTCAAAACGATCCCCGTGTGCCCAAGCCCACATTGCCAGCCTTGTCTGCTCGACCGGCTTTACATGTATAGACGACTGGAGGCCCCATCCCAACCCGCAGTCAGTTATTTCGGCGCGAAGATAATAATCCGCCTGACGGACTCCAAATCACGCTTTCTTACCTCGTGTAACGGCTCATGCCCTGCTGAGACGGCAGCAACCGTTTGATTTAAAGGCATTTATAGAGAAACAGGCAGGCGTTTTCACGCCTGCCTGTTGATAAGTGCTCCAACCGGTTAACGGTCAGTTCGCCTGGCGACGCAGGAAGGCCGGGATTTCCAACTGGTCTTCCTCGTGGGTGCTGCGCGACGGCGATGCAAGGCGGCCCTGATCGTCAAGCTGGCCACGACGCGGCGCGTAGAGCTGCGGGTCCTGGCTCGGCATGCGACGAACTTCCGGGGCGGCCTGGCGCAGCTTTGGCTCGCGCGGCTGGGCAGGCTGCAAGCGCGCCGGCTCCTCTTCGCGACGGGTCAAGCCATTGGTAAGGCGCTTCAGCAGGCCCATCGGACCGCGATCTTCATGATCGACCGGATGCGACTTGGCTTCCACTTCCGCCTTCACGACCGGAGGAAAGTCCTCGACGCGGGGCATGCGCTGCGGTGCGGCAGCGACAGGCTGCGGCATCTCGCGCGGCTGCGGAGCAGGCTGCTGCATGACTTGGGGTGCTGCGTGCTGGACAGGCGCCTGCGCAGCCGGGGCCGAGAACAGCTTGCTCTGCGGACGGAAGTCTTCGGCATGGGTAGACGGAGCCGGCCGGTGGGCCATCGCAGCAGAGTTCTGCTCGGCCATGTGAATGGCTTCCGCGATTGGGTCATGTGCGCGCTGCTCCTGTTGAACAGCGGCGGGCTGCACCGGAGCCGGACGTACTTCCGCGACGGC
>MKRZ01000073.1:16188-21054 GCA_001897075.1 Mesorhizobium sp. 61-13 | reverse complement strand
AGGATGATGTTGGCGTCCTGGTCGACTTCTTCACGAATGCGGGTTGCCGCTTCGTCGACCTCGAACAGGGTAAGGTCGCGACCGCCGGTGATGGAGATCAGCAGCCCCTTGGCACCCTTCATCGAGGTTTCGTCGAGCAGCGGGTTGGCAATGGCAGCTTCGGCTGCGGCCATCGCGCGGCCTTCGCCCGATGCCTCGCCGGTGCCCATCATCGCCTTGCCCATTTCGCGCATGACAGAGCGAACGTCGGCAAAGTCGAGGTTGATCAGGCCTTCCTTGACCATCAGGTCGGTGATGCAGGCAACGCCCGAATAGAGCACCTGGTCGGCCATGGCGAAAGCGTCGGCAAAGGTGGTCTTGTCATTGGCCAGGCGGAACAGGTTCTGATTCGGGATAACGATCAGCGTATCGACGCACTTCTGCAGTTCCTCGATGCCCAGATCAGCCGTCTTCATGCGGCGCTGGCCTTCGAAATGGAACGGCTTGGTGACGACGCCGACGGTCAGGATGCCCTTTTCACGGGCAGCGCGGGCAACCACTGGCGCAGCACCTGTTCCGGTGCCGCCACCCATGCCGGCAGTAACGAAGCACATATGCGTGTTCGAGAGATGGTCGTTGATCTCATCGATGCATTCTTCTGCCGCCGCACGACCAACCTCGGGCTGCGAACCAGCGCCAAGACCTTCGGTAACATGCGCGCCGAGCTGAACAAGCCGCTCAGCCTTGGACATGGTCAGCGCTTGCGCATCCGTGTTCGCCACCACGAACTCGACGCCGCGCAGGCCCGCTGTGATCATGTTGTTGACCGCATTGCCGCCACCGCCACCGACACCGAATACGGTGATTCGTGGCTTGAGTTCGGTAATGTCCGGCTTTTGCAGATTGATTGCCATTGTCCTCGTCCTTTGCCTTTTCCCGCCGCCTCGCCATGGCGGCCGCCTATGGGGCTGTCCCCGTCAACTCTAGAAACTTTCCCTCAACCACTGACTCATGCGCTGCAATCGTCCGTCGGTTCCGGTCATCTTCAGACCAGACACTCTACTAGCTGAAGCACTCTCGAAGCTTGCGACCTGCGGATAGATCAAAAGCCCGACCACGGTCGAAAACGCTGGTCCCTTTGCAGCTTCGGGAAGGCCGGCAACACCCAGCGGCCGTCCTATACGCACGTTCCTGCCAAGAATGCGCCGCGCGGCCTCCGGCAATCCGGCAAGCTGACTCGCGCCGCCCGTCAGCACGATCCGCTTTCCCACTGCACTGCCGTAACCTGATTTGTTGATTCGGTCGCGCAGCAATTCGAGCGTTTCATCGACGCGGGCGCGAATTATGCGCGTCATCACCGAGCGGGGAACCTGCTGGGGAGCCTCGTGGTCATCGCCGATGGGATGAATGGTGACCAGGTCGCGGTCGTCTGCGCTGCCCGGCAACGCAGAGCCATGCATCACCTTCAGGCGCTCGGCCGCCTCGATCGTGGTCGACAAGCCTTTGGCAAGGTCCAGCGTAACGTGGTTGCCGCCAACAGGAATGGCATCTCCGTGCGCGAAGGAGCCTTCCGAGAAAATCGAGATGGTCGTCGTACCGCCGCCCATGTCGATGCAGGCGGCACCCATTTCGAGCTCATCGTCAACGAGAGCCGCAAGACCGCTTGCATATGGCGTGGCGACAAGGCGCTCGACCGAAAGGTGCGAACGATTGATGCTGAGCTCAAGATTTTTCAGAGGCGCCGCATCGCCCGTCAGCACATGCATGTCGACGCCAAGCGTATCGCCCACCATGCCGCGCGGATCGCGGACACCGTGTTCGGAATCGAGCGCGAAGCCGACCGGCAATGAATGGATCACTTCGCGCTCAGACCTCAGCGCCTGCCGCGCGCCGGCCAGAAGAACCCGCTTGATGTCGCCTTCATCAACCTCGTGCCCGCCCAGATTGATGGTCGCGGAAAAGGTTTCGCTCTTGAGACGGCCAGCCGTCATGTTGACGATGAGCGAATCAACGGTCAGCCCCGCCATGCGTTCGGCGGAATCGACGGCAAGGCGAATTGCATGTTCGGCACGATCGAGATCGACGACCACGCCGGACTTCACGCCCTGCGATTTCTGATGCCCTATGCCGATGACCTGGACGCGGTGCGAACGACCGCGCAGCAGCTTGCCATCTTCGTTGGGCTTGAGCTTCGCGACAACGCAACAGACCTTGCTTGAACCAACGTCAAGCACCGTAAGAATGCCAGAACGGCGCGAAGAGGAATCGCCGTGCCCGCCAAGCCAACTCATATTTTCTTCTCCGGCTTGCCAAGGCCCTTCGGCTTTTCCTTCAACGCCGCCATGCGGGCGGCCGACGCGTCCGGCGACAGCTCCACGGCAACGCGATCGGAAATTCTCATATCGACAGCCACGACATCGCGGCCGAGCAGACCGTTTTCACTGTCCATCCGCTCAACGTCGGCGAGAGCCTGGGCAACGTCGTTCTCAGGCAGCTTCACGGTGATGCCGTTGCCAAGCTTGAGATTCCAGCGCCGGTCGCCGACGCGAATATAGCCTTTGACCTGCGCTGCAAGCTTCGGGAATTGCTGTACCTGCGCCATCAGGTCAGGGGCATGGTCAGGCGCACCACTGCCGACAATAAGCGGCAGCTTCGACAGCGCACCGCCGGTGAAGGGCGCAATGATGCGGCCGGAGCGCTCGATCACATTGAGCGTCGTTCCCTGCTGCCAAAGGGCAAAGGCCTGCCGCTCGTCCAAACGGATTTCAAGCGTATGCGGGTAGACCTTGCGAACGGTCGCAACCTCGACCCAAGGCAGCGAAGCCACCCTTTCGCGCGCAGCCTCGACATCGAGCCCGATCAGCGACGTCCAGCCGTTCAGTTCAAGCTTGTCGAGGATATCGATTTCAGAAGTATGCTCGTTGCCGACCACCTTGATCTGGTCAACGGCAAAGCCGGTCCGCGCCGTAACGCTTTGCACAAAGCTGTCGAGATGGCCGCCGAGATAGGCGCCATAAGTCGCACTGGATGAAAGCAGCACGGCGGAGAGCATCGTCGCGGCATAGGGTGGAGCCTTGTACGCACCCTGACCGAGCCTCGACACCATGCGCAGCGGCCGACGCAGCCAGCGACGCGGGACGAAACGGCCAAGTGGCGCAAAGACATCAGTCAGCGCAGCGCCAAAGACGCCCCTTCCGCTACTTTGTCCCCACTTCAACGCAGACACGAAGCGTCCTCCACCATCCAACTCAACAAATCGCCGAACGAATGCCCCGCATGTGCGGCGATTTCGGGCACCAAAGACGTCGGCGTCATGCCCGGCTGGGTATTGACCTCAAGCCAGACAACCTCGCCGTTTTCGGAGTGACGGTCGTCGTAACGGAAGTCCGACCGGGATACGCCCCGGCAACCGATCGCTTGGTGAGCCTTGAGCGACAGTGTCAGTATTTTTTGGTAAATATTCGGTGAAATTTTTGCAGGGCATTCGTGTTTTGATCCGCCGACCACGTATTTTGAATCGTAATCGTAGAAGGCATGCCCGGTCGGGATGATCTCGGTAACGCCGAGCGCCACATCGCCCATCACGGCGCATGTCAGCTCTCGCCCGTGGACGTAGCGCTCGACCATGACGACATCGCCATACTTCCAGTCCGGCGACGAAATCACCTGCGGCGGATGGGACTGCCCTTCCTTGACGATGACCACGCCGAAGCTCGATCCCTCATTGACCGGCTTGACCACATAGGGCGGCTGCATCGGATGCTTATCGACAATCGAGAACCGGTTGACGATCTTCGATTCCGCCACCGGCAGGCCGGCGGTCTTGGCAACCTTCTTGGCCTGCCCCTTGTTCATGGCAAGCGCCGAGGAAAGCACGCCCGAATGCGTGTACGGGATCGCGAGATATTCGAGGATCCCCTGGATCGTGCCGTCTTCGCCAAAGGGGCCATGCAGGGCGTTGAAGGCGACATCCGGCTTGAGATCGGCAAGTGTCGCACCGACGTTGCGATCAACGTCGACGCGAGTGACACGGTAGCCTTCGGCTTCAAGCGCATCGGCGCAAGCTTTCCCGGAAGACAAGGACACAGGCCGCTCAGACGAGAACCCACCCATCAAGACGGCCACGTGCTTGTTCTTCATTCCCCGTCATCCCCTGGGCGGGTTGGCAACTCTGCTTCCTGAAACAAAAGAACAGCGCCCGGCGGGTCACCCCACCAGAAAAACAACGCGCTAAACGACTCAAATCAGGAAACGCTTCGGAAGCAGAGAATCAGAGGTTTGATTCCGTTACAAGTGCTTACGATTCCGAGAGATTCACTTTCTGCGAAAACAGCGAAAAAACTCCGCGGGTGAGTCTTCAGAGCAACTGTCCGAGAAACTCCTGGACCGTATGTCCGGCCCGGAAATTGCCGATCCGCTTGATCTCCCAGTGAAGGCGGATGCCGGAATGTTCGAGCACGCGGGCGCGCACGGTCTCGCCAAGATATTCAAGATCGTATCCGGTAGCCGACCCTGTATTGATCATGAAGTTGCAATGCATGGGCGACATCTGCGCACCGCCGATCATCAGCCCGCGGCATCCGGCATTGTCGATTTCCTTCCAGGCTGACGTGCCTTCGGGATTCTTGAACGTCGAACCGCCGGTCTTCTCGCGAATGGGCTGCACCGTCTCGCGGTGATGCTGGACCGCATCCATGGCAGCCTTGATAACCGCTTTGTCTTCCGGATAGCCCTCGAACAGCGCCGAGGTGAAGATCAGGTCCGCCGCTGCCGACGAATGCCGGTAGGCATAGCCCATGTCGGCGTTTGAAAGGGTGTGGCGGTTGCCCTTGCGATCCAGCGCCGTCACTTCCACGACACGCTCGCGCGTCTCGACGCCGTTGGCAC
>MKRZ01000073.1:9325-16052 GCA_001897075.1 Mesorhizobium sp. 61-13 | reverse complement strand
CGAGACCGCCTCTGCCTCTCCAAAACCCTTGGCGGAAAGGCGAACGACAAATCCGCCGATGCCGCCGTCGCGAACCAGAAGGTTCGAGCCGACGCCGACAACGGTCAGCGGCACATCTTCAGGCACAGCTTTAAGAAAAGCCGCCAGGTCGTCCTCGTCGGCCGGCTGGAACAGCGCATCGGCAAGGCCGCCTGCCCTAAACCAGGTGATCTTGTCCATCTCGGCATTCGGCGTGATGCGCCCGCGCAAACCGGCGAGTTCGCTACCAAGCTTTTCTATCAGTGCTTCGCCACGGCTCAAATCTTCGCCTCGCCAAGTTCCTTGGGCAATGCATAGGCCCACTGGGTGATGTTACCAGCACCAAGGAAAACAACGAAATCGCCGGGCTTTGCAAGGTCGCGCACAAGTGGCGCGATAGCGGACGGGCCTTCGATGTAGCGGGCGTCGCGGTGCCCGCCGGCGCGCATGCGGGCAACCAGCGTGTCGCTGCTGATGCCCTCAATCGGCTCCTCGCCCGCCGCATAGACGGGCGCGACCATGACCGTATCGGCATCGTTGAAGCAGACCGAGAACTCGTCGAACAGGTCGTGCAGGCGGGTGAAGCGATGCGGCTGCGCAATCGCGATGATGCGGCCCTTGGTCGAATCGCGCGCCGCCCGCAGCACTGCCTTGATCTCGACCGGGTGGTGGCCGTAGTCATCGAATATCTCGACCCCGTCCCATGAGCCGGTGTGAGTAAAGCGCCGCTTCACGCCGCCGAACGACGACAGGCCCTTCCTGATCGCCTCGGGCGAAAGACCAAGCTCATGTGCAACGGCGATGGCAGCCGTGGCGTTGGAAACGTTGTGGCGTCCCGGCATCGGCAGCCTCAGGCCGGGAATGGCAATGTCGGCACCCGTCTTGCGGTTGCGGATGATCACGTCGAATTCGGAAATGGCTCCGTGCATGCGGTGATTGCTGAAGCGCACGTCGGCCTGCGCGTTTTCGCCATAGGTGATGACGCGCCGATCCTCGATGCGGCTGACCAGCGCCTGCACTTCCGGATGGTCGATGCACATCACGCCGAAGCCGTAGAACGGCACGTTTTCGACAAACTGCCGGAAAGCCTCCCGTACGCGGTCGAAGCTGCCGTAATGATCGAGGTGCTCGGGGTCGATGTTGGTAACGACGGCAATTTCGGCCGGCAGCTTCAGGAACGTGCCGTCGCTCTCGTCGGCCTCCACCACCATCCACTCGCCGTCGCCCATGCGGGCGTTGGTTCCGTAGGCGTTGATGATGCCGCCATTGATGACCGTCGGATCAAGCCCGCCTGCTTCAAGCAGCGTTGCCACCATCGACGTCGTGGTCGTCTTGCCGTGCGTGCCGCCAATGGCCACGGCCTGGCGAAAGCGCATCAGCTCGGCCAGCATTTCGGCGCGGCGCACCACGGGCAAAAGCCTTTCGCGTGCAGCCTTCAGTTCCGGGTTGGATTTCTTGATCGCCGTCGAGACCACGACAACTTCGGCATCGCCGAGATTTTCAGCCCGGTGGCCGACGAAGCATTCGATGCCCTTTTCGCGCAGACGCTGGACATTGGCGCTCTCGGCCTGGTCGGAGCCCTGCACCTTGTAGCCAAGGTTATGCAGCACTTCGGCGATGCCGCTCATGCCGATGCCGCCGATGCCGATGAAATGCACGAGGCCGATGGATTGCGGCATCTTCATGCGTGCAGTTCCTTCCTGAATTGTTCGACTGATTTGCCGGACGCAATAGCCTCTGTCAGGTCGGCGAGCAACCTCGTGGCATCTGGTTTGCCGGCAGTCTTGCCCGCAGCAGCCATCGAGGCCAGCCGGTCCGGATTGTTCATCAGGCCGCCGATCAGCCCGGCAATCTTCTCCACTGAAAGCGTCGATTGCGCATGAACTTCGGCACCGCCGGCAGCGGCAAGTGCCGCCGCATTCGCAGCCTGATCATGGTCAAGCGCGTGCGGATACGGAACGAGCAAGGCCGGCCGGCCGATCACCGCGATTTCCGAAACGGTCGAAGCGCCGGAGCGCGATATCACCAGATGGCAGGCCGCCATGCGCGCCGCCATGTCGGCGAAGAAGGGCGAGACCTCCGCCTTCACCCCGATCTTTTCGTAAGCCGCCTTGACGCGCGCCACGTCCTCCGCGCGAGCCTGCTGCACGACGGAAAGCCTCGCCAGTTGGTCCTTGGTCAGCTGCGCGACGGCGGCGGGAACCGCGTCGGAAAAGAACTGCGCGCCCTGGCTTCCGCCGAACACCAGAAGGCGGAATGCGTCACCGGATCGCGAGACGGAGTATGGCGTTGACGAAGCCTCGATCACCTGTGGCCGCACCGGGTTTCCGGTGGTAACGGTCTTTGCCCCGGCAGCGCTGGCATCCTCCGGCAGGAAGCCGCCGGCAATTGCCGTCACCCGCCTCGACAATGCCCGGTTGGCACGGCCCATCACTGCATTCTGCTCATGGATGAGCGTTGCCACGCCGCGCCGCGTCGCCGCATAGAGCGGCGGCAACGTCGGATAGCCGCCAAATCCAACGACCACCGCCGGCTTGATCCGCCTGATGATCGCCGAAGCCTGGCGCACGCCGCCCCACAGCTTCCAGAACGTAGCCAACAAGGCGAGCGGGTTTTTCGAGCCTATCGTTGCCGAACGTATCTGGTGAACGGCTTCAGCCGGGAAATGTCCAGCAAACCGTTCTGCACGATCGTCGGTTGCGAGATGGACCGCCCAACCGCGCTCCTTCAGTTCGTGAGCCAGTGCCTCGGCAGGGAACAGGTGACCGCCGGTGCCTCCGGCGGCAAGAAGAATAACGCCTTTTGCCATTTACTCTGCCGGCATGGCCCGCTGCAGAAAGCCGTATTCGGCCTGTTTGCGCTTTTCCGGTTTGCGGCGAGTCAAGGCAAGCACCATGCCCATGGAAAGGGCGATGGCGATCTGCGACGAGCCGCCATAGGAAATGAACGGCAGCGTCATGCCCTTGGCCGGCATCAATTGCAGGTTGACGCCCATGTTGATGACCGATTGCAGCCCGAAAACCGTGACCAGTCCGCCGATTGCATAACGGGTGAAGTCATCATGCTCTTTCAGCGCGGTGCTGAGGCCGCGCAGCACGATGAAGGCAAAGATCAGCATGATGCCGAAGCACATGATGAGGCCGAACTCCTCGCCCGCAACAGCAAAGACAAAGTCGGCATGACTGTCGGGAATGAGGCGCTTGATCGTGCCTTCACCCGGCCCGAGCCCAAGCCAGCCGCCATTCACCAGCGCTTCATGGCCCATATCTACCTGGAACGTGTCGCCCTCCCCGGTCAGGAAGCGGTCGATACGCCCGGCGACGTGGGGAAACACCTCATAGGCCGCGAACATGCCGCTGACACCGATGACGCCCAGCGCAATGATCCAGATCCACGGCAATCCGGCCATGAAGAACATGACGCCCCAGGTGCCGGTGACCAGCATGGTCTGGCCAAGGTCGGGCTGGGCCACCAGCAGCGCCAGCACAAGCCCGAGCAGGATCATTGCAAACAGGTTGCCCGGAATATCCGGCTGACGCTTGTGCTCGGCAAAAAGCCACGCGCAGATGACCACGAAGGCAGGCTTGAGAAACTCGGAAGGCTGGATCGACAACCCCGCCAGGGACACCCAGCGCCGCGCACCTTTCACCTCGACGCCGATGTAAAGAACGGCGACCATCAGAACAAGCATCAGGCACAGCATGATGACGGCCAATCGCCTAATCTGCCGCGCATTGAGGAAGGACACGGCCAGCATGACGCCCAGCGCAGGGATCGTGAAGATGATCTGCCGGGTGGCGAAGTGGAATGAATCAAGCCCGATGCGTTCCGCGACAGCAGGGCTCGCCGCAAAGGACAGGATGATGCCCAGTCCCATCAGCGACAGGAAGGCAGCAAGGAACCAGCGGTCGATCGTCCACCACCAGTTGGAAACCGGGCTAGTGTCGAGACGGCTCTGCATCAGCGTGCCCCTCCAATGGGCGTTACACCCTTTATGGCATGCGCAGCTTGCCTGAAGGCTTCGCCCCGCACCTCGAAATTCTTGAACTGGTCAAAGCTCGCGCAGGCCGGCGACAACAGCACCACGGCCTCGCCGCTGTCATCCTGCTCGGCGTCATGCGCCGCGTGCTCGATCGCGGCTGACAGCGTGCCGGAAATTTCATAAGGCACCGTTTCGCCAAGCGTGGCCGAGAAGGCAGGCGCGGCCTCGCCGATGAGATACGCCTTGGCGATACGCGAAAACAGACCGCGCAAAGGCTCGATGCCGCCTTCCTTCGGAAGCCCTCCGGCGATCCAGTAGATGCGCGGGAAGCTGGACAAGGCCGGTGCCGCCGCATCCGCATTGGTCGCCTTGGAATCGTTCACGAACAGCACGTGACCCTTGCGGCCGACCTGCTCCATGCGATGCTCAAGACCCGGAAAACTTTCGAGGCCGGTCTGGATTTCGCCAAGCTCGAGGCCGACCTTCAGGCAGGCCGCAACGGCAGCCAGCGCGTTCTGTGCATTGTGCTGGCCACGCAGCGAACCAATGCCTTCCAGAAAACCTATCCGGCTGTAGCGGCCATTCACAGCCTCCATCAGGTTGGTGCCGTCGGCAAAATAGCCATCGGTCAAAGGCAGGCGCTTGGAAATACGGACGACGGTTTTGCCGGCGCGTTCCAGCCGGTCCGCAATCTGGGCGCACCAGCTATCGTCCACGCCAATGATGGCCGTATCGCTGCCGGCGACCAGACGCTCCTTGATCGAAGCGTAGTGCTGCATCGTGCCGTGACGGTCGAGGTGATCCGGCGTCAGGTTGAGCAGCACACCGGCGGTCGGATTGATCGAAGGCGCGAGGTCGATCTGGTAGGACGAGCACTCGACGACATAGTGCCGCTCGGCGGCGAGCGGATCGAGCGTCATCACCGCCCGGCCGATGTTTCCACCCATCTGTGCGTCGCGGCCCGCAGACTTCAGGATATGGGCGGTAAGCGCCGTCGTCGTCGATTTGCCATTGGTACCGGTAATCGCGATGAAGGGAGCATCCGGCGCACGCGCAATGCGCTCACGCGCGAAAAGCTCGACGTCGCCGATCACTTCGACGCCCGCGCCCCGCGCCAGCTCCACCGTCCAGTGCGGTTTTGGATGGGTCAACGGCACGCCGGGCGACAGCACGAATGACGAGAAGGTTGCCCAATCGGCGCTGCGCAGGTCGGCGGTCGGAATGCCTTCCGCCTCGGCTTTTGCGACGCTTTGCGGGTTGTCGTCCCACGCAAGCACATCCGCCCCGCCCGCCATCAGCGCGCGCGCCGTCGCGATGCCCGAACTGCCAAGCCCGAAAAGGGAAACCCGCTTGCCTGAAAATACCGATGCTGGGATCAAGTTACTGCTACCGGAGCTTGAGAGTGGAAAGGCCGATGAGCGCCAGGATCACGGCTATGATCCAGAAGCGGATCACGACCTGGCTCTCGGTCCATCCGAGCTTTTCGAAATGGTGATGGATCGGGGCCATCAGGAAGACGCGCTTGCCGGTCATCTTGAAATAGCCGACCTGGATGATGACCGAGAGGATCTCGACCACGAACAGGCCGCCAACGATGGCCAGCACGATCTCGTGCTTGGTGGCGACCGCAATTGTGCCGATCAGTCCGCCCAATGCCAGCGAGCCGGTGTCGCCCATGAAGATCGCCGCCGGGGGCGCATTGAACCACAGGAAGCCGAGGCCAGCGCCGATGACCGCGCCGAGGATGACCGCCAGCTCACCGGTTCCCGGCACGAAATGGATTTGCAGATATTCCGCGAACACCGCGTTGCCCGAGAGATAGGCGATGACGCCGAAGGACGCCGCCGCGATCATGATCGGCACGATGGCGAGGCCGTCGAGCCCATCGGTCAGGTTGACCGCATTGCCCGCGCCAACGACGACGAAAGCGGCGAACGGAATGAAGAACCAGCCGAGATTGAGCAGGAATTCCTTGGCGAACGGGAAGGTCAGCGACGACGAGAACGGGGCCTGCCCGTTGCGCATGATGATCCACGCCGCGATGCCCGCGATCAGGAATTCGAAGGCGAGCCGCGCCTTGCCGGAAAAGCCGAGATGCGACTGCTTTGTGACCTTGAGGTAGTCGTCGTAGAAGCCGATGGCGCCGAAGCCCAGCGTCACGAACAGCACCACCCAGACATAGACGCTGGTGAGGTTTGCCCACAAAAGCGAGGATATGACGATGCCGGTCAGGATCATCAGGCCGCCCATCGTTGGCGTGCCGGCTTTCTTGAAATGCGTCTGCGGCCCGTCGGCGCGGATCGGCTGGCCCTTGCCTTGCCTGATGCGCAGCGAATTGATGATGGTCGGTCCGAAGATGAACACGATCAACGCCGCCGTGATCAGCGAGCCGCCGGTCCTGAACGTGATATAGCGAAAAACGTTGAAGGCCGTGAACCGGTCTGCAAATTCAACGAGCAGCGTCAGCATGCTTTGTTCGTCCCCCAGACCTGTCAGGTCTGTCTTGAAAATTCAGTTTCGGCCGGAAATTTTTTGAGCAAGGCGTCGACCAGCTTGGAAAAGCCGATCCCCTTCGACGACTTGATCATCACCACGTCCCCCGGCTTGATCATATCGATCAGAACCGGCCTCAAATCTTCAACTCCGTCGCGATAGGCAATCTGGATATCGGCGGGAAGCGCCTCGGCAAGATGCTGCATCTGCGGCCCGCCAAGCAGCACCGTCGAC
>MKRZ01000073.1:0-9244 GCA_001897075.1 Mesorhizobium sp. 61-13 | reverse complement strand
ACCGCCACGCGCCTGCCGTCGCCGGAAACCGGCGTCGTGTTGAGCAGTTCCATCGCCGCCTTCATCGAAGCCGGGTTGGCGTTGTAACTTTCGTCGATAAGCGTGAACGGGCCTTTCGGGTGGTGCAGCAAATGCCGCTTGCCGCGGCCCTGCTCGGCCGAAAGGTCGCTGAGCGCCAATGCCGCCTTGGCGACATCCGCGCCGACGAGATGGGCAGCGCCCAACACTGCAAGCGCGTTCTGCACCATGTGGCGGCCGGGTGCGCCGATGCGCAGCACCATTTCCTTGCCGGCGATCTTGGCCGTCACCGTCGAATGGTCGGCGTGCTGCACGCAATCGATCAGGCGATAGGTGGAGCGCGCATTTTCGCCGAAACCGTAGACGCGCTGCACGCCGGCCGCCCGCGCCAGCTTGTTCAGCATGTTGGCGCGCGGGTCGTCGCGGTTGAGCAATGCCGCGCCTTCGGGTTCGATGCCTTCGAATATCTCGGCCTTGGCCTTGGCGATCTCGTCGAGGTTCTTGAAGAAGCCGAGATGCGCGGCAGCGATCAGCGTGATGATGGCGACATGCGGTCTTACCATCTTGACCAGCGGGCGGATTTCGCCGGGATGGTTCATGCCAATCTCGAACACCGCATATTGCGTATGTTCGGGAAGGCGTGCCAGCGTGAGCGGCACGCCCCAGTGATTGTTGAACGACTTGTCCGACGCATGGACAGAGCCGACCGAGCCAAGCACGCGCCGAAGCGCTTCCTTGGTCGTCGTCTTGCCCGCCGAACCGGTAACGGCGATGATCTTGCCCTTAGATCTCTCCCGCGCGGCAATGCCGAGTTTTTCCAGCGCAACAAGCACGTCGGGAACGACGATCATCGGCGCGGTCAGCCGCCCCAGCGCCGGCAGCTTGCCTTCGGCGATGATGAGCACGGCGGCTCCCGCCTTTACAGCTGCGGTGGCGAAATCGTGGCCATCCATCGCCTCGCCCTTGATGGCGAAAAAGGCGTCGCCCGGCTGCAGGCTGCGCGTGTCGATGGAAATGCCCGAAATACCCTCCGGCATCATGCCGAGTGGTCGTCCGCCCATTGCCGCGACAAGCGCATCCGAGGTCCACAGGAAACTCATGCCGCGCGATCCTTCAGCGCCGCGCGCACTTCCTCGTGGTCGGAAAACGGAAAGGTTTCCGCCCCGATGGTCTGGCCTTCCTCATGGCCCTTGCCGGCCACGATCAACGTGTCGCCGGCGTGAAGCATCTGGACCGCTTCATGGATCGCCCTGCGGCGGTCGCCGATCTCGACCGCGCCTGGCGCGGCAGCCATGATCGCCGCGCGAATATCGGCCGGCACTTCCGAACGCGGATTGTCGTCCGTCACGATGGTGACATCGGCCAGGCGCGTGGCGATCTCGCCCATGATCGGCCGCTTGCCGCGATCACGGTCGCCGCCGCAGCCGAACACGACGACGACGCGGCCTGTCGTGAACGGTCGCACCGATGTCAGCACATTCTCCAGCGCATCCGGCTTATGGGCGTAGTCGACATAGACCGGCGCGCCTTCCCTTGTCGTGCCGACAAGATCGAGACGGCCGGGCGCACCTTGCAGCTTTTCCAACGCCATCATCGCCTTGGCGACCGGCGTTCCAGTCGAGATGGCAAGGCCGGCGGAAACAAGAGCGTTTGAAATCTGGAAATCGCCGGCCAATGGCAAATCTATCTCGTAGAGGGTGCCGTCAGCCTCGACCTCCGCCCGCTGGCGGTGCCGCTCATGTTCCACCCGCTTCAGCTTCAAGAACGAGCCGTGGCGTCCCACGGTCCGCACATCGAGCTTGGCCGCTTGCGCTGCCTTGATCGTAGGCTCGGACCACGGATCGTCGGCGAAGATCACCGCCGACGCGCCTTTCGGCAGCAGCGTATCGAACAGGCGAAGCTTGGCCCGGTGATAGTCCTCGACCGTTGGGTGATAGTCCATGTGGTCGCGGCCAAGATTAGTAAATCCGCCGGCGGAGAGCCGCACGCCGTCCAGGCGGCGCTGGTCGAGGCCGTGGCTGGACGCCTCCATCGAGGCGTGCGTCACGCCCGCATCGGCCAGTTCCTTGAGCAGCAGGTGCAAGGCGACCGGATCGGGCGTCGTCAACGAGCCATATTCGTTGCGGCCCGGCGCAACCACACCGGTGGTGCCGATGGATGCGGCGGCAAACCCGGCATGTTCCCAGATCTGGCGCGTGAAGGCGGCAACGGATGTCTTTCCGCTTGTACCCGTCACCGCGACCATCGTTGCCGGCTGCTTGCCGAAGAAGCTGGCAGCCGACAGCGCCAGCGCCAGCCGCGGATCGCTAACCTGCAGCACGGGAACAGAGAGGCCGGAGGGTGCGCTGCCCTTGCCGGCTACAATCGCAACCGCGCCTCGCTTGGCTGCGTCCGAGGCATAGGTTGCGCCGTCGGCCTTTGTGCCGGACAGGGCAAAGAACAGCATGCCGGGCTGGATTTGTCGCGAGTCCGACGAAATCCCGGTAATCTCCGTGTCGGAGGCAAGCGCCTCTTCGACAGGCAGTATGCCGGTTAGATCTTTCAGCTTCATCTAGGACCAATCGCAATAGCAGATGGGCACCAACGCGCCCGTAGAATCACTCGTACGAAACCAGCGTTGCTGCATTTTCATGGCTGAAATCCGGCTCAACGCCAAGCATCGAGGCAGAACGGCGAATGATGTTTGCAACGATTGGCGCAGCGTTCGAGCCGGCAGTCGCACCCATGCCGGGCTTTTCCGGCTGCGGTTCGTCAACGATGGACAGAACGATGTATTGTGGATCGTCCATCGGGAAAGACGCGACAAAGGCATTGAAACGCTTGTCGCCCGAATAGCGGCCGTTCACGACCTTTTCGGCCGTACCGGTCTTGCCACCGACGCGATAGCCCGGAACTTCAGCACGCTTGCCTGATCCCTTCTCTGCATTGAGCCGGTAGAGATAGCGCATGTCGTTGCTCGTCTTTTCGCTGACGACCTTCTTCGCCTGTGCCATCGCCTGTTCCTGCGTGCGCGGCAAGAATGTCGGTTCCATCAGGTAGCCACCGTTCATCAGGGCGGCGCAGCCAACTGCCGTCTGCAACGGTGTTGTCGAAACGCCGTGCCCGAAGGCGATGGTGATGGAGTGAACCTTCTTCCAGATCTTAGGCTCTGTAGGGCGCGCAACTTCCGGCAGTTCGGTCTGCATCTTCTCTAGAATGCCCAGCCGATGCAGGAATTCGCGGTGGCCCTCGATGCCGACCACGTCAGCTTCCTTCGCGGAGCCGATGTTCGAGGAGTAGATGAACACTTCCGGCACGGTCAGCACGCGATGCTTGCCGTGGAAGTCGCGGATTGTCTGCTTGCCGATGGTAATCGGGCGGGTCGCGTCGAAGGTACTGTCCAGCGATACCTTGCCGGAATCCAGCGCCATCGCCGTCGTGAAGCTCTTGAAGGTCGAGCCCATTTCATACAGACCCGCGGACATGCGGTTCAGCCGGTCCTTGTCCTGGGCATTGTAAGGGTTGTTCGGATCGAAATCCGGAACCGAGGCCATCGCCACGACCTCACCGGTCTTGACGTTGAGAACGACGGCGCCGGCAGCAATTGCATGGTATTTTTCAAGGGCAGCGGCAATCTCGTCATGCACGATGTGCTGCACGCGCAGGTCGACCGACAAGCGGACAGGCTCGAGGTCCTTGGCAATGGCAAGCCCCGACTGCTGGAGGTCGGCCAGCCCCTGTCCGTCAATGTACTTTTCCAGGCCGGATATGCCCTGGTTGTCGATGTTGGTCAGGCCGACGATGTAGGCTGCCGTTTCGCCTGCGGGATAGAAGCGGCGCTTTTCCGTCCGGAAACCAATGCCGGGAATGCCCAATTGCAGGATTTCGGCCTGCTGCTTCGGCGTCAACTGGCGTTGCAGCCACACGAAGCCCGCGCCGCTCTTCAGCTTGTTGTAGGTCTGCTCGTAATCGATTTCCGGCAGGACGGTCGCCAGTTTCTCGATTGCCTCGTCAGCATCCACGATATGGCGCGGCTCGGCATAGAGCGAAGACGTCTTGATATCGGTCGCCAGCACTTCGCCGTTGCGGTCGACGATATCCGGCCGAGAAGCCGTGACGCGACTGGCCGGCGCGCCCGATGTGTCAGGGTCCTGGAAACCGAGGTAAACGAGGCGGCCGCCGATCGTGGCGTAAATTCCGAAGAACACGGCCATGGTGAGAACGACGCGCGTCTTTGTCTTGCCGCCGGTTGCCTTGCGGGCCGCATCGACAACAATCGAACCGTCTTCGCTGACGGCCCGGGTTCGCTTGAATGGATTCAACCTGAGCTTCATTCCACCGCTCCGGTCTTGGTCGGATCAAGCAGTTCATCACCAGTGCCTGCGGCGTCCGCCGACGTGATGTCTTCAATCGTCAATGGGCGCGGCGGCAAAACATCAAGGCCCGCAAACTGGTGCGGATTGACCGGCTCAAGTCCCAATTGCTCCTGATAGCGCTCCACCAGCCGCTGCAACCGCGACGGTTGGGTCAAAAGGCTCCAGTCGGCCTTCAACAGGTCAATCGTGTCTTCTTCCGTGCGGATCTGCACCTGCAGCTTGCGAACATTATCGAGCTGCTCTTCGGCATCTCGCTTGATCGTATAGGTCATCGCCGCCGAAGCGACCATGACTGCTATCAGGACGATGTCACTGGTGCGGAACACGTGCTTACCTCTCTCCCGATTGGTGGATGCCGGGAAGCTTTGGAAGGCCGAAAATCGAAAAGTCTTCGCCGCGTGCCGGAGCTTCGGTGCGGATGGCGGCGCGCAAGCGGGCGGAACGCGCGCGCGGGTTCTGCGCCACTTCGGCGTCGCCCGGCGTGATCCCGCCGCCCAATTTCTGGAAAGTTGCAGTCCGCGCTTGCGTCTCTGGCATATGGCGCGAACCGGCGGCAGCATCGGCGCGGTCGGCGATGAAGCGCTTGACGATCCGGTCTTCCAGAGAATGGAAAGTTACCACGGCCAGACACCCGCCCGGCTTCAGGACTTTTTCAGCCGCGATCAGCGCCTTGGCCAGTTCGCCAAGCTCGTCGTTGACGTAGATGCGCAGCGCCTGGAAAACGCGTGTCGCCGGATGGATCTTGTCCTTGGGCGCGCGACCGATATGGGTCTCGATGGCATCCGCCAGGTCGAGCGTGCGCTCGAACGGCTTCTTTTCGCGACGCGCCTCGATCATGCGGGCAATGCGGCCGGCATGACGCTCTTCGCCAAGAAAACCGAAGATGCGCGCAAGGTCGCCGGACTTGAGCCTGTTGACGATGTCGGCGGCGCTCGGCCCCGCCTGCGCCATACGCATGTCGAGCGGACCGTCGGTCCGGAAGGAAAATCCACGTTCAGCCTGATCGAGTTGCATCGACGATACGCCGATGTCCAGCACCACCCCGTCAGCCTCGTCTACCTGCTCGGCAAGCGACGAGAACGGCGCCTGCACCAACCGCAGGCGTCCTTGCGACTGCGTCTCCAACGCCTTGCCGGCAGCGATTGCATCGGGATCACGGTCAATCGCCACCACGGACGCGCCGCTGTCCAGGATCGCCCTGGTGTAACCACCGGCACCGAAGGTCCCGTCGATGATGACGTCGCCCTCATTCGGCGCCAAGGCTTCCAGCACCTCGGCAAGAAGGACCGGAATGTGACGGGTCAGTCCGCCAACGGCGGTGTTGTCATCGCCGCGACCCGTCATCATTCCGGTCGCTCCCCAGGCTTCGTCCCCTGTCGAAGCTTCAACAGCCTCGCCCGCGCTTCCGCCCCATAGGCGGCAAGCCGGCCAGGCTCCCAGATCTGAAAGAATTGGCCGCGGCCGACGAAGGCCACTTCCGCACCAATTCCGGTATGTTCCCTGATGAAGTCCGGAACCGTGATGCGCCCGCCCTGGTCGAGCTTCAAAAACGTCCCGTCGCCATGACAAAAGAACGACATGTCGTCCGCGGTCTGGAGAAACGGGTCCTCCTGCGCGATGCGCTCTTCGTATCGGTCGAGCAGGTCGAGACCACCGACATCCATCGCAGGAACATCGAGACAGCGCAGCGCGTAAAGCTCGGTATAGCCGCGCTTCTGCACGACGGAACGGAAATGCGCCGGCACCGAGACGCGCCCCTTGGCGTCTATCCTGTTCACTGAGTTTGACAGAAATCGGTCCATTACGCGCCACAGCCGCTTGCGCCGCTGCATCCCTCCCCGTCTCCACGCCGCCGCGGCGCGTCTGTTGGCGATTCTCACCGTCTGAAAGGGCAAATTCCGTCGCACGGAAAGCCGCTGCGGCTGCCCGTCTGGCGTACGCTTCACCCTGACACGAAACGAAGGCTTGAATCTCGATATGGGATACCATGGGCAACTATGGGCGTCAACGGGAACAGGCTCGGTTGTCCGCTCGCTTCGACCTCACGAAGCACTTGTGCGGCATGCTCGCCTTTATGTTCCATTAAGACTAACGAACCGTTTAGAATTTGACTGGCGCAACGCCTGTCTCTTGCAGCGCGCGCCTTGCAGGCATAGCGTCAGCTTGCGTTTCTGCAGAATGAAGAAAGTTGCCTATAAATGTCCGATACCCCGTCGAGGTCCGGTAACGCCAAGTCCCGCGCCGCAGCCCTTTCCCACCTTCGCCGCGCTTCGCTCAAAAAAGGAGATTCCATCCCGCTGCCGCTGACCATGGCCGCGGTTTTCCATGCTCCGGGCGACGCCACCGGCTTCCACCAGTACGGCCGCTTCAGCAACCCGACCTGGGACGCGGTAGAGCATATGATCGCCCACATGGAGGATGCGCCCTGCGTTGGCTTCCCTTCCGGCATGGGAGCGATTTCAGCCGTGTTCTTTGCGCTTTTGCAGGCCGGCGACCGAGTTCTCATCGCAAGCGACGGCTATCCGACCACGCGCGGCATCGGCGACCGTTTCCTGAAGAAGTTCGGCGTCGAGTACGACACCCGCCCGACCGCTTCCTTCCTCGATGGCGGCTTTGCCGGCTATAAGCTCGCCTTCATGGAAACGCCGTCCAATCCCGGCCTCGACATTTGCGACATCGCGGCCGTTGCCAAGGCTGCCCATGCCGCCGGTGCCTTGCTGGTCGTGGACAACACCACCATGACCCCGCTCGGCCAGCGGCCGCTCGATTTCGGTGCTGATATCGTCGTTGCCGCCGACACCAAGGCACCTAACGGCCACTCTGACGTGCTGTTCGGCCATGTCGCCAGCCGCAATCCCGATATCATCGAAGCCGTGAGGGACTGGCGCAAGACCTGCGGCGCGATCCCCGGCCCGTTCGAGGCTTGGCTGGTGCATCGCGGCCTGGAAACGCTGGACGTGCGCTTCGAGCGCATGTGCGACACCGCCGAGTACATCGCGCCCCGCCTCAAGGCCCATCCCAAGGTGCGCATGGTCCGCTTCCCCGGCCTCGAAGGCGACCCGTCGCACAACCTCGCCCGCGCCCAGATGGAGCGCTTCGGCTTCCTGATCAGCTTCGTCGTCGCCTCCGAGGACGCCGCCGAGGATTTCATCAACGGCTGCGAACTGATGGAATCGGCCACCTCATTCGGCGGCGTGCACACGTCGGCCGAACGCCGCACGCGGCGCGGCGACATCGTGCCTCCCGGCTTTATCCGCATGTCGATCGGCTGCGAGCCTGCCGAAGAACTGTGGGAAGCGATCAAGGGATCGCTTGACCGTCTGTCCGAATAGGCGAAGCGGCATACGACGCGGCGATCCAAGACGTTCTTGAATCGCCGTCACCGCCTTCCAGCGCATGCATCTGGAATAAAAGGAAAAATGCCAGCCGGCCTGTAAGCCGGGTTCTGTATGGCCTCCGCCCCTTGCGGCGCGGAAACGTGGCGGCCATTCATCTTGGACGCCTGTTGCCAGGCATCTCACGCAACCTACCCGGGCGGTGAGCCGGAAACAGCCCCCGAGGGTTTCCCCTCGCACCGCCCCTATTCGGTTTTGCTCCCGGTGGGGTTTACCATGCCGCTCCCGTTGCCGGTCGCGCGGTGGGCTCTTACCCCACCCTTTCACCCTTGCCACGAAAATCGTGGCGGTCTGCTCTCTGTGGCACTTTCCCTGGGGTCGCCCCCGCCGGCCATTAGCCGGCACCGTGTTTCCATGGAGCCCGGACTTTCCTCACCCGCAGCCTTTCGGCTCTCGCAGGTGCGGCCGCCCGGCCAGCTGACAGGGCGTATAAAGGGGTTAGCCATTCAAAACGCAACAAAAAAGCGGCGGGCTGCCTCAGATTGACGAGCCGAGCGCCGCCATCTGCACCTTCACCTTGCTGCAATAGGCAGACGAGACCGGATTCATACGGCGTGCCGCATGGCCTGCATTGTACTTCAGGATTGTCCCGCATGTCGTGCCACCGCCGAGGTCATGCGCCATGGCGAGGTACTTCATGCCGTACTTGATGTTGGTCTCGGGATTGAACAGCCCCTTGGCGGAGCCGCTGTAGCCCATCATCCGGGCCGTTGCAGGCTTGATCTGCATAAGGCCGATCTCGCCGGCACTTCCCACGACGTTCGTGCGGTAGTTGCTCTCGACCTTGATGACCGCATGCGCCAGCGAAACCGGCACGCCGTAGCTGGCCGCATAGCGCTGGATGATCGTGTTGAAGCGCGGCCCGCTCGCAGAGTTCGAAGCAACCTGCTTGGTCTCGTTCTTGGACTTCTTCGACGCAGTCTTGGTGGCCTTCTTGGACGAGGTCGCATCAGCCTTGGCGCTCTTCTCCGAAGACTGCTTTTTCTCGGCCTTCTTGGGTGCCGCTGGCGATTGGGTCGCCCCGATCACCGAGGGCATTTCCATGCGCCCTGCTTGCGCCGTGTTTGCGGCAATAGTCAACACACCAGCAGCAATAGCTGCTGTCAGAACAGACAACTTCTTCATAAGATCCTATATTAATTAGGCCGTGACACTGTATTCACACGGAAGGGCTTCATCGAGGCTGGATTATCTTGCGAGAAGACATCCGGAACCTGCTCGGGCTGGGCTTTGAATGCTGAAATTGTGCCAAAGAAGGCGGATCAAGTCACTTTGAGTGACAGGCTGTAATCTGGCCCATGCCATTTCAGACTTGAGATAAACTCAGTTCGACCGACGCGAGCAGTTTCGCCAGCGTGCGCTTGGTTGAGCCATCGGCAATGCCATCGACGCGGCGCGGCCGGAAATGGCGCTGGAATGCCTCGACGACGATTTCGGTCTGGCGATCGAATTTGCCGGTGATTTCCACACCATAGC
>MKRZ01000072.1 GCA_001897075.1 Mesorhizobium sp. 61-13 | reverse complement strand
CATGGTCTTTCGTCATCGCCCAGGTGCTTTTTGCCGGGTTGCTGGCTTCGTCGCTGCTTCACCCGCTGCTTTTGGCGACGTTCTGCTTCGGGGTTTTAAGGATGCTGATGACGGCCTCGCCCAGCCCCGCCCATTCAGCGCTTTTGATTGTCGACATCGTCAACATTACCTGCGGCTACCTGTCCTTCCTGCTGCTTGGCTGGCAAACACTGGCGAAGAGCCAGCGGCGCGGCTTCTGGAAGATCGTCGGGCTTACGCCGGTCTATTGGGCGATGATGTCTTACGCCGGATGGCGAGCGGTGCTGCAATTGTGGCGGCGGCCCTTCCATTGGGAAAAGACGCCGCACAAACAAAGACAGGCCGCGCCTCTGGCCGCGATTGCGTAGGGGTTCGTGAACCTCCGACGGCTTACGCCAGCAGGAGCGACGCCCCCTCGCCAATGATCTTCTTGTCTTCCTTGCCGACGACGTCCAGATCCCGCCCATCATAAGGCAGGGACAACAAGATGCGGCGAATGGTGGAAAGCCTGGCGCGCCGCTTGTCGTTGGCGCGCACGACGATCCACGGCGCTTCCTTGCTGTGGGTCCTCTCGATCATCTGGTTTCGCGCCTGCGTGTAGGCATCCCATTTGGACAGGCCGGCAACGTCGATTGGCGAGAACTTCCAGTTCTTGAGCGGACTGTGGCGGCGATCGTGAAACCGTTCCAACTGCGTTTCCTGGCCAATATCGAGCCAGAACTTGAAGAAATGGATGCCTTCGTTGCGGATCATCTTTTCAAAGCGCGGCGCTTCGTTGAGGAACTGCTCATGCTGCTCGGGCGTGCAGAAGCCCATGACAGGCTCGACGCCGGCGCGGTTGTACCAGGAACGGTCGAAGGTGACGAACTCGCCCTTGGTCGGGAAGTGGGTGACATAACGCTGGAAATACCACTGGCCGGTTTCGGTTTCCGTGGGCTTAGTCAGCGCTACGTTGCGCGCGGTTCTGGGGTTCATGTATTGGCGCAGCGCAAATATCGTGCCGCCCTTGCCTGCGGCGTCTCGCCCCTCGAACAGGGCCAGAACCCGCTGGCCGGTGCGCTGCAGCCAGGCTTGCGCCTTCACCAGCTCAATCTGCAATTCCTCGAGCTTGGGCTCGAACTCCTCACTCTTCATCTTCTTGTCGTAAGGATATCCGCCGGCCGTCAGCTTATTGTCCTTGATCCAATCGGGAAGATCCGGCGCATCGACATCGAACTCGCGCTGCTTGCCCGCAACCGTGATTTTCAGCGGACCTGCCGGGTGTCACAGCGTTGTCATTGGAGTTTTTCATTCAGGCGAACCTTTCCAGTTGGAAACTTCATGCTATTGGGGGCTTCGGCACCGGTCCAGACTGAATTTGCCGTGCCGGCGAGCCATTGGGGCGCGTATGAGCGATATGAACGGTCAGCGACAAAATTGGGGCCGGCGTGCCCTGAAGCGCTTGCGTGCCAATGGCTGGCTTTTGGCAAGTGCCGCGCTCGCGGTGATTGCCGCCTTCGCCTTCGCCAACCTCTCGCCCTTCATCGCGCCGCTGGCCATCATCGCGCTGGTCGTCGCAGTCGCGGCATTGCCGCGGCAAACGGAGCTGGCGGCCACGGAGAGCGCCATATCCTCGCAGGCCGGCTTCCTGCCGCAACTGTCGGCGGAAAACCTTGCCGCCGCCGTTACCGATCCGCTGATCGTGTTCGACCACACTGCAACGGTCGTGCATGCCAATGCGGCGGCCGTCTCCATCTTCGGCGGCATCGCGGCCGGCATGTCGCTGCCGCTCAAGTTCCGCGCGCCTGAAATGCAGGCGCTGATCGACGGCATTCTGGCCGGCGGCGCGTCATCCCAGGCAATCGACTATCTCGATAAGCTGCCTGTCGAGCGCGTCTATCGGGTCACCGCTTCCGCCATCGGCCACGGCACCGGCCTCTATGTGCTGGTGTTCAAGGACCAGAGCGAAGCGCGCCGGATCGACCGGATGCGGGCCGACTTCATCGCCAATGCCAGCCATGAAATGCGCACGCCGCTTGCCTCGATTTCCGGCTTCATCGAAACGCTGCGCGGACCCGCCCGCAATGACCCTGCCGCCCGCGAACAGTTCCTGCAGATCATGCAGAACCAGGCAGGGCGCATGGCTCGGCTGATCGACGATCTCTTGTCGCTTTCAAGGCTCGAGATGAAGCCGTTCTTGAGATCGGGCGCGCGCGTGGACCTGCGCAACGTGATCGAAAACGTCATCGATTCACTCGCGCCGCTGGCCAAGGACAGCGGCCTCGCAATCGAGCGGAACTTTGCCGATGGCGCGCTGGAGGTTCCGGGCGACCGTGACGAACTCTACCAGGTGTTTGAGAACCTGCTCGAAAACGCCTGCAAATACGGTCAGTCCGGCGAGCGCGTCATCGTCTCCATCGCGCCTGGCAACAAAGGGCCGGAGCCCGGCATAGACGTCACCATCCGCGACTTCGGCCCCGGCATCGCAGAGGAACACATTCCGCGCGTGACCGAACGCTTCTACAGGGTCGATGTCGAAACCAGCCGATCGCAGAAGGGAACCGGCCTCGGCCTGTCCATCGTCAAGCACATATTGACGCGCCACAACGGCCGGCTGTCCATCGAGTCGGAGCTGGGCAAGGGTGCCGCCTTCACCGTTCATTTGCCGACAAACTAGCTTTGCCGACATACAGGCGTTAGTCTGTCGGAGATCTGGCTGAGCGGCCATTCGCGCAATTGTCATGCGAACCGCGTATCAGCGCAGATTCAAGAGGCCGAATCGTCAAAGGCCCCGGAGGATTTCGCGCATGCAATCGCTACACATCGTCAGCGCCTATGACGAGGAACTGCAATATCTGTCTAAGCGGATCGCCGCGATGGGCGGTCATGCCGAGCGCATGGTGGAACAGGCGATTGCCGCGCTTGTTACAACGGACCAGGATCTCGCGCGCAAGGTGGTCGGCGACGATACCGTGCTCGACGACGGCCAACGCGAGATCGACGACAAGGCCATCCTGCTGATCGCCAAGCGCCAGCCGATGGCAAAGGATCTGCGCGAGATAGTCGGGGTCATCCGCATTTCCGCCGACCTCGAGCGGGTGGGAGACCTGGCAAAGAATGTCGCAAAGCGTGTTTCGTCGGTCGCCGATGGCCGCCAGCCGACCTCGCTGTTTCGAGGCATCGAGGCATTGTCCAACCTTGCGCTCACCCAGCTGAAGGAAGTGCTCGATGTCTATGCGTCGCGCTCGGTCGATACGATCGGTTTCGTGCGCGATCGCGACGACCAGATCGACGCGATGTACACCTCGCTGTTTCGCGAGCTGCTGACCTACATGATGGAAGATCCGCGCAACATCACGTCGTGCACGCACCTGCTTTTCTGCGCCAAGAACATCGAACGCATCGGCGACCACGCCACCAACATTGCTGAGACGATCTATTACATCGTAACCGGCGAACAGATGCCGGCCGAACGGCCCAAGGGCGACAAGACGGACCGCATCGTGATCAAGGCCGACGCGTCGCCCAAGTAACTACAAGTTGCCGGTACTCCGTCAGAACCCGCCACTGGGCAAATGGCGGGTTCTGACCAGGTGGCTGATTACCATTGGTGTTTCAGAACCACCGTCTCGGAGTAGGCGTTGCCGCTGGACGAGAACTCGCCGTTGAACCTGCCGCCGAGCGTAAAGTTCCCGGCAAAGCCAATCTCCACGCCGGCGGACAAAAGCGCGCTGTCTTCCGCCGAAGCCGCGCCATCGACGCTGAAGCTCGATCCCGGCAGAGACTGGAATGCTGTCGAGATGCTGCGATTGTTGTCGAAATCATGGACCCAGGCGGCGCGGCCTTGCAGCGTCAGCAACGTACCGTCCTCCAAGGCAAACATCTTGTCGATGCCCGTGCCGATTTCGCTACGCGACGTAGATGTCGTCTGCGACGCATAGTCGAGCGCAAACTGGGCGGATCCCGACTTGGCATACTCGCCGTAGGACGGCGTGTGCACGGACTCTGCCACGAAAGCTGCGTAGGGCGTGATGCCAAGCATAGGCGTATCGAACCTGTAGCCGCCTTCGACGCGTGCGCCGAATACATTGGCGTCGAAATCGGCGGCCAGTACATCGGTGCCCGCGATCGTGACGGTGCGCGTCGTGTTGACGTCATGCCACGAATAGGCAAGCGCGCCGGAGAGATAGGCGGCGCCGAAGTGCGTTTTGCCGTAGACGCCGGCCTGGAACATATTGCTGTCGCCGCCACCCAGACCACTGTCGAGGCTCCACGAAGTGGTGCCGCCGGACAGCGCAAAGCCGGCGACCGTGTCGGGGCCGAGGCGGTAGTCGATGCCGACGACCAGCCCCGTTATGTTGTCATGTGTTTCATGTGTGCCGACCACGACGGCATCGGCGTCCAGTCTGGCCTGACCGCCATAGACCGAGCCCCACATGCCGTAGCTGGGTTGCTCGGCCGCGAGCACAGGCGATGCTCCATCCGAACCGGTGTCACCGTAGGCCGAAGCAAGGGCCGGCAGCGAACCGCGCTGTGGGGCGAACGCCAAGGGAGGCTCTTGCGCCGCCGCGCGCTGGCCGATGGTCGGGTCGAGCAGCACATCGACAAATGTACTCATTGCATGGAAGGGGGTCTGGATCGCGCCGGACGCTGCCTCGCCCGTCAGTTGCGACAGACCGTCGACCAATTGGTCCTGCGGCAGCCCCAAAAGCGTCGAAAAGCCCGAACCGATGCCGCCGCCGCCGTTGAAGGCTTCATCAAGTTTTTCGGCAACAGCCTGCTGGTTGTCGGTCAACCCTTTCACCTTCGCCGTCGCCGCCACGAGATCGATGCTGACTTCGGTTTCGCTGTAGGCAAGGCTTGCTTGCAAAGCGGGCGCGTCGACAATGTTGAAGGCGTCAAATGTGGTGCCGCCAAATCCACCGGTCGCCGACAAGATGACATAGCTGTTGGGAAGGTAGGAACCCGCGCCGAAGCTTGCTTCGACTGCGCCGGCGAGTGTTGCGCTGCCTGTAACGGAAATCTTATCGGCGACGGTCGGCGACACATCCACCGCGTATTTGCTTCCAGTCTTCAGAGTAAGATCGCCGGCTACCGTAAGAGTGCCGATCGAGCTATTGCCTGCGCCGAGCGTCCCGTCCGTATCGATGATGGTCGACGACAAAGTGCCAACGCCGCCAACCGTGCCGCCTGCACCCACAAACACGCTTTCCGAGCTCGAAATGCTGCCATTCACCAAGAGCGTGCCGCCAAGGACTTCCGTCGGACTAAGGTAGGCGTTTGTTCCGGCCAGCGTCAGCGTGCCGGTGCCTGTCTTGGTGATGCGTCCGCCAAAAGGAGACCGAGTTGTGCACGGTTGCCCAACGGCACAATTGCCGATCGAGCCGGAAAAGACGGTCGAGAGATTGTTCCCGCCGATCGAAAGACCAAGCTGACCCAGGTAAATGTTGCCACTACCGGCGATGGACCCGATCGTGGGCGCTAGCCGGGTCGCGGAAAAATCCACAATTCCCGTACTGCCATTGTTGATGGCTGCGTTGCCACCTGTTGCATTGTCCACAAACTCCAGTCGACCATTGTTGGTGATCGTGGCGTCTTTTGCGGACGTCGGCTGCGATGCGCCGATCGGGGAGCTTCTCACACTGCGAAACGTCACGGTGCCGGTGTTGACGATGGTCGCGCTACCGGCGTTCGAAACCTCGGTCACCATCATTGTGCCGTTGTTGGTTATGTTCGCATTGCCCGCCGTGCTGAAAGGTCCAAATGTAAGGGAGCCATCATTGATAATAGTGGAATTTCCCCCCGACGAAATTTTTGAGGTGTCGACAAATCCGCCAATAGCTATCTGGCCGAACGACAGGTTGCCACCGGATTCATTGGTGATTTGCGCATTGCCCGCCGAAGAGGCATCCAGAAACTGCAACGTCGCGCCGCTTGCGTTGTTGATCTCGGCTTGGCCGGCAGTGCTGGATTGAAAGAAGCGCAGCAAACCGTTGTTGATAGGATTCGTAACGTTGAAAATCTTTGCCGTACCAGCCGAACTGGTATCCAGAAAACCGATGGAACCGGGGTTGGTTATGGTGGCGGAACCAGCCGAGCTGCTGTCACGCATGTTGATGCCGCCTAAATTCGAGACGATGGTGTTGCCCATCGAACTCGAGTTGTCGAAATCCAGCCCTATGGAATTGTTGAAGGTTTGGTCTTGGCTTGAATTGTTGACGATGCCGGCCCCGGTAAAAGCCATGGAGGCAATACCGTCGAAGTTGAACGTATAGGCCTGCGCACTGGCATCGAACACGATCGCCCCCATGGGGAGCGGAAACAGTTCGCCACCCACAATAAGTCCGTCCGGCGGCGTTATGGTGGAGGCGCCGTTAGCGGAAAAGGTCGCGGTGCCGTCCGGCACAACACCACCTATCCAATTGCCGGGGTTGGACCACTGGCCGGTACTGCCGTCCCAAGTTGCATCCGCCGCGATCGCACCCTGCGCGAACAGGCCGGTCATCACCAAGACTGCCAATGCCGATGCGGAATTTGCCAGAGACCTGTTGCGCGCACGCAAAGCAAGCTCCGCCACCGCCGATTTCTCGACGCCGAAATTACCCCGGAAATGAGTCATGTGCCCCGTTTGCCCCGCTGAAATGTTGCCCTTTAAGCCGTCTCAATTCGCGCGACGACGGACGCTCCGGGCACATAGTCAATGGGGCCAGAACCGGGTTGTATCGGAACACGACCAAACTGGGTATCGGCTCACAAGAACTTGATCTGGATCAATACGCCTCGCCAATCCTCGAAATATTTGATGCGAAGATTCAACGGCAAAGGCATGCCAGTGCTGTTGTGACCCGGCCCCCGACAAGTAAAGCCGGAACCCGATAGCGATGCAGGTGGACCGGAAGCCCGCTGGTGATTTGATCTCATCGGGAGACACAAGCTGCGCTGACGGTATTCTATTTGTCGCAGCGCAAAGCCAACCTCGTGCTGTTCTGCGAACAATACCGCCTGCTGCAACGGAGCGGCACACGCTGCAACGATGCAGTTAACAACCCTCCTTCTTGCCTCGCTTCGGCGAGGCTTTTCTTTGCGGCCGCGCAAAGCGGCCCCGTCGCAGATCCGCTAACAGTTCTCGAAATCGAACATCTTGAGACTGAGAGACGAAAATGAACTACGTTCTTTACCTGACCGGCTTCACGGTTGCCGTCGTAGCAATCCTGTCATTCCTCGGCTTCAGTTGATCTTTGCCAATACCGAAGCTGACGACGGTCAGGTGCGGGGTGTTGGGGCCGTCGGGTTCATTGCAGCGACATAGCTTGCCGGCGAGGCGCGCCAATATAGCACTGTCACGACTGCTACGCAGGCAAGGTGCAGCACCCAGCCTGCCACGAAGCTGCCGGTGGCGTCGTGAAGAACGGCCACGACCCAAGGCGCGATGGCCGCGATCAGAAAGCCGCCTCCCTGCATGAGCGCAGACAGGGCCCCGGCCTCGACTGGGTCATGCAGATGGTCCAGCGCGAGGATCATGGAGAGGGAAAAGCAGCCGCCCAATCCCGCGCCAAGCAATGCCGTCCACAGGATGGGCGCAACCTCCGGTCGTAGTGCAAGGGCTGCAAAGCCGGCTGCCTGCATGGCAAGCGTGAGCCAAAGCCATGGCCGGCGATCCGCGCTCCTGCCAGCCAGCACAGGCAACGAAAGAGCGGCAACGGCCTGGCCGACCGATACGACTGCCAGCAGGCTGCCACTTGATTGCGGGCTCCAGCCGAAGCTTTGATAGTATGGCGCAAGCCACGCCACGACAGTGGAATAGCCACTATTGACGAGACCAAAGCATGCCATCAAAAGCCATGTCCGCGGCCGCTTGAGGAAAGCCTTTGCCGTATGGCCTCCCCGTTGCCGTGCGGTGCCACGTGGCAAGCTCCAAGCGGCCAGGAAAAGAGCGAGCACAGCCGGCACAGCCATCCAGCCGAAACCGGCATGCCAGTCACCGGCAGCTTTGGCGATCAGCGGCGCGAGTTGCGCGCCAAGCGCGCCGCCGCCCATCAGCATGGCTGAATAGAGGCCCATGACGACGCTCACATGCAGGGGGAACTGCTGCTTGATGACGCCCGGGAACACCGCCTGCACGATCGCCGCGCCGAGCCCCAGCAGGACCGCCGTTGCCACCATTTCCCAACCGGTCGAAACGAACAGGCGCAGGAAGGATGCCAGGCCGAGGACGGCAAGCGCAGCAATGATTGCCTGCCGCGCGCCGATGCGCGCCTGCAGCGAGGGACCGGCAAAGGCAAACACGCCCATCAACAGCATCGGCACAAGGGTCAGAAGCGCCATGCCTTGCAGGCCGAGCCCGGTTTGCGCGCCGATATTAGCCGCCAGCGGGCCGACACCGGTCATGAAGGGGCGCAAGTTAAGACCGATCAGGACGACCGCAGCGAGCAGCAGGGCGCGCGCTTTTCCTCCCATCGCTAGCGCTTTCCGGCGCGGCTGCCAGACCATTGCTCGTAGAGATCCGCCCTGCCCTCAGACCGAACGGGTTGGTAACTGATGGCCATGGATTGCTGGGCGAAAGGCCTGGCGAGTTCTTCGTAGATCGCAGCGGTCGACAGCCCGAAAGGTGCCCCGTCTTCGTTGGAGTAGGCGTAAGCAACCTTGTTCACGCCAGAAAGCCGCATCGCCGCCATACACATCGGGCATGGGTGGCCGCTGGCATAGACGGCGCAGCCGCTGAGATCCGGAGAGCCAAGCTTGCGGCTGGCGGCCCGGATCGCCGACATCTCGGCATGGGCCGTGGGATCGTTGGTCGTGTGAATCTCGTTGACGCCAGTGGCGACAATCTCGCCATGCCTGACCACCACCGCGCCAAAGGGACGACCACCTTCGTCGATATTGGCGCGAGCCAGTTCGACGGCCTGACACAGGAAGCCCCGATCTTCGGTCATGTTTATTTCCCTTCCAGCGATACGCGGGCTTCGGTACGCGCCAGAGCGCGAGATAAGCCTCGAGGTTGATGATCCGCAGGCATGGAATGCTGATAAGGAGAAAGGAACGCATTTGGAAATTAAATGTATGGATGAACAACATTTGAGATATAAATGAAGGAAGTTTTCGGTGATTTCATAGCAATGCTCGATCAACGCCTTCTCCGCGCCTTCGTGGCAATCGCCGATGCGCGTAGCTTTACGCTCGCGGCAGAGCGCCTGAACATGACGCAGTCCACCATCAGCCAGCAGCTTGCCCGGCTGGAGGAAGCAGTCGGGGCGGCACTGATCGACCGCGCGGCGCGGCCCGTCGAGCCGACGACTACAGGCGAGCGGTTGCTGGGCTATGCCCGCAGGATCCTCGCCCTTCAGGAAGAGGCGGAAGCAGCGCTTGGCGACCCGGCCGGCACGACATCGATCAGGATCGGCGTTCCAGAAGATATCGTCACAAGCGCCATGGCGGCGGTGTTCAGCGACTTCGCCCGGCGACATCGCACGATCAGGCTGGACGTGACCGCCGGGCTGAGCCGCGACCTGACCCGCCGCTACCGCGCCGGTGAATTCGACATTGTTATCGTCAAGGAACCATCCGCCGACCCATCCTGCCGGGCGACCTATCCGGAAGCCATGGCTTGGTTCGAGAGCGCCGATGGATCAGGCGAGTGGCTCAACCCGATACCGCTGGTTACTTTCCCGCCCGGCGGCCTCTATCGCGAAGCGATGTTCCAGCGCATCGAGCAGGAGCAACGCCGCTGGTATATCGCCTTTTCGGGCAGCAGCCTGCATAGCGTGCTGGTGGCCGTCGAGGGAGGAATAGGCCTCTCTCTACTGCCCAAGAGTGCCGTTGCCGGATATCGCGTGAGGCAATGCATGGCGTTCGGCGCGGAACCTGAGATGGCCGTCTCGATCTATTCATGGGAAAGCGCGGGACCGGGCGCTGAGTTGCTGGAGCAGATGAGTGCCGTTCTTGCTGCCAGAGGGGCCGCCCATGGATAGAACAACTTGTTGCTCGCGGCGGGCATTCCGGTCAGGCCCACAAGCTGCCAGAATGTCCAGATGACGCCCAGCAATCGCCCAATCCTCGACAGCCTGTTCAAGCAGATCGCTATCGGTTGCCTGCTGCTGCTTGCCGCTGCCGGCGCACTTGCCGCTTTCCAGCGCCATGCGCTGGTTGCGGAACTGGAACAGGAAAGCACGGTTCTTCAACGCCTGGCATCGCAGCGCGCCGACCAGCATGACGCGCACCTCACCGCATTGTCGGCGATCGCGGTGGCGGCGGGAAGCGAACGGCACAAGCTGTTTCTCGACGTGGCCGAAACCATCACGCGATTTTACCCGCGCATCGACGAGGTTCAGCTTGTTCCGCTCGATCCCCAGGGCGAAATAGTCGGGACCGAGCCCCTCGATCCCGCCGCCGCCGACCTTGTCCGTTCAGCGGCGCAAGCATCCAAAGGCGAGATCGCGCTTTTGCCGCATCCGAACCGGCCACACCATTACATCATGGTCAAACGCAGCCCCAATTCTGACACTGCGATCTATGGACTGATGCTTGGCATAGACGCGCAGAAGCTGCTCGATGAGGCAGGGGCGTTCTGGTCGCGGCCGGTCATAGCGCTCGGGCTGTCCTTACCGGATGGCAATGCGCTTATCGGTTATCCGGGTTCGCCCGAAACGGTGCGGTTTTCCAAGGCGCTTGGGAGCCAATCCCAACCCCTGCTTCTGGAAACAGGAATGAAGATTGGAGTGGCGGACCTCTATCCGCCGCTGCAAACCGGCCTGGTGCTGATCGCAGTCATGC
Organism: Mesorhizobium sp. 61-13; assembly: GCA_001897075.1. Classification (GTDB taxonomy): domain Bacteria; phylum Pseudomonadota; class Alphaproteobacteria; order Rhizobiales; family Rhizobiaceae; genus Mesorhizobium. The sequence goes on along the minus strand of MKRZ01000072.1, from coordinate 5,166 downwards.
TTGCCTATCTGGCTGTGCTGGCAGCGTTGCGCCAACGCGGTCGGGCGCGGGTGGCCGTGGAACAGGCGCGCCTCAGCGCGCTGGAATCGCGCCTTGCCCATGCCTCGCGCGTCAATGCGCTGGGCGAGATGGCAAGCGGTCTCGCGCATGAACTGACGCAGCCGCTGACCGCCATTCTGGCGCAGGCACAGGCGGGACGGCGAATGCTTGGCCAGGGCGATGCAAGCACATTGGGGCCTGTTCTCGACGATACGGTGACGCAGGCACGCCGGGCTTCGGCAATCCTGCAACGCTTCCGCAACTGGTCGCGCCCGCAACGCGGAGCGGCTACGGCTTTCGACCTGCGCGAAGTACTCGGCAATGTGCGATCATTGCTCGCACCGCAGGCCGCGACGCATGGCGCACAATTGGAATTTGACATGCCCGACAATCCCGTTTCGGTCGTTGCCGACCCCGTTGAAATGGAGCAGGTCGTTTTCAACCTCGTGCGCAACGCCATAGAGGCGGTCGGTGAGCAAGCCGGAGTTGGGAGAATTGCCGTCGAGCTTCGGCAGGATGGAAACCAAACCGTGCTGGATGTTTCCGACAATGGTCCGGGCGTTGCCGAAGAACTCCGCCCGCGCCTGTTTACGCCGTTCACCACCACACGCGCCGACGGCACCGGACTTGGCCTTGCGCTCAGCCAACGCCTCGTGGAACGCGCCGGCGGCGAGATCGCCCTGATCGACGGCGGACCGGGCGCGACCTTCCGGGTCACCTTGCCGCGCAATGGAACTGCGGAGGCCGCACAATGAGCCGTCCCGTCTATCTGGTCGATGACGACGAGGCAGTGCGCCGGGCGCTCAGCCTGCTTCTGTCCACGGTCGGCATCAAGGCGGTGGGCTTCGCCGATCCGCAGGCGTTCCTGGCACAAGTGGCGAAGCTTTCGCCGGGCTGCCTGATCCTCGACATCCGCATGCCGGTCATTTCCGGGTTAAAGCTTCAGGAGCGCTTGACCGAGCAAGGCATCGACTGGCCGACCATCGTCATTTCCGGCCATGGCGACATCGAAGCCTGCCGGCGGGCTTTTCGAAACGGCGCGGTCGACTTCCTCTCCAAGCCGATCGATGAGCAGGACCTGATCGATGCGATACAGAAAGGACAGGAAGCGCTGGAGCGCACGCTTAGCCACCGCGCCGAACGTGCGGAGGCGCAGGCCCTGCTTGCGGCGCTGACGGCGCGCGAGCGCGAAGTGCTCGACCGCATCGCAGAGGGCTTTACCTCGCGCCAGATCGCCGAAGGGCTTGGCCTGTCGCCGCGCACCGTGGAGAGCCATCGCGCCGCGATCGGCGCCAAGCTTGGCACCACCTCGCAAGCCGAGATGACCCGGCTGTGGATCGAGGGCCGCGAGGCTCCGTAGAACTACGGATGCCATTGCAAGGGCTACGAATGCCCGTCGTTCAAGACGTGGGCTAGCTTCCTTCCATCAACTTGGAAAGGAAACCAACAGATGCTCCGCAACCTCGTTCTCGCCACGGCCGTTCTGGCTCCCCTTGCCGCTACCGCGCAGGAACTGCCGACCGCTCCCTACCTGCCGCTCGACATCGCCACCAAGGCTGCGGACGCCGCGCTGAAGGCATGCGTCGCCGAAGGCCACAATGTCAGCGTCGCCATCGTGGCACGCGACGGTTCGACCAAGGTTCTCATCAAGGCCGACAATTCCGGCCCGCACACCGGCTCCAGCGCGCAGGGCAAGGCGTTCACCTCTGCCGCTCTCGGCCGCGATACGGCCGGACTTGCCGAATTCATCGCTTCCAAGCCGGCAAATGAAGGCCTGCGCGACATGGATGCGCGCATGGTCATCCAGGCCGGCGGCCTGCCGATCAAGTTCGGCAAGGCGCTGGTTGGCGGAATCGGCGTCGGCGGCGCTCCCTCGGGCGATATCGATGCCGGCTGTGCCGTGGCCGGTTTGAAGGCCATCGGCGCTGCCGAGTAAATCCAACGCACAACATGGAAACGGCTCGCTTGAAGGCGAGCCGTTTCCTGTTTCAATCGAGCGTGAGCGGCTTACTGCCGCTTCAGCGGCAATACCTTGCCCGGGTTCATGAACCCCTGGCCGTCCAGAGCGGCTTTTACCTGCGCCATGGCGCTGAGCTTGGTCGGGTCCGCAGTTGCCATCAGCGAATGGATGCGCTTGGAGCCAACACCGTGCTCAGCCGAGAACGATCCGCCCCGTTCGCGCAAACCGTCATAGAGGACGGTCTCCACTGCGCTTGCCATGCTGTCACTCAACGGGCCGGTTCGATTGAGCGCGATGTGCAAGTTGCCATCGGCGAGATGCCCGAAAAGATAGGGCGACAGATCAGGCTCGATTTCGGAAAGGCCGCGCAGGATATGCGCGACATAGCTGTCGATTTCCGACAGCGGCACCGACACGTCGTAGGACGGCGAGGCCGGATGGGTGCGGTAGACGACATCCGTATCTTCGCGCAGTCGCCACAGCCCGATTTCCTGCTGCTTTGAACTCGCGATGATGCCTGTCGCTTCCGGGAAGCGGTCAAGTATTTCACCAAAGAGCCGTTCGAATTCCTCGTAGAGCGCCTGCTCACTGGCTCCGCCGAGCGACACCAGCAGGCAGATGGGCTGGTCGAGCGGAAAGTCCGGCTCCGACCAGCCATGGGCGGACGCAGCCAGCTTGATGTAGGACTGCCACAACGCTTCCGCCGCGCGCAGATGGCCAGCCTCGGTGTCGAGGGCAAGTCGGATCGTTTCCAGCGCGGCGCTGACCGAAGGCAGGCCGAACAGGGCGGTCGCGGTGGCCTTGGGCAGCGGCTCGAGCTTCACCACCACGCGGGTGACGATGCCGAGCGTGCCTTCCGCGCCGATGAAGAGATGCTTCAGGTCGTAGCCGGCAGAGGTTTTCACCACGCGGGTCAGGTCGGTCATGATCGAGCCGTCGGCCAACACCGCTTCAAGGCCAAGGACGCGGTGACGCATGACGCCGTTGCGAAAGGCCATGATGCCGCCGGCATTGGTGGAAACCATGCCGCCAATGGTAGCCGAACCGCGCGACGGCAGATCGATGCCCGGTTCGAGCCGATGTTCGGCCGCGGCTGTCTGCAGCGCTTCCAGCGTGCAGCCGGCCTGCACGACCGCTACCCTTTCGACCGGGTCGAGCCGCTCGATGGCGCTCATGCGCGCCAGCGACAGTACGATCTGGCCCTGGCTTGAGACGCTTCCGCCGACGAGGCCGGTGCGTCCGCCCTGCGGCACGACGGTGATGTGATGGTCGCGGCAAAGCCGGATGACGGCGGCAACCTGTTCGGTCGAGCCGGGAGCGACGACGATGCCCGCGCCGAAATTGTCGGGATTCCAGCCGGGATCGGCAGACGTTACCGCCTCCCCGGTCCGCACGTTTGGTGCGCCAACGATGGCGAGCAGAGCGTCGATTGTCGCGTCGGGAACCGTGTTTGGCGAAGGAGAAGCGGACATCATTGCGATACCAATGTTCCAAGGGCCTCGATCAGGCGGTCGTTTTCGGCCGGCGAACCGATTGTCACACGCAGGAACCGCTCATAGCCCTTTTCGCGCCAAGCCTTGACGATGATGCCCGCCTGGAGAAGCGAAGCCGCAAGTGCGGAACTGTCGCCGCCACAATCGAAGAACAGGAAATTGGTCTGGGACGGAGCAAGGCGTAGCCCGAGTTTTTGAAGTGCCGCAGCAACACGCGCCCGCTCGACGCGGATGCGCGCGACGGACGCCTTCATCCAGGCATCGTCTTCAAGTGCGGCAATGGCCGCGATCTGGGCGGCGGCGTTGACGTTGAAAGGTGTCTTGGCAGCCGAGACGACGCGCGCGACTTCGCCATCGGAACAGACGGCATAGCCGACGCGCAGGCCAGCGAGCCCATAGGCCTTGGAGAAAGTTCGCAACACTACATAAGCGATGCCGCTTTCGCGCAGCAGTTCGATACCGTCCACCGCATCAGGATCGGCAAACTCGAAATAGGCTTCATCGAGCACAAACAGCGTGCCGGGCCGCACCGCCCTGACCAGACGCTGGAGCGCCTGCCGGTCGAGCCCCGGCCCGACCGGATTCCATGGCGAGGACAGGAAGACGATGCGCGGGCCTGCGGCGATCGTCTGCTCCAGCGCGTCGAGATCGAAACCGAGCGATGCGGTCATCGCAATCTTGACCACGCGTGCGCCTGCGGCCAGCGGCTCGATCTCGTGCAGGCCGAAGCTCGGCACCACGGTTACGACGGAGGTATCAGGGACAAGCATCGCCCGCGAAATCGCGGCGACCATCTCCTCCGACCCGTTGCCGACGACGATGTGCGACGGCTCGACCTTGAGGCGCTCGGCGAGCGCAGCCCGCAGCGCCGTGCAGGCCGGATCGGCATAGCGCCACGGTTCGAAACCGGCGGAGGAAAGTGCTGCCATTACATTTGGCGAGCAGCCGTCCGGGTTCTCGTTGCTGGCGAGGCGGGCGATGTCGTGGCGGCCGCTCACGGCGCGCGCGGCAGCAATATTCATGCCGGCGTTGTAGGCCGGCAGCGATGCGACATGAGGGTTGAAGGGCAGCGTGCCGTCCGGTCTGGTTTTAGCCGATTGTTCCAAGGGAATTTCCGTTTTGCGAGATGAACTGTTGTGAAGCTTGCGGTTCGGGATTTGCCAACCGGTCAGATGTCGATCACCACCGATCCCTGGGGTTTCGAGCAGCAAAGCAGCACTTCGTTTGCAGCGAGTTCATCCAGCGGGTCCTCGAAATAGGCGACCGCGCCTTCAACCAGATGCGACTTGCACGTGCTGCAAATGCCGGCGCGGCAACTGAATTCCGGCGACAGACCTTGTGCCTCGGCAAAGTCGAGCAGCGACCCGGCTTTCTCGTCCCACGCTACGGTTAGGCCGGATTTGCGGAACTCGACCGTGATGGCGTCACTGGCGATTTTCTTGTCCGAAACAGGTGGCGCTGCAACGGGAACGGGCGCAGGCGCCTGTTCAAGCACAGTCGCCGGTCCGAAGAACTCATAGGCGATGCGGTTCTTCTCGATGCCGAGGCCACGCAATGTCTGGTAGAGCGCCTGCATGAAGGGCGGCGGACCGCACAGGTAAACCTCGTAGTCATCGAGCGGCAACAGGCTCTGCAACAGTTCGCGGGTGACGACACCCTCGCTGTGGTGGCGCT
>MKRZ01000071.1:19733-45906 GCA_001897075.1 Mesorhizobium sp. 61-13 | reverse complement strand
CAAACACCAAGAGGCGCCCAAAAGGCGCCTCTTTTGGCTTTTGGCGGTAACTGCGTTCGGCGGCGCGTCTGGACGCGGCTGTGCGGCTTTTCTATAAGATCGAAAAGATCAACCGGCTGGATCGCTGGTGGGATGCCGGGCCTAAGCCGGTACATGTCCCTTCCCGAGCCCATTCGAAATGGACGCCGCCATGACCGGACCCAATCCCAACATCAAGCATCCGATTTTCATGCATCCGCGCGTCGGCTTCCTGAAGGCGCTGGTGGATGCGCCGAACATCGAGATCGGTGATTTCACCTATTATGACGACCCGGACGGGCCGGACAAATTCGTCGAGAGATGTGTGCTGCATCACTATCCGTTCATCGGCGACAGGCTGGTGATCGGCAAGTTCTGTGCGATTGCCGAGGGTGCGCGCTTCATCATGAACGGCGCCAACCATGCCATGTCGGGCTTCTCCACCTACCCGTTCAACATTTTCGGCCACGGTTGGGAAGAGGGCTTCGACGTTACGAGCTGGGAGAAGGAAAACCGCGGCGACACCGTCATCGGCAACGATGTCTGGATCGGCATGGAGGCAATCGTCATGCCGGGCGTGACCATCGGCGACGGCGCAATCGTTGCCGCCAAGTCGGTTGTCACGCACGATGTGCCGGCCTATGCCATCGTCGCCGGCAACGCGGCGAAAGTCGTGAAGATGCGCTTCGACAACAGAACGGTCGAACGGCTGCTCCGCCTTGCGTGGTGGGACTGGTCGGTGGAGAAAATCAATCGCAACCTCAATGCCATTCGCGGCAGCGACCTGAACAGACTGGAGAGCGCTGCGTGAGCGTGCAGGAGAAACTCGACGTCAACCTTTTCACGCGGCCGTGGGTGTTCATCCGCGGCGTGCCGGCGATGAAATTCCTGCCGCCGGAGGGGCCGCCTGAGATTGCCTTCGCCGGCCGCTCCAATGTCGGCAAGTCTTCGCTGATCAATGCGCTGGTAGGCCACAAGGGGCTGGCGCGCACTTCGAATACGCCGGGACGCACGCAGGAACTCAACTACTTCGTGCCGGACGGCTTTTCGGGCGAAAGCGGCGACCTGCCGCCGATGGCGCTGGTGGACATGCCGGGCTACGGCTATGCGCAGGCGCCGAAGGACCAGGTCGACCAGTGGACCAAGCTCGTCTTCGACTATCTGAAGGGTCGGGTGACGCTGAAGCGCGTCTACGTGCTGATCGACGCCCGCCACGGCATCAAGAAGAATGACGAGGAGGTGCTGTCGCTGCTCGACAAGGCGGCAATGTCCTACCAGATCGTGCTGACCAAGACCGACAAGATCAAGCCGGCCGGCGTGCCGCGCCTGATCGAGGAAACACTGGAAAAGATCCGCAAGCGCCCGGCGGCCTTCCCGGGCGTGGTGGCGACGTCGTCGGAAAAGAGCGATGGGCTGGACGATTTGCGCGCGGCGATCGTGCTGGCCGCAAATGGGCTATAGTTCGCCTCGCAATTCCAGACGGAAAACCGGCTGCCACTTTTCCTGGAATTGCTTCAGGCCGGCTTGAAGTTCAGCGACAGACCGTTGATGCAATGGCGCTTGCCGGTCGGCGGCGGGCCGTCATCGAAGATGTGGCCAAGATGGCCGCCGCAGCGGCTGCAATGACACTCGACCCGCACCATGCCGAGCGTTGAATCCTCGCGGGTGCCGATGCTTTGCGGCAGCGATTCCCAGAAACTCGGCCAGCCGGTGCCGGATTCGAACTTTGTGTCCGAAGCGTAGAGGGGCAGGTCGCAGCCGGCGCAGGCGAATGTGCCCTTGCGGTGCTCTTCGAGCAGCGGGCTGGTAAACGGCCGCTCGGTCGCCTCGTGGCGCAGCACCGAATATTGTTCCGCCGACAGCGTCTGCTTCCATTCGGCATCGGTCTTGGTGACGGCAAAGGTCTCGGCCCGCGCTTCGCCGACGCGGCCTGTGCGAAAGAACATCGCGGCAGCCGTCAGGAATGCAGCGGACGCGGTGCCGTTCAGGAGCAGTTGGCGACGGTTCATGATGCAGTTCCTTTCGCAGAATCTTGCCAGACGATGCCCGCGCCGTGAAATCAACAAGCGGTGACGCGGTGAATGGCGAGGCTGCGCGGTCGTTGAAGAAACCGCGCAGCCTGATGTCTTCCTGATCTATTCGCTGGCAGGGATGCCGGCGTTACATCTTCGGCAAAAGAACCTTGTCGATGACGTGGATGACGCCGTTGGATTGCTCGACATCGGCGATCGTGACGTTGGCGACATTGCCGTTCTCGTCGGTGACGGTGACCTTGCCGCCTTCATCCTTGAGCGTCAGTTCGCAACCGCCGACGGTCTTGACCTTGTGCGCGCCGCCATCGTCCTTGACCATCTTCATCACGTCAGCCGCCATCGCCTTGGCGCCGATGACATGGCAGGTCAGGATCTTGGTGAGCTGGTCCTTGTTTTCAGGCTTGAGCAGCGTGTCGACGGTGCCTGCGGGCAAGGCTTCGAACGCCGCGTTGGTGGGAGCGAACACCGTGAACGGGCCTGCGCCCTGCAGCGTCTCGACCAGGCCGGCGGCCTTCACGGCTGCAACGAGCGTGGTGTGGTCCTTTGAATTGACGGCATTCTCGACGATGTTCTTGTCGGCATACATGGCCGCGCCGCCGACCATCGGGTTTTCGGCATAGGCGACAGTACCGAGCGCGGACAGGGCGACGACGCCGGCGAACAGTGCAGTGGCGATCTTGCGCATATCAAGTCTCCTTGGATTTCGAACACCCCATTGGTGGGGCCGCAAGGAGATACGGTGTGACTTTGCAGGAGTTTCAGCGGACGCGAAGAATTGCAGCTAGATGTTCTTCAGGTCGCCCGTCGCGACGACAGGTCCGGTCGGCTGGCCGGTCGGCGAACCGCCGGGAGGCTCGACGCTGACGGCGAGGACCGCGCCTTGTTCGAGCTGCTGCTGGAGGGTGGGCGTGACCGGAACCGTTGTCGCCGCGCCGACCGGGATGACGCCGAGCGAAACGGGCGGCTTGTCGCCCTCGATCAGCCACAGTTCGAAATCCTTGCCCTGGTCGCGTTCGCCGGAGAGATGCGACAGGCCGACATTATGGTGGGCGGCGTCGTAGACGGCGAGGTATTTCACGTTGCTGCTGTCTGCGGCGAGCGAGGCGACAAGCCGGGTCTGCTGCTGCGCCGGCGGCTGCAGGTAGGGCAAAGCGATGGTGATGGCGAGGCCCGCAACGGCGGCAGCGGCCAGCCCGCGCCAGAAGCCGAGGCTCGTCCAGATGCCGGCGCGCGGCGCGGCTGCAGGCGATGGGGAGGCGGAGGCAAACAGCCGCCGGTCGATTGCCGGCTTGACCGATTGGGAAGGCTCGGCCGCTGGATAGGCGTCGGCCAGGGGCGACAGCCGCACTTCCCATTCATCGACCAGCCGCGCGAAGGCCGGATCCGTGTCGATGCGGTGGGTCGCTTCCTGCCGCTCGGCTGCGGACAGGACGCCAAGAACGTACTCGGCGGCGATGAGATCGTCGCTTTCCCGTTCCGGTCCGTGTTCACCCGTCAGCGTCATCTTTCCAGGCATTCCCGCAGTTTCATCAGGCTGCGCCGCAGCCAGGTCCTCATCGTGTTGAGCGGTACGTCATAGCGCTCTGCCAGCTCGGCATAGCTTTCACCTTTCAGGTAGGCGCCGCGAACGGCACCGGCCCTGTCGTCTTCCAGTTCCTCGAGGCAGCGGTGGATCTGGCCGGCTTCATCGCCCGACACCGCCGCAGCCTCCGGGCCGGGGGTCGGGTCGGCCACGTCGAGCACGGTCTCGATGTCGGCAGCCGGCTGGCGCCGCGCCCTGATGCGGTCGATGGAATGATTGCGCGCAATCGCCACCAGCCAGGATATCGGACTGAGGTCGGACACCGCGAAACGGTCGGCCTTGGTCCAAATCTTGACGTAGACGTCCTGCAGCGCGTCTTCCGCCTCGCCCCGATCGTTCAAGACACGCAGGCACACGCCGAAAAGTTTCGCGCTCGTCTGCCGATAGAGCAGATCGAACGCCGCCCGGTCCTTCATCGAAGTCCGGAGAATGAGCTTGGTGATATCCTTCGGCTCCATTGCGGCTCAAATTATGCGATCAGCCGGCATTTGCAATGCCGCATCAACGGTAACTGCCATTGGCTGCCAAAAGCGCGACAAGCCATTTGCCCCTGTCGAGGTTTCCCGCTAAGACCCGCCCGTTCCTTTAGATACGCCGGGAAAAGCCTTGATGTCGGATATTGCCGCCACCGCCGAAATGCAGGCCGCGCTTCTTTCGAGGGCATTGCCCTACATGCAGCGCTACGAGAACAAAACGGTGGTGGTGAAGTATGGTGGCCACGCCATGGGCGACACCGAACTTGGCCAGGCTTTCGCGCGCGACATCGCCCTTTTGAAGCAGTCCGGCGTCAACCCGATCGTGGTGCATGGCGGCGGGCCGCAGATCGGTGCGATGCTGGCCAAGATGGGCATCGAATCGAAATTCGAGGGCGGACTTCGCGTGACTGACCAGAAGACGGTCGAGATCGTCGAGATGGTGCTGGCCGGCTCGATCAACAAGGAGATCGTGGCGCTGATCAACGCCGAGGGCGAGTGGGCGATCGGCCTGTGCGGCAAGGACGGCAACATGGTTTTTGCCGAGAAGGCGCGCAAGACCATGGTCGATCCGGATTCCAACATAGAGCGCGTGCTTGATCTGGGCTTCGTCGGCGAACCGGTCGAGGTTGACCGCACGCTGCTCGACCTGTTGGCGCGCTCGGAAATGATCCCGGTGATTGCGCCGGTGGCACCCGGCCGCGACGGCCATACCTACAACATCAATGCCGATACGTTCGCGGGCGCGATTGCCGGTGCGCTGGAAGCCAAGCGCCTGTTGTTCCTGACCGACGTACCGGGCGTGCTCGACAAGAACAAGAAGCTGATCGACGAACTGACGGTGGCCGAGGCGAAGGCGCTGATCAAGGACGGCACCATTTCCGGCGGCATGATCCCGAAGGTCGAGACCTGCATCGAGGCGATCGAGCGCGGCGTCGAAGGCGTCGTCATCCTGAATGGCAAGACGCCGCATTCGGTGCTTTTGGAACTGTTCACCGAGCATGGCGCCGGCACGCTGATCGTGCCCTGATCCTATCGGCGCAGATGGGACAGCGGCACGTGGCCGGGTCCCTTGATGTTTTGCAGCACGAGTTGGGTGTGGACGTCGCGCACGCCCTTCATCCGCATCAGGCGGTGCATGACGAAGGCGTTGAGGTCGTCCACCGACGGCACCATGACATGCAGCAGGAAGTCATGATCGCCGGTCATGGTCCAGCATGACGACACCTCGTCCATGTGTTCGACGGCGGCGATGAAGGCCTCGGGCGAGCCGTCGCTATGGCTCGTCAGGCGGACCTCGATGAAGACCTCGACCGACAGGCCGACCGCGCGGCGGCTGATCCGCGCGGCAAAGCTCTTGATGATGCCCGTCTCCTGAAGTGCCTCGAAGCGCCGCGCGCAAGGCGTGGTGGAGAGGCCGATTTCCTGCGCAAGTTCCGATACCGGCTTGCGGCCGTCGCGTTGCAGGATGTCGAGCATCCTGATCTCGAAATCGTCGAACTGAGGCATTTTCACTCCTGATGCTCGGATTGAGAGTGATTGTTACCTCAAAATTCCGACCGCAGCGATATGAAAAGCCGAATTGCCCCGTCGAAGCGCGCTAGGTTGGCGGGCAGAGGAAACTGCTTTGCCGCGGGAGAACGACCATGACCATCAGCATTGCCGACTACGCCCGTGAATGTGCCGCACAGGGTCTGCGCGGTGACTATTCGGTATGCCGCACGGACTTCACGGTTCGGCAGGACTATGACTACAGCCAGGCGGAACAGAAGGTTTGGCGCACGCTGTGCGACCGGCAGACCAAGCTGACCGAAAGACTGGCGCACCACACCTATCTGGACGGCGTGAAGGCGCTTGGGCTTCTCGACCGCATTCCAGATTTCGGCGAAGTCAGCGAACGCCTGCGTAAACTGACGGGCTGGGAAATCGTCGCCGTACCGGGCCTGATCCCGGCGGGGCCGTTCTTCGATCATCTGGCCAACCGCCGCTTTCCGGTGACCAACTGGCTGAGAAGCGAAGAGGAACTCGACTACATTGTCGAACCGGACATGTTCCATGACTTTTTCGGCCACGTCCCGATCCTGACCCAGCCGGTCTTCGCCGATTTCATGCAAAGCTACGGCGCGCGCGCTGAGGAAGCGATTGCAGCCGGTGGCGACGAGATGATCACCCGGCTCTACTGGTACACCGCCGAATACGGGCTGATGCATGAACCGGGACAGGAACTGAAAGCCTTCGGCGCGGGCCTGATGTCGTCCTACACCGAATTGAGCTTCGCGGTGACCGATGCCAAGGCGCATCGCGTGCCATTCGACCTCGAGACGGTGATGCGCACGATCTACGAGATCGACAAGTTCCAGCGCGCCTATTTCGTGCTGCCGTCATTCGACGTGTTGCGCGATGCGTTCCAACGGGCAGACCTGAAGGAAATCGTGCGGCGCTGGAAGGATCAGCCGACGCTCGATCCGGCCAGTCTCCCAACGGCAAGTCTTTAGACTGCGATTTTCCGGGTCAGGTGGTCGCCGAGACGGCAGGCCAGCGCGGTGATCGTCGTCGTCGGGTTGCACTCGCCCGAGGTGCAGAACACCGATGAGCCGCCGACATAGAGGTTGGCCATCGCATGGACCTTGCAGTCGGCATCGACCACGCTTTTGGCAAGGTCGGTGCCCATGCGCGTGCCGCCCATGTGGTGGTGGCCGGCCAGTTCCTGATTGGTGGGGTAATCCTCGCCCGAAGTCAGCCAGTCGTCGATGCGGACTCGGCCGAGGTTCTTTTCGGCCATCGTCTGGCCGAAGAGGCGCAAGCCTTCGAGGATCGTGCGCCGCTCCAACTCGCTTTTCTTCCAGTGCAGTTCGATGCGCGGCACGCCCGCATGATCCGTGTCGGTGGTTGAAAGCGCGATGTGGTTGTCGGCGCGCGGAGCCTGTTCCCAGGCGACGTAAAGTTGCGCGGCGCAACGCAAATGCTGTCCAAGCTTGACCGCCGCCCATTCGGCGAAGTCGGGCGCGTTGCAGGCGAGGTCGGCAATGAGGCGCTTGGCTCCGGGATAAGGCGTTTCGATCAGCCGGATGCCGAAATTCATGATCTTCAGCCGTTCCATCGCGGCGGGCGAGGGCGAGAAGAACGCTTCGTTTGCCGCATCGACTTCGAACTCGTCATAATTGGCGAGGATGGCGTTGCCGCCTTCGAAGGTCGGGTGTTCCATCCAGTATTTGCCGAGCGCCTCGGCATGCGGCACCACGCCGCCGTTTGAGACCTGGTTCGACCACAGCAACAGGCGGGAGTTTTCCAGCCCGCCCGTGCAGACGACAAAGTAGTCCGCCTTGAGCAAGCCGGCCTGCTTGCCGTTCGACCGGATCTGCGCGCCGGTGATCTTGCTGCCGTCGCCGGCAAGGCTGGTGACGGAGGTGTCGAGCACCAGTGCGACGTTGCGGCTCTTGGTCAGTTCGTCCGCGAATTTTTCGCCGAAGCGCACTGCATTGCTCTTGATCAACTGGACCCAGCGCATGTCGTCTGAAATCGGAACGTCGGCGCGAAATTCCGGCAGTTCGAGAATGTCGTGGACTTCCGGCAGGAACGGCTCGATGTCCTTGCGTTCGATCGGCCAGCCGGTGTCCGGCGCCCATGCCTTGGGTTTGAAGTCGTGGGCGTCGAGGACGCGGCACCAGCCTGCCCAATGGTTGGAACTGCCGCCCATGTAACGCAGCCGGGTGATGTCGAGGTCGAAATACGGGTCGCCGACGGTGGTGCCGCGATAGAAATCCTGCGATTCGTCGCTGAATTCTCGCCCGCCGGCTTCCAGAACCGCGACTGGAATCCCGGCGGTGCCGAGTTTGCGCGCAATGGTAATGCCTGCCGGCCCCGAGCCGATCACCACGACCTTCGGCGTGAGCGATGCGGCCTGAAAGACCTCGTAGCTTTCGAAGATCATGCGAGGTCGCTTTTCTTCAGGATCCAGCCATTCAATTCGACGATTTCGTCACCCTCATTGGCTGGTGGCCGCGGACGGCCAAGCAGGGAGGGGACAAAGGGCAGCGCCAGCAAAAGGTTCAAGATGGAGCGGCGTGAAAAGGTTCTATCTGACATGGACGTGTTCGCGACTGGACAGGCGGCCTTGGTACACCTTTCCGGTAAAGGCGAAGTTGCTTCTTTGCTTAAGAGACGGAGGATTCGTCAGCCGGCATTCATGCGGCCTCGGGCATGTCCCGGTCGAAGACGACAAGGTTGCGGCCACGGTTCTTGGCGCTGTAAAGGCGCCTGTCGGCACGGCGCATCAGTTCCGAAACGGTAGCGCCTTCGCCGCAGATGGTGCCGCCGATGCTGACGGTCAGCGGGATGGTGCGTTCGCCGTCGGGACGGAAGCGGATCAACTCGACTTCCTGGCGCATGCGCTCGGCGATACGCGCAGCTTCGGTCTCGCTGGCGCCGATGAGGAAGGCGCCGAATTCCTCGCCGCCTATGCGGCCAAGCACATCGCCGCTTCTGATGCCGCCGCGCAGCGCCGCGACGATGAGCAGAAGCGCCTCGTCACCCACCAGATGCCCGAAGCGGTCGTTGACCGACTTGAAATGATCGGCGTCGATGATGAGCAGGGCACCGCGATCGGTCTTGCGTTGCGAGCGGTCGAGCGCGGTGAAGAAGCTCTCGCGGTTGAGCATGCCGGTCATCTCGTCGTGCCGGGCCTTGTCGGCCAGCCGGCGATGTGCCGCTGCCAGTTGTGCGTGTGCCCGCGAAAGATCGCGATGGGCGCTTTTCAGCCTGTCGCTTTGCCACAATGTGTAGGCGCTGGCCGGCCAGGCAATCAAAAGCGGGCAGACGATGCACAAAATCCATGCGATACCGTCGAGGCTGCCGCCCAAGGCGGAAACCGCCGCAAGAGCTATGAAAATCGAGCCGAGAGAGGAGGCGATGGCGACCAGAAAGGATCTAAAAATTACAGTCTTCATCCCGTCCCCCTGATCGCATCGCCTCTTTGGCAGCAAGCCCTGAAGGCAGAGTTTCCGGCTTCCGTAAAATTCGAATCGATTGGCGATTTTGGCGCGTGTTAACCCGTAGAAGTTGTGGATAAATCTCCACCCCTCGAACGCCATTTCATGCCATAAGGATCAAATGACCGAGCTTCCCGACCCCACCCGTTTTGCCCACGTCACCGACTGGGTGTTCGACCTCGACAACACGCTCTATCCGCATCACTCGAACCTGTTTTCGCAGATCGACGTGAGGATGACGGCCTATGTGCAGGAGCTGCTGACGCTGCCGCGTGATGAAGCGCGCAAGCTGCAGAAGGAGTTGTATCTTGAGTATGGCACAACCCTCAACGGCTTGATGAAGCGCTACAATATCGATCCCGACGACTTCCTGATGCGGGTTCACGACATCGACTATTCGTGGCTGGTGCCCGACCCCGTTCTCGGCGCTGCCATCCGCCAGTTGCCGGGGCGCAAGTTCATTTTCACCAACGGCAATCGCAGCCACGCCGAGCGGGCCGCGCGCCAACTGGGCATCCTCGAGGATTTCGACGACATCTTCGACATCGTCGCGGCCGGCCTGACACCGAAGCCTGCCCGCCAGACCTACGAGAAGTTTGCTTCGCTGCATGCCGTGACAGGTCACAATACCGTGATGTTCGAGGATCTCGCCCGCAACCTTGCCGTGCCGAAGGCGCTGGGAATGACGACGGTGCTGATCGTGCCGCGCAATTTCGAGCCGACATTTTCCGAAATCTGGGAGAGCGACCCGGACAATGAGGACGATGTCGATTTCGTCACCGACGATCTTGCGGGTTTCCTGAGCACCATCGTGGAAGGGCAGGCTTGACGCGGTTCACCTCGGTAGAGGCGGCGATTGATGGCGCCGCCCACTGCGTTATCGACAAATTGCCTGCAAGCGGCCTCTCCGGAGCCGCCGTCGAATTCCTGGTCTTCGGCCTGAAGCAGGGCTGGGCCTGCCTGTTTGGCGGGGCGATGCTGTTCCTGATCCTTGCGACAAGGCTGTTGTGGCCGGAAGGGGCATTCCTCGCCCGCTATGACTTCCTGTTCCTGGCGGCGCTGGCGATCCAGGTCGCCATGCTGGCCTTCAAGCTGGAAACCGGGGCCGAAGCCAAGGTCATCCTTGTGTTCCATGTGGTCGGGACCGTCATGGAGCTGTTCAAGACCTCGGCCGGTTCATGGATCTATCCGGAGGCGAATTTCTTCCGCATCGGCGAGGTGCCGCTGTTTTCGGGCTTCATGTATGCCGCCGTGGGCTCCTACCTCGCCCGCATCAGCCGCATCTTCGACATGCGCTATTCGCACTATCCGCCGCTATGGGCGACGGTCGTGCTGTGCGTGTCGATCTACGTCAACTTCTTCGCCCACCATTTCACGCTCGACCTGCGCTACGGACTTTTTGCAGTGTCGATTGCGCTCTACTGGCGCACCGTCGTCCATTACCGCGTCTTCCGCTTTCGCCTGAAGATGCCGCTTCTGGTCGGGTTCCTTCTGGTGGCGCTGTTCATCTGGTTTGCGGAGAACATCGGCACGTGGTCGCGGGCATGGGTCTATCCGGGACAGCACGTGGCGTGGACGCCGGTGAGCATTGGCAAGCTCGGCTCCTGGTATCTCCTGATGATCATATCGTTCGTGCTGGTCACGCTCGTGCGCCGGCCGCAGCCGGTTGAAGCTGCGGATGGGGCAAAGGCTATAGCCGATAGAACTTCTTGATGATCTCCCAGGCTTCGTCGGCCGTATCGACGAAGTCGATGATGTCCTGGTCGCCGGGGCTGATGGTGCCTTGCTCGGCGAGGAAATCGAGGTCGATGGCGCGCCGCCAGAACGATGTGCCGAACAGGATGACCGGAACGCGCTCCATGCGCCCGGTCTGGATCAAGGTCAGCGTCTCGAAGAACTCGTCCATCGTGCCGAAGCCGCCGGGGAAGACGGCGACCGCCTTGGCGCGCATAACGAAATGCATCTTCCGGATCGCGAAATAGTGGAAGTTGAAGCACAGCTCCGGCGTCACATAGACGTTGGGCGCCTGTTCGTGCGGCAAGACGATGTTGAGCCCGATCGACGGCGCGCCGACATCGTCGGCACCGCGGTTGCCCGCTTCCATGACGCCCGGGCCGCCGCCTGTGACCACGACGAATTCGCGGAAATAGGTGGTGGCCGATTGCTGCGAGCAGAGCCGGGCGAATTTGCGCGCTTCTTCGTAATATTTGCTGTTTTCTTCGAGATTGCGCTTTTGCGTCTCGTTCTTTGCTGCCCATGCGTCGCCGCCGGGTTCCGGGATGCGCGCGCCGCCGAACAGGATGACGGTGGAACGGATGCCGCGCTCGGCGAGAATCATCTCCGGCTTCAGCAATTCGAGTTGCAGGCGCACCGGGCGCAGCTCGCGCCGGGTCATGAACTCTTCGTCGTTCCACGCCAGACGATAAGTCGCAGCACGCGTCTGGGGCGTATCAGGAGCGCTTTTTGCCCGCTCCAGATCCTCGTCCGAGTGCGGCAGAGGCGTCCATCCGGCTTTTTCCATCGGATTCATATGAAGTTCCCCAAGTTTGCCGCCCAACAGCGCCGTCCCGTGACGCAGCCGCGATTGACCCTCTTCCTACCTTCAAATAGGGTCCGCGCGGCTTACAAACAGGTTAAGAGCCGCCCCTTAACAGCACGTGTAATGGAGCATCTAATGTCGAAGTCCGATATTGCGAACCTCGAACAGACCATCGACAGGGCCTTTGAGGAACGCGACGGCATTTCGACGGCGACGCGCGGCGAAGTCCGCGATGCGATCGAGACGGCGCTGAACCTGCTCGACCGCGGCGAAGTGCGGGTGGCGGAAAAGCGCGCCGACAACAGCTGGCATGTCAACCAGTGGCTGAAGAAGGCGGTTCTTTTGTCCTTCCGGCTCAATCCGATGGAGATCATCAAGGGCGCGCCGGGCGACGGCAACTGGTGGGACAAGGTGCCTTCCAAGTTCTCGGGCTGGGGCGCGGTGGATTTTGAAAAGGCCGGCTTCCGTGCTGTTCCGTCCTGCGTCGTGCGGCGCTCCGCCTATGTCGCGCCGGGCGCGGTCTTGATGCCGTCCTTCGTCAATGTCGGCGCCTATGTCGATACCGGCACCATGGTCGATACCTGGGCCTCGGTCGGATCGTGCGCCCAGATCGGCAAGAACGTGCACCTTTCGGGCGGCGTCGGCATCGGCGGCGTGCTGGAGCCGATGCAGGCCGGACCGACGATCATCGAGGACAACTGCTTCATCGGCGCGCGCTCGGAAGTGGTCGAGGGCTGCATCGTGCGCGAAGGTTCGGTGCTGGGCATGGGCGTGTTCATCGGCCAGTCGACCAAGATCGTCGACCGTGCGACGGGCGAAGTGTTCTATGGCGAAGTGCCGGCCAATTCGGTCGTCGTCGCTGGTTCGCTGCCGGGCAAGGCCTCGCCGAACGGCGAGCCGGGGCCGAGCCTCTACTGCGCCGTCATCGTCAAGCGCGTCGATGCCAAGACCCGCTCGAAGACCTCGATCAACGAGCTGCTGCGCGACTAGGGCTGATATTGTGAACCTTCAGCAGACCCTTTGGGTCTTTTTCGGCTTTTCCGGTCGATTGAGCCGGCAGGCTTTTGCCCTTGCCGGCCTGCTGCTCTATGTCATCCGGCTCTACCCGATCTACCGCATGTACGAGGCGCAGGGTGACGAAGAAGCGCTCGCCCATTGGGCAGGAGTTTTCCTGTTGCTCGTAGGCGTTCTCTTCGTGTCGCACATAGCGCTTGCCGTCAAAAGGCTGCACGATATGAACCGGACAGGCTGGTTCAGCCTTCTCTTCGTGATCGGCGACCTTGTCTTCTACCTGATACTTTGCCTGCCGCGGGGAACCGACGGCCCCAACCGTTACGCCCGGCAGACCAACGCTCCTGCCTGACCGGTCGTTTGCCATGTTGGAGCTGGCCCCACGCTCGGGCCGTGACAGCCTCGACGCTTTCGACTATCGCTTTGCCCATGATGCTGCCGACAGACCCCGCTGAAAACCTTGCCGCGCTGATCCGCTGCGCTTCCGTGACGCCTGCCGAGGGCGGCGCACTTACCGCACTTGAGAAGATGCTGAAGCCGATGGGCTTTGACATCGAGCGGCCGGTTTTTTCAGACGATGGCACGCCAGATGTCGAGAACCTCTATGCGCGGCGCTCGGGCAACGGGCCGCATCTGATGTTTGCCGGCCATACCGACGTCGTGCCGGTGGGGGATGAAGCGGCATGGACGCATCCGCCCTTCGCGGCCGAAATCGCCCACGGCGAAATGTATGGGCGCGGCGCCGTCGACATGAAGGGCGGCATCGCCTGCTTCATCGCCGCGATGGCGCGCCACGTCGCTGAAAATGGCGGACCCAAGGGTTCGGTGTCGCTGTTGATTACCGGCGACGAGGAAGGCCCTTCGATCAACGGCACCGTCAAGCTGCTTGAATGGGCGGCGGCCAAGGGCGAGAAATGGGATGCCTCGCTGGTTGGCGAGCCGACCAATCCGAATGTGCTGGGCGACATGATAAAGATCGGCCGGCGCGGTTCTATCTCCGGCCTGCTGACCGTCAATGGGCGGCAAGGCCATGCCGCCTACCCGCATCTGGCGGACAATCCGGTACGCGGGCTGATGACGCTGGTCGATGCCTTGCTTCACCCCGTTTTCGACAAGGGCACGAAGGATTTCCAGCCGACCAATCTCGAGGTCACCTCGGTCGATGTCGGCAATCCCGCCACCAACGTCATCCCGGCCAAGGCGACCGCGGCTTTCAATATCCGATTCAACGATACCTGGACGGCGGAGACGATCCAGGCTGAAATCCATAATCGGCTCGACGTTGCCAGCCGCAGGCGGAAATACCGGGCCGGCCGCAAGGAGGCCATCGAGTTCGATCTTCTGTGGCGCGACCGACCGAGCCATGTGTTCCTGACGCGCGACGACCGGCTGATCGAGACGCTGAGCGGCTCGGTCAAGGCCGTGGTCGGCAAAAGCCCGACCCTGTCCACTTCCGGCGGAACCTCCGACGCGCGCTTCATCAAGGACTATTGTCCGGTCGTCGAATTCGGCCTTGTCGGCCAGACGATGCACATGGTGGACGAGCGCGTCGCGGTGGCCGATCTCGAGACGCTGACGCAGATCTACCAGCGCTTCATCGCCGACTGGTTCGAACGAGGCTGACGAAAGATGCTGTCGGCGGATGAGATTCAGACATCACTCACCGGCGCCTGGCACTTGATGATGGGCAAGGCGGATGGCGTGCGCCTGCTTGACCTGTCGGCCGACGGCTTCTGGAACTCATTCTTCGCTCTGGTCGTGGCAGCCCCTGCGCTCATTGTCGGCTGGGTCGGTATTGCCAATGAGATCGGCGATCCTCACGCTTTTACCGGCCGGCTTGGCGTGCTGATCCGGGTGGCGCTGGTCGATGTCGGAACCTGGACGCTGCCGCTGGTCGCCCTGGCCGTCGTTTCCCGCTATGCGGGGATCGCAACACGCTTCGTGCCCTATGTCGTGGCCAGCAACTGGGCGTCCGCGCTCATCGCCTGGATGCTGCTGCCGTCTGCGCTCGTCAGGCTTTTCCTGCCCTCGACGGATCAGTTTGCGGCGCTGCTGACGCTGTTTTTCTTCCTGCTGTCGATGGTCCTGACATGGCGCATGACCAACGCAGTCGTCGCCAAGGGCACGGCTGTCGGTTCGGCTGTGTTTACCGGCATGCTGATTGCTTCGCTGGCGGTGTTGTTCGGCCTGCAGAGCCTGCTTGGCATCGAGCTTCCCGCCTAAGCTTGGCCCTAGGTGGGATAATCCACGCCCACGAGGTAGAGCCCGTTCGGCGGCGAGACCTGACCGCAGGCGGATCGGTCGCACGCATCGAGCGCCGCCTTGAGGTCTGCGCTGGTCCACGCGCCTTCGCCGACGCGTTTCAGCGAGCCGACCATGGAACGGACCTGATTGTGCAGGAATGAGCGGGCCGAGGCGCGGATTTCGATGTCGTCGCCCAACCGCGTGACGTCAAGGCGGTCAAGCGTGCGCAAGGGGCTGTTGGCCTGGCATTGGGCCGAACGGAAGGTGGTGAAGTCGTGCCGGCCCAAGAGCACCTTGGCGGCGCTGTCCATGGCTTCGGCATCGAGGCGTCTCGGCACCCACCAGACCTTGCCCTTGTCGAGCGCGGGGGGCGAGCGGCGGTTGGATATGCGGTAGAGGTAGTGGCGGCCTAGTGCCGAAAAGCGGGCGTCGAAATCCTCTGGAACCCGTGTGGCCTTGAGGACGGCGACACGCTCGCCGGCCTGTTGCAAATGCGCGTTCAACGCATCGCGCACCGTGTCGGGGCGCCAGTCCTTGTCGAGGTCGAGGTGCGCCACCTGCGCCGTTGCGTGGACGCCGGCGTCGGTGCGGCCGGCGCCGCGCAGCGAAACGGCCTGCGCGCTGAACTTCTCGACCGCTTGCTCGATTGCCTGCTGCACCGAATGCTGGTCGGCCTGGCGCTGCCAGCCGGCATAGGGGCCGCCGTCATACTCGATGTCGAGGCGATAGCGCGGCATTCCCGGAGGGCCGGGTCAGGCCGCGAGCGCTGTGTTGAAAGCCGAGGCGTAGACGAGCTTGCCGTTTTCCGGTGCCTCTTGCCATGCCAATGCCTGCAGCGCTTCGCTCTGGTAGTCGCTCTCGAAGCTGGCGGCACGGTCGTGGCTGTAGCCGAAGCGGCCATAATAGGCCGGATCGCCCAGAACCACGGCCAGTTTCTCGCCGCCGTCCTTCAGCCGGATATGGGCCTCGCGGATAAGCGCGCCGCCGATGCCCGTGCCGTGGAACGATGGTTCGACGGCAAGCGGGGCAAGCGCCACCGCAGGAAAGGTCTTGCCGGCCCGTTCAACCAGCAGGCGCGAAAACAGGATGTGGCCGACGACCTGTCCGTCTTCCACCGCAACCAGCTCGACGACGGCGTCGCCGTCGCTGACCAGCGCATCGACAAGGCCGGCTTCTGCCTGCTGGCCGAATGCATGCTCTTCAACGAGGCGGATCGCCTCGCGGTCGCGCGGCGTTGCCGCTCTGATCGACATCATGCTCATGACAGTTTCATTCCTTTTTCCAGTCTTGCGCCACGAAGGAACTCCGAGGCAGAGACAGGCCTTGAGCCTGCCCGTTGCACTTCGACCAGCCTGACCGCGCCTGAACCGCAGGCTACCGTCAGTTGGTCATCGAGGATTCCTCCCGGCTCACCCCGGCCTTCGCCGAGGCCCCGACCTTCGCCGAGGGTAGAACGAAGCAGTTTCAGCCGCTCTGCCCGCCCGCCGATTTCCGCTTCGCACCAGGCGCCCGGAAAAGGCGAGAGGCCGCGAATATGGTTATGCACGGCGCTCGCCTGCAAGCGCCAATCGACGCGCGTCTCGGTCTTTTCCACCTTTTTCGCGTAGATCGTGCCTTGTTCGGGCTGCGGCGTGAAGACGAGTGAGCCGGCTTCCAGTCTGGCTAGGGCCTCCACCATCAAGTTGGCGCAGCCTGCCATCAGCGTGTCGTGCAGTTCACCGGCCGTCATGTCCGGGCCGATTGCAACCGTCTCGCCGATGGCGACAGGCCCGGTGTCCAGCCCTTCTTCCATGCGCATGACCATGACGCCGGTTTCGCTGTCGCCGGCCATGATGGCGCGCTGGATGGGCGCGGCACCACGCCAGCGGGGCAAAAGCGAAGCGTGGCCGTTCAGGCAGCCGAGGTGCGGCGCATCGAGAACCGGTTTGGGCAGCAATAGGCCGTAGGCGACGACGACGGCAACATCCGCGTTCAGCGCCTTGAATTGGGTTTCAGCCTCATGGCTTTTCAGGGAGGTGGGCACGTGGACAGGGACGCCAAGCCGTTCGGCTTCACGCTGCACCGGCGAGGGCGTCAGTTCTAGGCCGCGCCTGCCTGCCGCGCGCGGCGGCTGTGTGTAAACGGCGACGATTTCATGGCCAGCATCCGCGATTGCGCTGAGCGTCGGAACGGAAAAATCCGGCGTGCCCATGAAGATGACGCGAAGGGCCATTGTCGCCCTTATCCGACCATCCGGCCGGCCGGCTTGTCCTTGGCCAGCTTCTTGAATTTCCGCATCACGATATCGCGCTTCAGCTTCGAGATATGGTCGATGAAGAGAACGCCGTTGAGGTGATCGATCTCGTGCTGCAGGCAGGTCGCCATCAAGCCGTCGGCCATGATTTCCTGTGTCTTGCCGTCACGGTCGAGATATTTCACGCGCACCGTCGCCGGCCGCTCGACCTCCGCGTAATAGTCCGGGATCGACAGGCACCCTTCCTCGTAGACCGAGCGCGCATCGCCGCTTTCGAGGATTTCCGGGTTGATGAAGAGGTGCGGCGTGGGCGTCTCGTCTTCCTTGGCAAGGTCGATGACCAGCATGCGCAGCGGCTCGCCGATCTGTATGGCCGCGAGCCCGATGCCGGGGGCGTCATACATGGTCGCCAGCATGTCGTCGGCCAGCTTCAGGAGCGGCGCGTCGACCTTTTCGACAGGCTTTGAAACCTCGCGCAGGACGGGATCCGGAAGGATGATAAGCGGCTTGATCGTCATGGCGTTTCACGTAAGGCCTTGGCCCCAACGCGTCAACTACGCTTACGTAATCATGTTCACGTTTTGATCTGTCGAAGCCGGCCGAATCGGATATGCTGTGGTGATGAACGAGATGAGCAGCATTCTTTCCGAGCCCATTATCCGCCTTGGCGCGACGGTGATTTCGCTTGGCCAGATGCTGGCTTTCGGGGCGCTGGTGTTCGTCGGCCTTTTCATCGCCCTCGTCGTCGCCCTGTGGCGCAGCGCCAAGGCTCGCACCGCAGCGGCGGCTGAAGCTGCCGAACAGGCCCGCGACACCGAGGCGCGAATGGCCGACATCCTGCAAAGCCAGGCCGAAATGCAGGGCCGCATGGGCGCCATCGCCGATGTCTTTGGCGCAAGGCAGGCGGAGCTGACCCAATCCATCGGCCAGCGCCTCGACGCCATGACCGGCCGGCTCGGCCAGACCATGACCGAGCAGACGAAATCGACGCATGAGAGCCTGGCCAAGCTGCAGGAGCGGCTGGCGGTGATCGACACCGCGCAAGGCAATATCCAGTCGCTGGCGGGGCAGGTGGTGCAGCTTCAGGCGATCCTGTCCAACAAGCAGACGCGCGGCGCATTCGGACAGTCGCGCATGGAGGCAATCGTTGCCGACGGGCTGCCGATGGGGGCGTATGAATTCCAGGCGACGCTTTCGAATGGCAACCGGCCGGACTGCCTGGTCAGGATGCCGAACGATGCGCCGTCGCTGGTGATCGATGCGAAATTTCCGCTGGAAGCGTGGAACGCCATTCGCGCCGGCGAGAGCGCCGATTTGCAGAAGGCGGCGGCGCAGGCTTTCCGGCGCGATATCGAAGTGCATATCCGCGATATCGCCGTCAGATACCTGATCCAGGGCGAGACGCAGGACACGGCCTTCATGTTCGTGCCGTCGGAATCGGTTTTCGCCGAAATCCACGAGAATTTCGAGGCGCTGGTGCAGCGCGCGCATCGCGCCCGCATCGTCATCGTCTCGCCGTCGCTGTTGATGCTGTCGATCCAGGTCATCCAGGCGATCCTGAAGGATGCCCGCATGCGCGAGCAGGCCCACCTGATCCAGGGCGAGGTGGTGCGGCTGATGGAAGATGTCGCACGCGTCGACGAGCGCGTGCGCAAGCTGCACGGCCATTTCGGCCAGGCCGCCAAGGACATAGACGATATCCTCGTCTCCACCTCGAAGGTGACCAAGCGCGGGCAGAAGATCGAATCGCTCGAGTTTGCCGGTTCGCAGGCGGGCGAGACGCAAGGCGACGGAGCGCCGGCCACGGGCGGACGCGGCGCGGGGCGTACCAGCGCCGCTGATTCGAAGACCGGCCAGTTGCGGCTGCGGGTGGTCGAAGACGGCGAGTGAGCCGTTCGTGCGCGTCAACCAAGGTTTGCGCCCGTCATTGCCCTTGCGTGCAGTCAGAAGTCTTGGTTCACTCCACGCGCCGAGCATTGGAGGATTCGAATCATGGCCAAAGGTACGATGAAGCCGGGCAAGGAAGCCCGTAAGCCGAAGAAGGACGCCAAGAAACCGGCTGCTGCGCCGGCTGCCAAGGCGCCGCCGGTTCAGGCGACCAGAATCAAGGACAAGTAGTCTTAACGAGAAAAGGCCGGCAATCCCGCGGGATTGTCGGCCTTTTGTTGGGCACAGGACTGCAAAGGCCGCCGTCAAGGCGACCTTGTGCTTGCCTGAATTGAAGTGTCAGCGAGCGACGAAGCCGGGAGGCGTCCTGCCGACGCGCGCCTTGCGGGCGGCGTAACGGGCGTCGCGCTTGGCCTTGCGTTCGGCTTCATCGGCGAGGAGACGAGCGATGCGCTCATTCTCTTCGCTTTCGCGAAGCTTGCTTTCTTCGGCAGCCTTCGCCTCTGCCTCAAGCCTTGCCTGTTCGGCAGCAGCCTCAAGGGCGGCGCGTTCGGCTGCTTCGCGGGCAAGACGCTCCTGCTTCAGCTTTGCCTTCTCGGCGTCACGCTCGGCGCGGGCGGCAAGAATTGCCTGACGCTCGGCCTTGCGAGCCACGACGGCAGGATCATCTTCCGTGGGCCGTGCCTTGAAACGTTCGAGAAGTGCCTTCTTTGCTTCATTCGCGGCATTGCGCCGCTCGAAAATGTCTTTTTCTCTGTAGATAGCCAAGTGTAGTTCCCTAGAGTCAAATCGCGAGGCTTACATACGCGCCGAGGGCAAGACTTCAAGCGACAAAACAGCATGCCTGCCATGAATTTTGGCAATGTTGCAATGCGATGACACTAAAGGGGCATCCATAGGCCGTCTCGCGGCATCGGCTGGCGCAATCGGCGATGGCGCTTGGCCGAACCGACCCGTTTGCAGCATGCGCGCCGCTTTCCTATATCAGCGCGACCTGAATGCGGAACCGACCCATGGCAGAACTCTCCGTGCTTGATCTCTCGCCAATCGTTGAGGGCGGAGACGCGGCCAGATCGCTGGCCAACACGCTCGATCTTGCCCGTCACGCCGAGCGCCTGGGTTATAAGCGCTACTGGCTGGCCGAACACCACAATATGCCGGGCATCGCCAGTGCCGCGACTGCCGTGGTCATCGCCCATGTCGCCGGCGGGACCAAGACGATCCGGGTTGGTGCTGGTGGCATCATGCTACCCAACCACGCACCGCTGGTCATTGCCGAGCAGTTCGGCACGCTGGCCGCGCTCCATCCGGGCCGCATCGACCTTGGCATCGGCCGCGCGCCGGGGACCGACATGCTGACGGCGCATGCGCTGCGTCGCAATCTGGATGCCGGCGTCGACAATTTCCCGCGCGATGTCGTGGAACTGATGGGGTATTTCCAGCCGGCGGCGGAAGGCCAGCGCGTGCATGCCATTCCGGGAGAAGGCGAGCAGGTGCCGGTCTGGATCCTTGGATCGAGCCTCTATGGCGCGCAGCTGGCGGCGATGCTTGGCCTGCCTTATGCGTTTGCCTCGCATTTCGCACCGGCCGAACTCGACCATGCGTTGGAAGTCTACCGGTCGCGTTTCGAGCCGTCGGAGCATCTGGATAAGCCAAGGGTCATGCTGGGGCTGAATGTGGTGGCCGCACCGACCGATGCCGAGGCGGCCTATCTGTTCACCTCGTTGCAGCAGGCCTTCGTCAACCTGCGCGGCGGCAGGCCGGGCAAGCTGCCGCCGCCCGTCGAGGGTTATGCCGAGGCTCTCGAGCCTTCGGCGCGCGCCATTCTCGGGCAGGCGCTGTCCTGTGCCATCATCGGCTCGCCGGCGACGGTCAAGCGCGGGCTCGAAGCCTTCGTGGAAAGAACCGGCGCCGATGAACTCATGGTGACGGCGCAGGTTTTCGATCATGCGGCGAGGCTACGTTCCTTCGAAATCCTCGCGGATGTGCAACGCTCGCTGGCGCAGGCCGCCTGACGCGCTATTTGGACGGGAACACCGACGCAGTCGAAGCAGCGCCCGTCTGCGAAACGGCACTGCCACGGCACGACGCGAAGGCATCGCGCTTGACGTCGTAAACCTTGGTTTCGATGTCCATCATGCCCAGAACCGTATCGAACATGTTGTCGTGCGAGAAAACATCGCCGGTCTTTGTGCGCAGGCATGCCATGTCGACGCCGTTCGCGGCGGCAAAATCATCGGACAGCCAGGCAATGAAGGGGATGCGCTTTTGCGTCTCCGGCGCGAACATATAAGGCGCGCCATGCAGGTAAAGACCGTTTTCCCCGAGCGATTCGCCGTGGTCGGACATGTAGTACATCGCTGAGGCGTAGTCGTTGCCGTGCTTCTTCAGCACGTCGATAATCGAGGCGAGGATGTGGTCCGTGTAGAGGATCGAATTGTCATAGACATTGGTCAGTTCCTCGGCGGAACAATCGGCAAGTTCCGCTTTTCGGCAGGCCGGCTTGAAGCGCTCGAAGTCGGCAGGGTAGCGCTGGTAGTAGGCGGGGCCGTGGCTGCCCATGGTGTGCAGGATGAGGACGGCGTTGCCCTCAAGATTGTCGAGGCGCGCGGCAAGCTTGTCGACGAGAACCTGATCGAGGCATTCACCGTCGCTGCATAGCTTGGGATCGGGCGCAGCGGTCATCATGGTGGTCGCGATGCGATCGGCGATCTTCTTGGTGCCGGTGTTGTTTTCCCACCATTCGATGGTCAGCCCAGCGTGCTTGAGCACGTCAACCAGATTTTCCGAACCAAGTGCCAGCCGCTTGGAATAGCCGTCGCGGCCGAGATGGGAGAACATGCACGGCATCGAGACGGCGGTGGCGGTGCCGCAGCTGGTGACATTGGTGAAGGCGATGACATCGCGCGCGGCAAGTTCGGGATTGGTGTCGCGCTTGTAGCCGTTGAGGCTGAAATTCTGGGCGCGTGCCGTTTCGCCGACCACCAGCACAAGCAGCCGCTTCTTGGCCGCGTCCGCAAGTTTCGATCCTTGCCGCGCATCCTCGCCATAGGGCTGCGCGACGATGTTGGCCTCCCTGAACTGATGGATGCCGTAGTCTATGGACCCTATCAGCGCCATGGCCGGGTTGAGGTAGACCATCGTCTCCTTGCGCTCATGCTGCCAGAACGGGATGTAGGTGCGGAAATTGCTGCCGATCAGCGCGACCGCAACCACCACCAGCCCGAGGCAGAGCACGGTGTTTGTCCTGACTTTCCGCCAGAACGGCTTGTGATTGATGTGGACCCAGACGATGAGCAGGCTGGGCAGCACGCCGAACAGGAAAAGATGCAGCAGGAATTCGGGCGTGATCAGGTGGCTCGATTCCGGCCCGGTGGTCTGGGCGATGTTCTGGATCATGTCGCGGTCCAGAATGGTGCCGAATGTATCGGTGAAATAGGCGACGCCGGCGGATATCATCACCGCCGCGATCAGCACCGGCTTGAAGATGTAGGGCGCGGAGAAAGCGACCAGGAAGACGATGTAGAGCAAAAGGACTGCCATGCCGAGAATGGCCAGCATTGCCGGATGCCCGGTGAAGTGCCCGGAAATCTTGCTCCAGAAGGTCGAGTTGTTGAGGAAAAGCACATAGGTGGCGACAAGGACCGACAGAACGGTGCTGCCGATGACGGGGCGCTGCAGTTTCATGGCTGGCTCGACATTATCAAGTTGGCTGGGTCTTCAAGCCGCCTCGATTGTGTCTGTGTTATGGCGCTTTCGGCGGCTTTGCCGCCAGCGCACAAGCTTGCGGCAGGGGCAAGCTACTTCAATGCCTTGACCAAACCGGCGTCAGGAAAACATGTTGGTTTGACACCACTTTTTGCCTGCCATTCGCCAATCGAGCGGCGTGTCTTGAAACCGGGCAGGCCGTCGGCGCTGCCAACGTCGTAGCCCTTGCCTTCAAGGGAACGCTGAAGGGCCGCAATGTCGGAGCGGTAGAGGCCGCCGACCGCACCCCAGCTTCCTGAAAAGGGTTTGTCGCCATAGGCGATGCGATCCGCGCCATGCCCGATGAACAGGGCATAGAGGTCGCTCATATTGTATTCCTTGAGCACATAGAAATTCGGCGTGACGATGAAGGCCGGGCCATTGCGCCCTGCCGGCATGAGGAGGAAGCCCTCGGCCTTCGCCTCATGCGCGGGGAACGCTTTGCCGTTGATGCGGGTAATGCCCATCGAAGCCCATTGCGAGATGGGTTTGCCACGGTCCGGCCCTTCGAGCGAACATGAGACGCTTTGCGGGACGGCAACCTCGAAGCCCCAGTCGCGCCCCTTCTGCCAGCCATAGTGGACGAGGTAGTTGGCGATCGAGGCCAGTGTGTCCGGCGTCGAGTTCCAAATGTCGGGATGGCCGTCGCCGTCGAAATCGACCGCGTGCTTGAGAAACGAGGTCGGCATGAATTGCGGCTGGCCGAGCGCGCCGGCCCATGACGACTTCATGGCGTTGCGGGCAACCAGCCCGCGCTGGACGATTTCCAGCGCCGCCAGCACTTCCTTGCGGAACATGTCCTTGCGGGTGGCCATGAAGGCCTTGGTGCCGAGCACCTCGAAGGCGTCGTAAGGCAGCTTGGCCGCGCCGAAGCCGGATTCCCGGCCCCAGACCGCAAGCACGATTTCGCCCGGCACGCCGTAGCGAGTTTCGATCGCGGCAAGGGTCTTGGCATTGGAGGCGGCGCGCGAGCGCCCGCCCGCCGTGACCGCCTTCACCGTCTTTTCGGCGAAATAACTGCCCGGCGAGCCGAACTCGGCCTGATGCTGTTTCTTTGGGGTTTTCGGCTTTTCGCCGGGCATGACGAGGTCCGGCAGCTTCAGGTTTGGCTTCACGCCGGCAAACGCCGCATCGAAGGTCTTTTGCGAGATGCCGTTTGCCTTGGCTTCCGGCCACAAATCGTTGCTCAGCCACGCGCTGAACTGGTCGTCGATCCGGGCGGCTGAGGCTGTCGGCGCGAATGTGGCCGCAAGCACGAAAAGCGCTGACGCGAATAGGCGAAGCGCCATGGTCAAAACGCCGTTCTCGACTTCAGCGCCGCGGCAAGCGTGCCGTCGTCGAGGTAGTCGAGCTCGCCGCCGACCGGGACGCCATGCGCCAGTCGGGTGACCTTGACCTCCATGCCTGAAAGCTGGTCGGTCAGGTAGTGCGCCGTAGTCTGCCCTTCGACGGTGGCGTTGACGGCGAGAATGACTTCCCTGACCTCACCGCCGGCAACGCGATCCACCAGCGAACGGATGTTCAACTGGTCGGGGCCGATGCCGTCGAGCGGCGACAAGGTGCCGCCGAGCACGTGGTAGCGCACGTTCATCGCCGCCGCCCGCTCCAGCGCCCAAAGGTCGGAAACATCTTCGACCACGATGAGCGTGGCCGGATCGCGGCGCGCATCGGTGCAGATCATGCAGGGATCTGACGTGTCGACATTGCCGCAGGTCGAGCAGATGCGCACCTTTTCGACCGCCTCGCCCATGGCCGCGGCGAGAGGCGCGAGCAACTGTTCCTTCTTCTTGATGAGGTGAAGGGCGGCGCGCCTGGCCGAGCGTGGCCCGAGCCCCGGCACCTTGGCCAGAAGCTGGATCAGGCGTTCAATTTCAGGACCGGCGATTCGCTTCGACATGGCGCGGTTGTAGGATTTTTCCGCGCCCTTGAAAACAATCTGCTCCAGCCGCAGACGCCGGTCTACTGGTCCGAAAACGCCATGTTCTGGTTGATGATGAGCGCGCCGATCGCGCTGGTGTCGCTGGGCGTCTGCTCGAATGCCATCACGGGCTGCGGCTCGGGTTGGGGAATGGAGGCCGTCATGATCGACTTGTCGGCAATCGGGGGCGTGGCGGCTGGCAGTTCCGGCTTGGCGACCGATGCCACGGCTACGGCCTGCGGTGTGACCGGCACGGAGGCTGCTGCCGAAACCTTGAAGGCGGAATCGGGCGGCAATGGTTGCCATTTGCGGCCGCGTTTTTCGTAGAAGGCATTGCCGCCGGCAACGGCCACGTAATGCATGTTCTTGTATTTGAATTTTAGCCCGGCAGTGTGGAAGAACATGGCGTTCTTCAGCTTCGGGTGGCGCTCGCCTTGCAGCACCGCATCGGCGGCGGCAACGACATCCGGCATGGCCTTGGAGTTCATGCGCCGTGTCATGACGCCGGGCGCGAACTGCCGGGGTTCGCCGACCACCGAGCAGACGGAATTGCCGTGTCGGCCAGATTTCAGCCGGTTCATCACCACCGTGCCGACGCCGACCATGCCTTCGCGGCTTGAGCGGTTCGATTCAAAGAACATGGCGCGCTGCAGGCACGTCCTGTCCTTCATGGTGTATTGGTAGGAGGTTGTGTGGGCCGGCATGACACCGTCGGCGAGGTTGGCTGCGGACATGCCCTGCGTGGTCTGGCTGCAACCGGCTAACAGGGACAAACAACCCACGGCGCCCAACACGCATGGCGCCTTCAAACGCTTGGCGATCAACAAACGTCTCTCTTCTTTGTTGCCGCCACGTCCCCAGGTTGCGGCAAGAATGAGACTGTTTCCGGCAAAATGATGGCAGAGCGCCAATCTTGTGTTTTTGGCGCTCCGAGCCGTCTCGCGAAGGTTGTGCTAGAACGGCAGTTTCATGCCGGGAGGAATAGGCAGGCCGGCGGTCAGCGCCTTGGTCTTTTCCTGCATCACCTGCTCGACCTTGGCCTTGGCGTCGTTGTGGGCGGCGAGGATCAGGTCTTCGAGGATTTCGACCTCGTCTTCCTTGAACAGCGACGGATCGATCTTCAGCGACTTCATTTCGAACTTGCCGCTCAAGGTGACATTGACCATGCCGCCGCCAGCCTGACCGGTCGCTTCCAGTTCAGCAATCTCATCCTGCATGGCCTGGAATTTGGCCTGCATTTCCTTGGCTTTGCCCATCAGGCCGAGAAGATCTTTCATCGTGGGTCCTTCATCTTGATTGTTGGGTCGAAACGTCAGTCGTCGTCTTCGACCAGAGGCTCGGCAGTCATGTCCTCGTCCGCCTCGCCGCTGCCTTGCGCGGCATCCGGGATGCGGACATCGATAATTTTCGCGCCGGGAAATCGATCGAGGATGGCGGCGACGGCGGGATCGTTGCGCGCGTCGAGAAAGGCGTTTTCGCGCGTGGCTGAGTCCATTTCCG
>MKRZ01000071.1:0-19724 GCA_001897075.1 Mesorhizobium sp. 61-13 | reverse complement strand
GCCCGCCGGTCTCTTTCGACAGCGAGACGAAAAAGTTGCGCCCCGTCCAACTTCGCAGCTTGGTCGCAAGGTCGTTGAGCAGCGTCTTCGGCGCATCGTCGGTGAGGTTGACGTCGAGCCGGTCGGCGTCGAAGCGAACAGGGCGAATGTATTTCTTCAAGAGGATCTTGAAGGCCATGTCGCGGTGTTCTTCGGCAAGAGCTGCGATGTCGGCAAGGGACCGGATGGAGATTGCCGGCTGGGCATCGGGCTGCGGCTGCGGCGGCGTGAAGGCCGCCGGAGCAGGCGATGCCTCGACCAGACGCATGGTCTGCGCGCCATTGCCAACTGGCGCGAACGATGCGGTGGATACGGCGCTGGCCGTCTCGCCATTGCCTCGACCAGCCGATCCCGCCGGCGACGAAGAGGTGGGGGGTCGGGGACTTGCCGTGGCCTGTGTTCCGCTTTCCAGCGACTTCAACGCTTCGTCCAGCGTTGGCAGGTCGGCTGCATGCGCAATGCGGATCATCACCATTTCAGCCGCGCTGACCGGGCGGTTGGAGCTTTGCACTTCCGGAATGCCCTTGAGTAGCATCTGCCAGGTGCGCGACAGAACCTTGACCGATAGCTGTTCGGAAAAGGCGGCGCCCCGGCGGCGTTCGTCTTCCGAAAGCGAAGCGTCTTCCAGCGCCGACGGCACGAAACGCAGGCGCGTTACCAAGTGATTGAACTCGGCAAGGTCGGTGAGAACGGCGGCCGGATCGGCGCCGGTGTCGTATTGCGAACGGAATTCGGCAAGGGCGGCTGCGACATCGCCCTTCATGAGGTGCTCGAACAGGTCGACGATGCGGGCGCGGTCGGCAAGGCCGAGCATCGCGCGCACCGCTTCGGCGCTGACGCCGCCGCCGCCATGCGCGATGGCTTGGTCGAGGATCGATAGCGAATCGCGGGCCGAGCCCTCGGCGGCGCGAGCGATCATCGCCAGCGCATCGTCGTCGATTGTGATGTCTTCCTTGGCGGCTATTGCGCTGAGATGCGCGACCAGCGCGCCGGCGTCGATGCGCCTCAGGTCGAAGCGCTGGCAGCGCGACAGGACGGTGATCGGCACCTTGCGGATTTCGGTGGTGGCGAAGATGAACTTGACGTGCGGCGGCGGTTCTTCCAGCGTTTTCAACAGGCCGTTGAAAGCCTGCGTGGAAAGCATGTGCACTTCGTCGATTATGTAGACCTTGTAGCGCGCCGAAACGGGCGCATAACGCACGCGGTCGATGATGTCGCGGATATCGTCGATGCCGGTGTGGGATGCCGCGTCCATCTCGATGACATCGACGTGGCGGCCTTCCATAATCGCCTGGCAATGCTCGCCGGGGACGGAGAGGTCGATGCTGGGCTGGTCGACGGCGTCGGTTTTGTAGTTCAGTGCGCGGGCGAGAATGCGGGCGGTCGTGGTCTTGCCGACGCCGCGCACGCCGGTCAGCATCCACGCCTGCGCGATGCGGCCGGAAGAAAAGGCGTTGGTGAGCGTGCGCACCATCGGCTCCTGGCCGATCAGCTCGGAAAAGTTCGAAGGGCGGTATTTGCGGGCGAGCACGCGGTAGGCGCCGGTAGCCGGCTTTGCCCCGGTGTTGCCTGATCCGCTCGTTCCAGCTTCATTCATCGATCAGGACGGCTCCCAGCAAGGATCTACGGACCGCGACCGGAAGCGCCGGTTGCTCAAACCAGTTTCGCCCGCACGACCGCGCATCGTCAATGCTGGTGTGCCGCTCAAATGGGCCGCCAACATGGACCAGACAGGGCCGTGAAGAAGGTGGGAGGCTGGAACAATGACCCGTTCCGGGCTCGTTAGGGCTGCTTCCTTCCGGACCTGACCCGGTTGGCGAGTGGATCGTCCACCACCAACCTCCCGCCTTCCATATCGGCAATTCGATGCCGAAATGCAAGTGCGCGTCGAAATCGAACGTGGATGCTGTTTGGGGCCAATGAAACGCTTGCAGCGGGGCAAGCCTCGCAATAGCGTTCGAACAGTCGGACGCGCCGTGGCGGATGATGCTATAATGGGAAGCTGGCGGCTCATCCGCTTCCCGGACATACGTATGTATCGGGGCCTATGGGGGCCTTGCAGGTTCGAGGGGAACGCCCATGCTACCTGGCCTGAAGGCCGGTTTCACGCTTGACGCCCGGCTTGAGGCCGACAGCGAGCAATTGATGTGGCTCGGCCTGTGCGAACTGCGCGTGATGAACGACCGTCGCTGGCCATGGCTGGTGCTCATTCCGCAGCGGCCGGGCATCGAGGAAATCCATGACATGGCGCCGCTCGATCAGGCGATGCTGACCTTCGAGGTCAATATGGCGGCGCAGGCGCTGAAGCGCGTGACCGGCTGCACCAAGATCAACACAGGCGCGCTCGGCAACATCGTGCGGCAACTGCATGTGCATGTGATAGCCCGCTCCGAAGGCGACGCCGCCTGGCCGGGGCCGGTGTGGGGCCACGGCATCCGCGAGCCCTATAAGATTTCTGATCTTCGCCGGTTTGCAGAAACGGTCAAGGCGGCGCTATGAATCTGCCGGCTTTCAACCGTCGCTTCGAGTAGTTTCCCGATGAATTTTCGTCTTTTTGATGCGCCTGAGCGCGAGCCCAGCAGGTCGCTTGCCTTTGCCGGCAACCGCATCGAGCGCCAGTCCGAGCATCGCAGCGACGATTGCGTGGAAAAGGGGCTGGCCGATCCTTCGGCGCGGCTGCTGGTGCTGCGCGACGGCAGGACGCTGATCAAGCTGCACGGCGAAAGGTTCGATCCCTGGTTCGCCCTCGGTGAACTGGGCGGCATCGCCTCGTCGATGGAACAGGCGATCCTGCTTGGGGTGGACGAGCGCGGGCCGGTTCTGGCCGTTCCCGGCAGCATCGAGCCTGAGCAGTTGCCGGACACGATCAAGGCGATCGAGCATCGTTCCATATACATTCAGGGGCTGGTAGACGAGGCGGCACTGGGCGCGCTAGCGCAAGCCGCCGCATTGCTCGGCTGGAACGCCAGTCACCGTTTTTGCGGCAAATGCGGCGGCCAAACGCAGATGCGCGCCGGCGGCTACCGGCGGCATTGCCCTTCCTGCGGCGCCGATCACTTTCCGCGCACTGACCCGGTGGCGATCATGCTGACGGCGACTGCGGACAAGTGTTTGCTTGGTAGGGGCAAGCATTTTGCGCCCGGCAGCTATTCGGCGCTTGCCGGCTTCATTGAGCCCGGCGAGACGATCGAGGACGCGGTGCGGCGCGAAACGCTGGAGGAGGCCGGCATCAGACTTGGCCGCGTTGTCTACTACGCCAGCCAGCCGTGGCCGTTCCCCTATTCGCTGATGATCGGCTGCTATGGCGAACCGCTCAACGAGGATATCCATGCCGATTCGAGCGAACTCGAGGACTGCCGCTGGTTTTCTCGCGACGAGGTGCGGCTGATGCTGGCGCGCACCCACCCGGATGGGCTGACGATCCCGCCCAAGGGCGCGATCGCTCATCAGCTCGTCAGTGCATGGGCTGAGGGCGACCAGAAAGCTTAGTAGCCGCCGCTTACCTGCTCGCGGTATTCGTTGGCTTCGTAGACGCCGAGAATGCGGACTTCGCGCGAGAAGAAGCGCAATTCCTCAAGCGCCCGTGCGACATGCGCGTCATCGGGATGACCCTCGATATCGGCGTAGAACTGGGTCGCGGTGAACTCGCCGCCGAGCTGGTAGCTCTCCAGCTTGGTCATGTTGACGCCGTTGGTAGCGAAGCCGCCCATCGCCTTGTAGAGCGCTGCCGGCACGTTGCGGACCCGAAACACGAAAGTTGTGATCATCATGCCCTGGTTGACGTTGCGGTCGGCCCAACTGCGGCCTTTCGAAAGCACGACGAAGCGGGTGATGTTGCGCTCGGTGTCCTCGACATTCTCTTCGAGGATGTCGAGGCCGTAGAGCTCGGCGGCAAGCGTCGGCGCCAGCGCCGCCATCGTCCGGTCCTGCTTTTCGGCGACGAGCTTGGCGGCACCTGCCGTGTCGCCTGCGACCATCGGCTTCCAGCTGTTCTTGCGGATATATTTGCGGCACTGACCGAGCGCATGGATGTGGCTGTGCACGGTCTTGATTTCGCCGCGCGCCACGCCCGGCAGCACCATCAGCTGGAAGTGGATCGGCAGGAAATATTCGCCGACGATGTGTAGCTTGGATTCCGGCAAAAGATAGTGGATGTCGGCGACGCGGCCGGCGATGGTGTTCTCGATCGGGATCATGGCAAGGTCTGCCTTGCCGGTTTCGACAGCACTGAAGGCGTCCTCGAAGGTGGGGCGCGGCAGAGGCTCCATGGTCGGGTAGACATTGCGGCAGGCGGTGTCGGAATTGGCGCCCGGCTCACCCTGGAAAGCTATTCTGTTCGTCTTTTCTATCATGATGCGACCTGACTATCTGGAAAGTATCTCTCGGGCGCGCACGAGGTCTTCCGGCGTATCGACGCCGAGCGGCACGGACTGCACGATTTCGGCGTCGATGCGCATTCCAGCCTCGAGCGCGCGCAATTGTTCGAGCCGCTCGCGCCGCTCGAGCGGCGATGGTCCGAGCGCGACGAAACGTTTGAGGGCCTCGCGGCGGTAGGCGTAGAGCCCGATGTGGTGATAGAGCGGCCCGTCGCCCCATGGGGCGGTTGCGCGGGTGAAATAAAGCGCCTTCAGCCGGGTGTCGGTGCGCGGCGAGCCGACGATCTTGACCACGCTCGGATTGGTCTTTTCCTCTTCGCGCACGATTTCAACGCCAAGCGTTGCGATATCGACATTCGGATCGGCCAAGGGGGCGAGCGATGCTCCGATGATGCCGGGGTCGATGGTCGGCAGGTCGCCCTGGACGTTGACGACGACGGATACCTTGCCGGCCGGATCGAGCGCCTGCAGCGCCTCGAAGATGCGGTCCGAGCCCGATTCGTGGTCGGAACGGGTCATCACTGCCTCGAAACCGTGCGCACGAACTGCCTCGGCAACGTTCGTCGTGTCGGTGGCGACGACCACACGCCCGATTCCGCTCTCTGCGGCGCGCCGCGCCACATGTACGATCATCGGCGCGCCGGCGATATCGGCGAGTGGCTTGCCGGGCAGGCGGGTGGAGGCCATGCGCGCGGGAATGAGGATGAGTGTCGACATCAGAGGATGTGTGCTTCGAAAATCACTTGGAAAAAAGTGTCAAAAGGTCTCACTGGCAGCGCCCTTATAGGTGTTGCAAGAGCCGAGCAAAAGACCTAGTTTCCGCCCGATTTAGCAGCCCTTGCAGGCTGAGCGAAAATACCGACGGACGGGGGACGGGATAGTCCGCCGGAAAAGGGAGCCTGGGGCACATGGATTCATTCGAGGTCAACAAGGTCCTGGGCGGGCTGCTCGGCGCCGTTTTCGTCGTTTTTTCGGTCGGCATCGTCTCCGATTCGTTGTTTGCCTCCCATTCTCCTGAAAAGCCGGGCTTCATCATTGAAGCCGCCGAAGCTGCCGCTGGCGGCGAGGCTGCCGGTGCCGCCGATGCGGCCAAGCCGATTGCCGAGCTTCTGGCCGGCGCAAACGCCGATGCCGGTGCTGCCGTATTCAAGAAGTGCCAGGCTTGCCATTCGATCGAAAAGGGCGGCCCCAACAAGGTCGGCCCCGACCTCTGGGCCCTGGTGGATCGTCCGGTTGCCGAGCATGAGGGCTTTGCGTATTCGGCCGGCATGAAGGAGTTTTCCAAGGGTGGCGCGGAAAAGTGGACCTTCGACAACCTCAACCATTTCCTGACCTCGCCGAAGAACTTCGTGAAAGGCACGGCCATGGGCTTTGCCGGCATCAAGAAGGATGACGAGCGCGCCAACCTGATCGCTTACATCCGCACCCAGGCCGACAGCCCGGTTCCGCTTCCGGAAGCCGGCGCGGCCCCTGCCGATGCGGCTGCGCCCGCAGATGGCGCGGCCCCGGCCGAAGGTGCAGCGCCCGCGCCGGCCCAATAACGAAATTGTAATCTCCATCTCCATGAAAAAGCCGGGTTCGACCCGGCTTTTTTGTTGGAAATGGCTTCGATCCAGGAACATTGGCCGTCTTGCCGGTTCCCATCGGTCGCCAATGCTCTAGACTGGCTGGGTACGTTCCAAAGGGGATAGAATGAGGTTTCATCGATCGGGCATCTGGGCGGTAGCGGCTCTGGCGGCGGCATTGTTGCCCCTAGGTCCTGCAGTCAGTCATGCCGCGGACGAATGGCGCACGACCTCCTCCCTGATCGGCGAATCCAAATATGGCGAGAACTTCCAGCGTTACGACTACGTGAACCCGGATGCGCCTAAGGGCGGCACGCTGAATTCCACGGTGCTGGGCACTTTCGACAGCTTCAATCCCTACATCGTTCAAGGCACGCCGGCGGCGGGGTTTTCGCAACTGGGCGGCGGGCTGCTCTACGACACCCTGATGGAGCAGGCCACCGACGAAGGCAGCGTCTCGCATCCGCTGATTGCCGATGCGTACAAATATCCGGACGACTATTCGTCGGCGACCTATCGGCTTGATCCGCGCGCCAAATGGCATGACGGCCAGCCGATCACGGTCGATGATGTTGTCTGGTCCTTCAACGTGCTGAAAACCAACAGCCCGATGTACAACCGCTATTTCGAGAACGTGACGG
Source organism: Mesorhizobium sp. 61-13 (assembly GCA_001897075.1). Lineage (GTDB taxonomy): Bacteria > Pseudomonadota > Alphaproteobacteria > Rhizobiales > Rhizobiaceae > Mesorhizobium. The sequence continues at coordinate 13,103 of MKRZ01000071.1, read as the reverse complement.
AAGCCAAGGCGATTTCTGACCGCGAAGTCCAATTCATCTTCGACCAGAAGGGCAATCGCGAGTTGCCGAAGATCATCGGCGATCTGGCGGTGCTGCCGAAACATTGGTGGGAGGGCACCGACGCCAGCGGCAAGAAGCGCGATGTCACCAAGTCGACGCTGGAAATTCCGCTCGGCTCCGCCGCCTACAAGATCAAGAGTTTCAAGCCGGGCTCGGAGATCGTGTGGGAGCGGGTGCCGGACTATTGGGCTGCTAAGCTTCCGGTCAAGATCGGCCGCGAGAACTGGGATACGCGCCGCTACACCTATTTCCTCGACGAGAATGCCGAGTGGCTGGCTTTCACAAAGGGTGGCTTGCAGGACATCAACACGGAAAACAGCGGCCGGGACTGGAAGACCAAGTATGATTTCCCGGCGCTGAAGGCGGGCGACGTCATCAAGGCGGAGTTCAAGGCGATGTCGCGCGCCAACATGCAGGGCTACGCGATGAACACGCGCCGCCCGCTTTTCCAGGATCGGCGGGTGCGCCAGGCGCTTTCCTACCTGAACGATTTCGATACCATCAACCGCACGCAGTCCTTCGGCCTAAATACCCGCATCACCAGCTACTTCATGGGCAGCGACCTTGCCTCCAGCGGCCTGCCGCAAGGCAAGGAACTGGAGATCCTCGACCAGTACAAGGACAAGCTGCCGCCTGAACTGTTCACGCAGGAATGGAAACTCCCCGCCTTCGACACGCCGCAGGCGGAACGGAAAATCCTCAAGCAGGCGGTAGATTTGCTTGCCTCGGCCGGCTGGGTCATCAAGGGCGGCAAGATGGTGAACGCTGAAAGCGGCGCGCCATTCCGTTTCGAGATTCTCGACTTCAGGCAAGGGGCGGAAGCGACGCTGATGCCATACGTGACCATGCTGAGGAAAATCGGCATCGACGCGTCGCTGAGGTTCGTCGACCAGTCGCAATATGTGAACCGCGTCAACGAGTTCGACTTCGACATGATCACGGCGGTGCTGCCGCAATCGGATTCGCCCGGCAACGAGCAGCGCGACTTCTGGAGTTCGAGGGCTGCGGACGCACCCGGTTCGCGCAACTATTCCGGCATCAAGGACCCGATCGTGGATGCGCTCGTCGATCGGGTCATTTTCGCCAGCGACAGGGATGACCTCATTGCCGCGACGCACGCGCTCGACCGCGTGCTGCTGTGGAATTTCTACGTCGTGCCGCAGTTCACCCGGCCGGACGTCTGGCTGGGCTACTGGAACAAGTTCGGCATTCCCGACAAGCAGCCGACCTATATCGGCCCGGATATTGATTCCTGGTGGATCGATACCGAGAAGGAAAAGGCTCTCGCCGCCAAGTACAAGAGCGGCAACTGATGGCCGGCCTGCATCGTCGTGGCTTTCTCGGGCTGGGCGCCGCAGCGGCGGCAGCGGCGGTTTTGCCCGGAAAGGTCTTTGCCAGCACCCCGACGGGGGAGAAGCTGCATGGCCTGTCCGCTTTTGGCGAGTTGAAGTATCCCGCCGATTTTTCGCAATTCGACTATGTAAACGTCGATGCCCCGAAGGGCGGGACATTCAATTTCGGCCCGTCGCAATGGCTGTTCAACCAGAACCCCCAGACCTTCAACACGCTGAACAGCTTCGTGTCCAAGGGCGATGCGCCGCCGCGCATGGAAATGTGCTTCGATTCGCTGATGGTCAGCGCGCTGGACGAGCCGGATTCGATCTACGGGCAACTGGCGGAATCGGTCACGATCTCTGACGACCGCAACAGTTTCGATTTTGCGCTGAGGCCGCAGGCGCGCTGGCATGACGGCTCGCCGCTGACCGCAGAAGATGCCGCCTTCACCTACAGCCTGTTAAAGGAAGAGGGACACCCGGACCTTTCCCTGCCGCTGAAGGAATTGACGGCGGCAACCGCGCTCGATGCCGGCACCTTGCGGCTGACCTTTTCCGGCAAGCAGTCTGCGCGCACCATTTTGGACGTGGCGACATTCCCGATCCTGTCCAAGGCCTATTTCGCGAGCGCGCCGTTCGACAGTTCGCGCATGAAGGCGCCGCTCGGTTCGGGCCCCTACAAGGTTGGGCATGTGCAGGCTGGCCAGACCATCGAATATGAGCGGGTCGGCGACTATTGGGGCCGCGATCTGCCGGTGAACAAGGGGCAGTTCCATTTCGACAAGCTGCGCATCGAATTCTACGGCGACCGCCAGGCCGCGTTCGAGGCGTTCAAGAAGGGCGACGTCGCGTTCCGCGAGGAGGCAACCTCGCGCGTGTGGGCGACAGGGTACGACTTCCCGGCGCTCACCGCCGGCAAGGTGATAAAACGCGAATTTCCTTCGGAAAAGCGCCCCCTGATGTACGGCACCGCCATGAACCAGCGGCGCGAACGGTTCCGCGACGTCAGGGTGCGCCGCGCCATTGCGCTGTGCTTTGACTTCGAATGGACCAACAAATCGCTGTTCTACGGTCTCTATGATCGCTCCCAGTCGAATTTCGAGAAGTCGGAATTCAGGGCGACCGGCGTTCCTTCCGCTGAGGAACTGGCGTTGCTTGAGCCGTTGCGCGACAAGCTCCCGCCTGAAGTGTTCGCAGAGGTCTATTCACTGCCTGCTTCCGACGGCAGCGGCCGCGACCGCAAGCTTTTGCGTGAAGCGCAAAACCTGATGAAGGACGCCGGCTGGAAACGGGCCGGCGAGTTCTTCCAGAATGCCGCCGGCGAAACGTTCAAGCTGGAATTCCTCGCCGATGACGACGGGCTGGTGCGCGTCTATACGCCGTGGGTGGGCAACCTGAAGGCCGTCGGCTTCGACGCCTCGATCCGCCTCGTCGAATCGGCGCAGCATCAGGCGCGGCAGGCCAGTTTCGATTTCGACATGATCGCAATGGCGGTGCTGTTTTCGCCGACGCCGACGCGCGAGGGCATGGACGGCATCTTCCATTCGCGCTCGGCCAACCTGCAGGGATCGCGCAATCTGCCCGGTACGGTCGACCCTGCGGTCGATGCGCTTGTCGAGGCGATTGACGGCGTCAAGGACCGTGCGCAACTGACAACCGTGCTGCGTTCGCTCGATCGGGTCTTGCGCGCACGCATGGACTGGATTCCAAGTTGGTATTCGGCGAATCACCGCGTCGCGTTCTGGGATATGTTCGGGTTCAAGGAGCCGAAGCCGGATTACGGGTTTGCGATGGAAGCGCTGTGGTGGTTCGATCAGGACAAGGCGGCCAAGATTGGTAAGGGGTGAAATTGCAAAGAAGCGCCGGCCACCTAGGGCGACCGTGAGAGCCGCCTGATGGGTGCCTATATCCTGCGCCGCGTGCTTTTGATGATACCGACCCTGCTCGGCATCATGGCCATTTCCTTCGCTGTCATCCAGTTTGCGCCCGGCGGCCCTGTCGAGCAGGTCATCGCCAAGCTGAGCGGGCAGGGCGGTGACGCCAGCGACCGCATCGGCGGCGGTGGTGGCGGCGATATCGCGGGCGGAAACCTCGATGTCGGCAGCGATGCCGGTTCGAGATATCGCGGCGCGCAGGGCCTCGATCCTGAGTTCATCGCCAAGCTGGAAAAGCAGTTCGGCTTCGACAGGCCGCCGCTTGAGCGCTTCGGCAAGATGCTGTGGGACTATGCCCGCTTCGACTTCGGCGACAGCTATTTCCGCGACATTTCGGTGGTCGACCTGATCCTGGAAAAGATGCCGGTGTCGATATCGCTCGGGCTGTGGATCACGCTGATTTCATACCTGATTTCAATCCCGCTCGGCATCAGGAAGGCGGTCAAGGACGGCTCGGCCTTCGATGTGTGGACCAGCGGCATCGTCATTGTCGGCTATGCGATTCCGGGCTTCCTGTTTGCCATCCTGTTGATGATCCTTTTCGCCGGCGGCTCGTTCTACGACTGGTTCCCTCTCCGCGGCCTGACTTCCGACAATTGGGAGCAACTGTCGTGGCCGGCGCGCATCCTCGATTATTTCTGGCATCTGGCGCTGCCGCTGACGGCGATGGTGCTGTCGGCCTTCGCCACCACGACCTTGCTGACCAAGAATTCGTTCCTCGATGAAATCCGCAAGCAATATGTGGTGACGGCGCGCGCCAAGGGCCTGTCCGAGCGGCAGGTGCTTTACGGGCACGTGTTCCGCAACGCCATGCTGATCGTCATCGCAGGCTTTCCCGGCGCCTTCATCTCGGCCTTCTTCACCGGATCGCTTTTGATCGAGAACATATTCTCGCTGGATGGGCTGGGCCTGCTCGGCTTCCGCTCTGTGGTTGAGCGCGACTATCCGGTGGTGTTCGCCAACCTTTATATCTTCTCGCTCATCGGCCTCGTCATCAGCCTGATCTCCGACCTCACCTACACCTGGATCGATCCGCGCATCGACTTCGAGCGGAGAGACGTATGACGACGGATGTCGGCACGGCAGGTGCGGCGGTGGTGGAAGAGGCGCGCGGCAAGCGTCCGTGGATTTCGCCGCTCAACCAGCGCCGCTGGGCAAACTTCAAGGCCAACCGGCGCGGTTACTGGTCGCTGTGGATTTTCCTGCTTCTGTTCGTTTTGTCGCTGTTTGCGGAATTCATCGCCAACGACAAGCCGGTCCTCGCCTCCTACAAGGGCGAGATCCTGTTCCCGGTGCTGGTTGACTATCCGGAAGAAAAGTTCGGCGGCTTCTATGCCGTCACCGACTACCGCGATCCGGTCATCCAGGACGAGATCAACGCCAATGGCTGGATGATCTGGCCGCCGATCCGCTATTCCTATCGCACCGTCAACAACTTCGTGCCCGAAGCAGCACCCGCCAAGCCGTCATGGCAGTATGACGCCAAGACGCGCTGCAGCCAGTTGCCGCAAGGCGAAGCCGATCCGAACTGCATCGTCGGCAACTGGAACTGGCTCGGCACCGACGACCAGGCCCGCGACGTGCTCGCGCGCGCCATCTATGGCTTCCGCATCTCGGTGCTGTTTGGCCTGATCCTGACGATCGGCTCTGCGATCATCGGCGTATCGGCAGGCGCCGTGCAGGGCTATTTCGGCGGCTGGACCGACCTCATCTTCCAGCGCTTCATCGAAATCTGGTCGGCGATCCCGGTGCTCTACCTGCTGCTCATCGTAGCGGCGATATTGCCGCCCGGCTTCTTCATCCTGCTCGGACTGATGCTCCTGTTTTCATGGGTCGCCTTTGTCGGCGTCGTGCGGGCGGAATTCCTGCGCGCCCGCAACTTCGAATATGTCAACGCGGCGCGCGCGCTTGGCGTGCCCAACCGCACCATCATGTTCCGCCATCTGTTGCCGAACGCCATGGTGGCGACGCTGACCTTCCTGCCGTTCATCCTCAACGGCTCGATCTCGACGCTGACTTCGCTCGATTTCCTCGGTTTCGGCTTGCCGCCGGGCTCCGCATCGCTCGGCGAACTGTTGAAGCAGGGCCAGCGCAACCTCAACGCGCCGTGGCTTGGCATCACCGGATTTGCCACGCTGTCGATCATGCTGTCGCTGCTGATTTTCGTCGGTGAAGCGACGCGCGACGCCTTCGATCCGCGAAAGACGTTCAGATGAGCGCGCCGCTTCTGTCCGTCCGCGATCTGTCTGTCGCCTTTTCGCAAGGCGGCAACACCTCGCTCGCCGTCGATCACGTGTCGTTCGACATCGCCAAGGGCGAAACGGTGGCATTGGTCGGCGAATCCGGCTCGGGAAAGTCGGTTTCGGCGTTGTCGGTGCTGAAGCTCTTGCCCTATCCGGCGGCCAGCCATCCATCCGGCCGGATCGAGTTCGACGGCAAGGACCTGTTGGCGCTGGATGAGAAGGCGTTGCGGAAGGTACGCGGCAACAAGATCACCATGATCTTCCAGGAGCCGATGACCTCGCTCAATCCGCTGCACACGATCGAGCAGCAGATTGTCGAGGTGCTGGAACTGCACCTGTGCATGGGCCAGCGCGAGGCACGGCAGCGCACGCTGGATCTGTTGAAGGAAGTCGGCATCCGCGACCCGGAAAAGCGCCTGTCCGCCTATCCGCACCAACTGTCGGGCGGCCAGCGCCAACGCGTGATGATCGCCATGTCGCTCGCCAACGAACCCGAGCTTCTGATCGCCGACGAACCGACGACGGCGCTCGACGTCACCGTGCAGGCGCAGATCCTCGAATTGCTGGCCAAGCTCAAGCAAAAGAACGGCATGTCGATGCTGTTCATCACCCATGATCTGGGCATCGTGCGCAAGATTGCCGACCGCGTCTGCGTGATGACCAAGGGCAAGATCGTCGAGACCGGGCCGACCGCTGAAATCTTCGACAATCCGCAGCACGCCTATACGCGCCACTTGCTGGCAGCCGAGCCGAAGGGCAAGCCGCCGGCCGCAAACGATGACGCCAAGCCGGTCATGGCGGGCGATGACGTCAAGGTCTGGTTCCCGATCAAGCAGGGCTTCTTTCGCAAGACGGTAGACTACGTGAAGGCGGTCGATGGCATCGACATTACGGTGCGCAAAGGCCAGACCGTTGGCGTCGTTGGAGAATCCGGTTCCGGCAAGACCACGCTCGGCCTTGCGCTCGCGCGCATGATCTCGTCCACCGGCACAATCCGGTTCGATGGCCGCGACATCAACAAGCTGTCGTTCAACGACATGCGGCCGCTTCGTCATGAACTGCAGATTGTGTTTCAGGACCCCTACGGTTCGCTGAGCCCGCGCATGTCGGTGTCGGAAATCATCGAAGAGGGCTTGAAGATTCATGAGCCGAAACTGTCGCCGGAAGCGCGCGACCGGCGCGTGGTCGACGTGCTTGGCGAGGTCGGGCTCGATCCGGCCACCCGCTTCCGCTATCCGCACGAATTCTCCGGCGGCCAGCGTCAGCGCATCGCCATCGCCCGCGCGATGGTGCTGAAACCGCGCTTCGTGATGCTGGATGAGCCGACCTCGGCGCTCGACATGAGCGTGCAGGCGCAGGTCGTCGACCTTTTGCGCAACCTGCAGGCCAAGCACAATCTGGCCTACCTGTTCATCAGCCACGATCTCAAGGTGGTGCGCGCGCTGGCCAACCACGTCATTGTCATGCGCAACGGCAAGATTGTCGAAGCGGGCCCCTCCGAGCAGATATTCGGCAACCCGCAAACCGACTATACAAAGGCGCTGATGTCGGCCGCTTTCAGGATCGAAACCGCGCCAGTCGGCGTTGTAAGCGAATAGAACCAAGGGGCATAAGATGCCGACACTCGACAAGGGCCGTGTCCTGCTCGCCGTAACCGGCTTTCATCCGCAACGCTGGCATGAGCTTCTGTCGGCCGAGCGAGAGGTGGTGCTGGAACCGAACGGACCCGCCGACCCGACGATCGACTATGCGGTGGTGTGGAAACAGAAGCCCAATCTTTTGACCAAGCTGCCCAACCTGCGCGCGATCTTTTCCATCGGCGCCGGCGTCGATCACATCATGGCCGACAAGACGGTGCCGGATGTTCCGATCATCAAGGTGGTGGCCGAAAATCTGACCCAGCACATGGTCGAGTTCGTCGTCTGGCGGGTGCTCGACCACCATCGCCAGGCGATGCTGTACGAGGGCCAGCAGAAGAAGAAAATCTGGCATGAGCCGCCGCAGCGCACGGCCAACGACATTTCCGTCGGCATCATGGGGCTCGGCAGCCTCGGCCGGGCCGCAGCCCAGGCGCTGTCTTCACTTGGCTTCAGGGTCAATGGCTGGTCGCGCAGGGAACAGCAGATGCTGGGGGTGTCCACCTTCAATGGCGACAACGGTCTCGTGCCGTTCCTCAACGCCACCGATATCCTCGTGGTCCTGCTGCCGCTGACGCCGGCAACGCAGGGCATCGTCAACTATGGCTTGCTCAAGCAATTGCGCCGGCGCAATGGCTTGGGCGGCGCGGTGCTGATCAATGCCGGGCGCGGACGGCTGCAGAAGGATGCCGACATTTTGCGCGCTTTGGACGATGGCACGTTGAAGGAGGCAAGCCTCGACGTGTTCGAGGTGGAGCCGCTGCCCAAGACCAGCCCGATCTGGAACCACCCCAAGATCTTCGCGACGCCGCATGCGGCGGCGACGTCGGATCCCAATCATCTGGTGCCGATCATGTTGCGGCAGATGTCGGCTTTCGAACGCGGCGAACCGTTGGAGAACGTCGTCGACCGCAGCGCGGGCTACTGAACCGCCAAGGTTTGAACCGCGCCGTCACATTTGCGCCGGCTGAGCGAACGGTTCATCGCATTGATTTCGCCGCTTGCCTTCTCGACGTCGCGGCGGCGATTCGACCGTACATCAGGCGTTATCGGCCCCAGGCCCATCGCCGATCTGGCGAAAACCGGCTTGGCATTGATGGAAAGATTGTAGCGCCGGGCAAGCTGGTCCCGCTCGGTCAGCAGCGTTGCGCAGTCCACGCTGTCATAGGGCAGCGCGGAGGCGACATTGCGGTCCTGGTCCGCAACCAGCGAGTTGGCGCAACCGCTGACGGTCAGGCACAGAACAGACGCCGCTAAAGCCGATCTCACATTGCGCTCCGGAAATTCGTTTACCGGCGCTGAGTGCGGCAGGATTTTGGCTTTGTCTAGGCAGCAACAGTAACTTGGGTGGCCAAAGTGCTCGACAAGTTGGGTCTGTGGCTTTAGGCAATCGCCAAAATCTCCAGCAATCGCGAAAGGCCAGCCATGAGCGGAAAAACCCTGATCGCACCGTCGGTGCTGTCGTCTGACTTTTCCAAACTCGGCGACGAGGTCGAGGCCGTGGTGGCCGCTGGCGCTGACTGGGTGCATCTCGACGTGATGGACGGCCACTTCGTGCCCAACATCACCTTCGGCCCGCCGGTCATCAAGGCGATCCGCAACCGCACCAAGGCCTATTTCGACTGCCACCTGATGATTGCGCCTGTCGATCCTTATCTGGCGGCGTTTGCGGAAGCGGGCTGCGACGGCATCACCGTGCATGCCGAAGCCGGTCCTCATCTCGACCGCTCGCTGCAGACCATCCGCAACCTTGGCAAGAGGGCCGGCGTCTCGCTCAATCCGGCCACGCCTGAAAGCGCCATTGAATATGTGCTCGACCGGCTCGACCTGATCCTGATAATGACGGTCAATCCGGGCTTCGGCGGACAGGCCTTCATCCCGGCGATGGTGGATAAGGTGAAGCGCGTGAAGGCGATGATCGGGGGCAGGCCGATCAATATCGAGATCGACGGCGGCGTGACGGCGGAAACCGCGCCGCTGGTGACCGCCGCCGGTGCCGACGTTCTGGTGGCTGGTGCTGCCGTGTTCAAGGGCGATGGCTTCGAGGCTTACCGCAGGAACATCGCCGCGATCCGCACCGCGGCTGACGCAGCGGCGGTCTAAGCCGCACGAAATCAGTTCGTGGCGAACACATTGTTGCCGTCGATCCATACATTTTCGACGGCGAGCTTTTGCGAAAGCGCGACGATATTGGCTATTTGACCCTTGGCCAGACGACCGATGCGGTGCGATTGCCCGACGGCTTCGGCCGGATAGGTCGAGGCCATGCGCAGCGCTTCCGCCAGTTCCAGCCCGATGACCTCATGCATGAAGCGGACAGCCGAGATCATGTCGAGATCGGCGCCGGCAAGCGTGCCGTCGGCGAGACGCAGGCTGCCGTCCTTGCGGTAGATGGTGCGGCCGTTGAGGGTGAATGACGTCATGTCGGTGCCGATGGTCGCCATCGCATCGGTGACGAGGAAAATGTGGCTTGGCCCCGACTTTGCCCGACGCGCAATCCCGATCGTGGCCGGATCGACATGGATGCCGTCGGCGATCAACCCGGCGGAAAGGCTACCTGTGTCGATGGCGGCACCGGCAAGACCCGGCTCGCGGTTGCCGATCTGGCTCATCGCGTTGAAAAGGTGGGTGACGACCGAAGCGCCCGCATCTGCATAAGCGCGAGCCGTGGCAAAGCCGGCGTCGGAATGGCCGAGACTGACGACGATGCCCGCTTGCGCCAGCTTGCCGACCTGATCCGCCGTCACCGATTCCGGCGCAATGGTGGTCAGAAGCACCGGCAGGCCGTCCCTGGCGGCAATCAGGGCGGTCTGGTCCTTTTCCGTCATCTGGCGGATCAGCTTGGGGTCGTGCGCACCCTTGCGCGCCAGCGACAAATGCGGGCCTTCCAGGTGCAGGCCGAGGAAACCCGGAATGTTGTCCTTGGCCGCGGCCTTGCCCGCCGCGACGGCGGCTGCGGTGATTTCCGGCGTATCGGTAATGAGCGTCGGCAAAAGTGCTGTTGTTCCAAACGGCGCATGCGCCGCGCAGATCGTCCTGATCGAGGCGACGTCGGGGTGATCGTTGAGCATCACGCCGCCGCCGCCATTGACCTGAAGGTCGATGAAGCCGGGCGCGAGGATGGCGCTTTTGTCCTCGGCTACGCGCATCTCGGCGGGCAACGAGCTTCGCGGGACAATCGCTTCGACAATGCCATCGGCGACAACCAGCGCCGCATCCTCATGCCAGCCGTCGCCGTCGAAGATCCTTGTAGCTGCAAGTGCGAAACGGCCGGTCATACGGTTTCGGTCACCTTATGCAGATTGGGCGGCGCATCCGGGTTGAGGCCGCGATGACGGGCGAAAGCCTCGACAAAAGCATAGAAGGAAACGATCAGCGCCAGAGGCTCGGTCAGCGGATGGCCGGTGGCGACGAGGGGAAGCTGGTGGGCCCGCTTCACAAGGGTCGTCGTGGCGAAGGCCGCCGCTTCCTTTGCCGCCAGGGCGTCGGCCGTGTCGGCGACGGATTTTTCGGCGGCATCGCGCGAGGCGAGCGACAGGACAGGGAATTTGGGCCCGACCAGCGCGAGCGGACCGTGCATCACCTCGGCGGTGCTGTAGGCTTCCGCGTGCATGGCGCAGGTTTCCTTGAATTTCAGCGCCGCTTCGCTGGCAATGGCGAAGGACGGTCCCCTGCCAAGGATGAACAGCGATCTCTGGCCTTCAAGCGCACCGGCAAGCGCCATCCAGTCGCAGGCGATTGCCTTGTCGAGCTTGGCCGGCAGTTCCCGCAAGGCGGCAAGCAGCGTCTCGTCATTCGTGCAGTGCGCCATCAGCGCAAGCCCGGCAACCGCCGAGTTTACGAAGGTCTTGGTGGCGGCCACGCTGCGTTCCGGCCCGGCAAGGATGTCGATGGAATAGGTGCAGGTGCGTGCGAGCGGCGAATCCGCGGTGTTGGTCAGCGCGACGGTGAGCGCGCCGCGCTGCTTCGCGCTTTCGGCCATGGCAACGATGTCGGGGCTCTTGCCGGATTGCGAGACGGCGACGCAGGCAGAGCCGTTCAGCCTCAGCTTGGCGCCGTAGATGGAGGCCACGGAGGGGCCGATTGATGCCACCGCCAGACCGGCGGTGAGCTCAATGGCGTATTTCAGGAATGTTGCCGCATGGTCCGACGAGCCGCGCGCCACTGTGACGATGAAGTTGGGGTCAAGTTCGCGTATGCCGCGCCCTGCTTCGATAAGCGCGGGTGCCGAGCCGTCGAGCAGGCGCGCGACCGCTTGCGGTATCTCCTCGATCTCGCTGCGCATATGCGTCTTGGTTGCCGTCACGAACGGTCTCCTGTCTCTTCGCCGGGCGCGCTTAGGCGCAATTCGGCGACAAAATCATAGGTGTCTCCGCGATAGATCGAGCGGGTGAACTCCACGACCTTGCCGCTCGCCAGATAGGAGATGCGCTCGATGTGCAGGCCCGCCACGCCGGGCTGCACATCCAGCAGCCTTGCATCGGTCTCGTTGAGGTTGGCTGCCGAAATCCGCTGCACCGCCCTGACCGGCCGGTTGCCGGTTTTTCCAAGCGTGGCGTAGAGCGAGAACTCGATTGCCGAAGGATCGGGCAGGATCGAGGACGACAGCGAGGCCCGCTCGATGGCAAGTGGCGTATCGTCGGCGATGCGCAGGCGCGCTATGCGCGAAACCAGCTCCTTGGACGACAGGCCAAGCGCCATGATTTCCTCCGGCGAGGGCGTGAACACGCCACGATCGAGCCATGCCGAGCGCACGGCCATGCCCCGGCGCGCCATGTCTTCGGTAAAGGAGGTCAGCCGCGACAGCGATTGCTCGACGCGCTCGACGCGCGGCGCGACGAAGGTGCCCGATCCGTGGCGCTGGACGAGGATGCCGCCCTTGACCAGGTCCTGCACCGCCTTGCGCACGGTGACGCGCGAAATGTCGGCCTTGGTGGCGATATCGCGTTCGGATGGCAAGGCGTCCCCGGGACCTATCAACCCGGTCTTGACCGCGTCTTCGATGCTTTTGCGAAGCTGGAGATAGAGCGGCAGGCCGCTCTGGCCCGCTTGCTTCAGCCCGCTGAACATCTGGTCGGAGACGTCAGCCATTCGCCGCCTCCGCCGAAGTCGCGAAAACGCGCGCGGCCATGCGCACGGCACCACCCAGCGCATCGTCGAGCGGCGGCCGCAGCAAGGCCTGGTATTGGCGAGACAGGCGTGGCGCATAGAGCCCGGCCAATCCACCGAGCAGGCACAAGGCGTCACCTGCTTCGAGGTTCAGCACGGCGAGCGAGGCTTCGACGTCGGCCACTGCCTTGTCGACGATCCAGATGGCGACGACGTCGCCCTTGGCTGTATGCTCGAACACCTTGGGTGCGAAGCCGCCGAAGTCGCCGGGCTTGGCGTTGGTGGTGAACTCGACGACGTCCTGCGGATCGCCTCGAAACACCGTGAGCATTTCCCGCGTCAGGGGTGACGCCTCGCGAATGCCGTCATGGGCGAGCAGGGTCTGCTCCAGCAGATCGCGCCCGATGCGAGCGCCGCTGGCCTGGTCGCCGACCTGGAAGCCCCAGCCGCCGATGGCGCGCGATTTGCCGGCCTTGCGCGCCATATAGGCCGAGCCGGTGCCAAGCACGGCGATAGCGCCGTCGCCATCGCCGATCGCGCCTTCGAGCGCGATTTCCGCGTCCGTTTCAACACGGCTCTGGCTGAATGGCAGGATGGCCGGCAATTGCTGGCGGTAGGTGCCGACATTGGCTCCCGCCAAGCCAAGCACGGCAGGTGTCTTAGATAGGAGTTCGGCGTCCTTGCCAGCATCGAGGATGGCCAGCCTTGCCGCCTCGACAATATGCGTGCGCGCGCCGGTCAGGTCGGTGCGGATGTTGGCGGCACCGCTCTTTGCGCGCCCGATGA
>MKRZ01000070.1:28215-28453 GCA_001897075.1 Mesorhizobium sp. 61-13 | reverse complement strand
GAACATAAGCGCGGAATGGAGCGGTTTGGTGCCAGCCGGTGCCTGCCGCTGCTCCCGTCCCGCCACCTTGAACTAGGAGATTTCCGTGGCTGAGAATTACGACGTCATCATCATCGGTTCCGGCCCCGGCGGTTACGTCACCGCCGTGCGCTCTGCCCAGCTCGGCTTCAAGACCGCAGTCGTCGAGCGTGAACATCTCGGCGGTATCTGCCTCAACTGGGGCTGCATTCCCACCAAG
>MKRZ01000070.1:15631-27928 GCA_001897075.1 Mesorhizobium sp. 61-13 | reverse complement strand
CGCCAAGCACATCATCGTCGCCACCGGCGCACGGCCGCGTGCGCTGCCGGGCATCGAGCCGGACGGAAAGCTGATCTGGACCTATTTCGAGGCGATGGTGCCGAAGGAAATGCCGAAGTCGTTGCTGGTCATGGGCTCCGGCGCCATCGGCATCGAGTTCGCCTCGTTCTACCGCACCATGGGTGCCGAGGTCACCGTGGTCGAACTGATGCCGGCCGTCATGCCGGTCGAGGATGCCGAAGTCTCGAAATTCGCGCAGAAGCAGTTCGAGAAGCAGGGCATGAAGATCATTCTCGAAGCCAAGGTCACCAAGGTCGAGAAGGGTGCCAATTCGGTCACCGCCCATGTCGAACTGAAGGACGGCAAGGTCGAGAAGATCACCGCCGAGCGCATGATCTCCGCCGTCGGCGTGCAGGGCAACATTGAAAACCTCGGGCTGGAAGCCCTCGGCATCAAGACGGATCGTGGCTGCGTGGTCGTGGATGGCTATGGCCGTACCAACGTGCCGGGCATCTACGCTATCGGCGACGTTGCCGGCCCGCCGATGCTCGCCCACAAGGCCGAGCATGAAGGCGTGATCTGCATCGAAAAGATCGCCAACGTCCCGGGCGTGCACGGCCTCGACAAGTCCAAGATTCCGGGCTGCACCTATTGCAACCCGCAGGTGGCGTCGGTCGGCCTGACTGAAGCCAAAGCCAAGGCGGAGGGCAAGGACATCCGTGTCGGCCGCTTCCAGTTCGCAGCCAACGGCAAGGCCATCGCCCTGGGCGAAGACCAGGGTTTCATCAAGACGATCTTCGAAAAGAAGACCGGACAGTTGCTCGGCGCGCATATGGTCGGCGCGGAAGTGACCGAATTGATCCAGGGCTTCGTCGTGGCAATGAACCTCGAGACGACCGAGGAAGAATTGATGCACACGGTGTTCCCGCACCCGACCCTGTCGGAAATGATGAAGGAAAGTGTGCTCGACGCCTATGGTCGCGCCTTGAACGCATAAGCTTGGAGAGGCGGCCTTTTTCTTTGCGGCAAAACGCCTTAGATGAAGCTGGCTTTTGGGGCGCTACGAAGCGCCCGGTATAGAACGGATTGAAGATGGTCACCGTCCTCGACAACATCGCCAACCCGCCTCGCGTCAGGCACCCTGAAAAGGCGCACCGCCCGGATCAGGAAGTGCTGCGCAAGCCCGACTGGATTCGCGTCAAGGCGCCCGTATCGAAGGGATATGCCGAAACACGCGAGATCGTGAAGTCGAACAAGCTGGTAACGGTTTGCGAAGAAGCGGGCTGCCCCAATATCGGCGAGTGCTGGGACAAGAAGCACGCCACCTTCATGATCATGGGCGAGATCTGCACGCGGGCCTGCGCCTTCTGCAACGTCGCCACCGGTATTCCGACTGCGCTCGATGCGGGCGAGCCGGAGCGCGTCGCAACCGCCGTGAAGACCATGGGCCTTACCCATGTTGTCATCACTTCGGTCGACCGCGACGACCTGCCAGACGGCGGTGCCCAGCATTTCGCCGAGGTCATCCATGCCATCCGTGCGGCGACGCCCAAGACCACCATTGAAATCCTGACGCCGGATTTCCTGCGCAAGGACGGTGCCTTGGAAGTCGTCGTTGCCGCGAAGCCGGACGTCTTCAACCACAATCTGGAAACCGTACCGTCGAACTACCTGACCGTGCGGCCCGGTGCGCGCTACTTCCACTCCATTCGCCTGCTGCAGCGGGTGAAGGAACTCGATCCATCTATCTTCACCAAGTCGGGCATCATGGTCGGGCTCGGCGAAGAGCGGCACGAAGTGCTGCAATTGATGGACGACCTGCGCTCGGCCAATGTCGACTTCATGACCATTGGCCAGTATCTGCAGCCGTCGAAGAAGCACCACCCGGTGATCCGCTTCGTCACGCCGGAAGAGTTCAAGTCGTTCGAGACGATCGGCAAGACCAAGGGCTTCCTGCTCGTTGCATCGAGCCCGCTCACGCGATCCTCGCATCATGCCGGCGAGGATTTCGCGCGCCTGAGGGCAGCACGCGAGGCAGTCTTGGCCAAGTCAGCGTAGCTTCCCGGTTTCATGCCGCAATTCGAAGCCACCCGCCGCGTCGCCCATTCGCCGGACGAAATGTTTGCGCTGGTCGCAGACGTCGAGCGCTACCCTGAATTTCTGCCGTTGTGCGAGGCGCTGACCGTGCAGTCCCGCCGCGAACGCGATGGCCGCACCTTGCTCGTCGCCAGCATGAGCGTTGGCTACAAGGCGATCCGCGAAAGCTTCACCACGCAGGTCCTCTTGAAGCCCGACGAGAAGGTCATCGACGTCAAATACATCGACGGTCCTTTCAAGTATCTCAGCAATGTCTGGGGGTTCGAGCCGGCGAGCGACGGATGTTTCGTGCGCTTCTTCATCGATTATGAGTTCAAGAGCCGGCTGCTCGGCGCTGTCATGGGCACAATGTTCGACCGGGCTTTCCGCATGTTTTCGGAAGCGTTCGAAAAGCGCGCCGACGTCATCTATGGTACCGGCGTGTCCGAAAAGCCTGCGCCGGATTTGGCCTGATCGCTCTCACTTCGCAAGCGCGTCTAGGCCCATCGTCAGCGCGTGGCGAACCGTCTCGCGGCGAATGAAGTCGCGGCCGCGATTTTCAAAAATCCGCTTTTCCGCCACCACAGGCTTGCCCGCCAGAGCCAGACCGAACCAGACCAACCCGACCGGCTTCTCGGCACTGCCGCCATCCGGTCCGGCGATGCCTGTAACAGCGAGCGCGATGCCGGCTCTTGATCGCTCCAGCGCTCCCTTGGCCATTTCATGCGCGGTTTCGGATGATACCGCGCCATGCGCTTCCAGGGTCGTGGCGGAAACGCCCAGCATGTCCATCTTGGCTTCGTTGGAGTAGGTGACGAAACCGCGATCAACCATCGACGAAGACCCCGGAATGTCGGTCATCGCTGCGATGATGAGGCCGCCGGTACAGCTTTCGGCCGTTGCCGCTAGGATGCCGTGCCTGTGGCAGGCTTTCAGAAAGCGGTCGGCCAAATCGCCGATATCGGCCTGCTTTATTTCACCCGTGCCAGCCTCGGTCATTCCGGTACCTCGCCGGGATAGATCACGCTTGCTGTCGCGATGGCCGCGATGCCTTCCTCGCGGCCGACAAAGCCCAGTTTCTCGTTCGTCGTCGCCTTGATCGAGATACGCTCGCCTGAAATGCCGAGCATCGTCGACAAGGCGGCGACCATAGCCTCGCGATGCGGTCCGATTTTCGGTGCCTCGCAAATGAGTGTCACATCGGCATTGGCGATACGCCCGCCGCGTTGCCGCACCAGCTTGACGGCATGTTCGACGAATATCCGCGACGCGGCGCCTTTCCATTGTGGTTCGGAAGGCGGGAAATGCGTGCCGATATCGCCAGCGCCGCAGGTTGCCAGCAACGCGTCGGTCAGGGCGTGCAAGCCGACATCGGCATCGGAATGGCCGGAAAGCATCTTCGAATGCGGGATGGCGACGCCGCAAAGCGTGACATGGTCCCCCGCCTCGAACGAGTGCACGTCGTAGCCATTGCCGGTGCGCACATCGGGAAAGCTCGGAGCCGTCGTCTTCAGCCTCTGGTCAGCCATCGCAATATCCCTTGCCCAGGTCAGTTTCACATTGTCCGGCGAGCCGGGCACCAGCTTGACCGGAATGCTTGCCCATTCGGCAATAGCGGCATCGTCGGTGAAGTCGTGGCGGCCGATCAAATGCGCCTTCTCATGTGCTTCGAGGATCGGAGCGAAAGGAAAGCCTTGCGGCGTCTGCGCACCGTGCAATCCGGCGCGCGGCACGGTTTCGCCCACCATGCCGCCGAATGCTTCGCGCTTAAGTGTATCGGCCACCGGCAGCGTCGGCAGCGCGCCTTGGCTGTCCCCAATCGTCTCGATGGTCCGGCTGAGCAATTCGCCATCGGCGAAGGGCCGTACCGCGTCGTGGATCAACACCTTGGCAGGCGCATGATCCCGCAGCGCCAGAAGTCCAAGCCGCACCGATTCCTGCCGCGTTGGTCCACCTATGACTGTGATGACCCGTTCGCAGTCCCGTCCGGCGGCGTGATCGAAAAGTTCCCTGTCGTCGGTATGGATCGCAACGACCACAATGTCGACCATCGGGTGCGACAGAAATGTTTCCAGCGTATGCGCAATAACGGCGCGACCGCCGATGGTGCGGTATTGCTTGGGTCCGTCAGCTTGTCCCGCACGCTCACCCCGCCCGGCGGCAACGATGACCGCCGCGATCCGGTTCGCACGTCCTGCCGGGGAAATGTTGGTCGGGTCTGCCATGGCTGGTGCTAGGACCAATCGACATTCAGGTTTCGGGCGTGGCGCTGCTTTCCGCAGCGATATGGCACAAATCGCCCATTTCCGCGTCGCGAATCCTCGACGGTGGTCAACACCGCCTTCGGCTCCGCTCCTCGAACTGGACGATTTTTGCTCATACCACGCCTCAAACCCTGCATGACGACTGGTCCTAGTCGGGAGATTTCTAGAAGACCAGCATTTTCCAAAATTAGCCTCAATGTGGCGTCATGGCGCGTTGCGCGCCGATCCCAACTTGTCTAGTAATTATGCAACAAGGAAATCTGCTTGGTTTTTGTGCATGAGTGATGTGACCATTCTGGCCAAACCGCTTGATATAGGCGGCGTCGAAATACGCAATCGCGTGTTTCTGGCGCCGATGTCCGGCATTACCGACGAGCCGTTCCGCAAGCGTGCCTACAAGCATGGGGCAGGGCTGGTCGTGTCCGAAATGGTCGCCAGCGGCGAATTGGCCAAGGGCAGGGCCGGCTTCAACGTCCGCATCCGCCACTCCGGTCTGCCGGTCCACATGGTGCAGCTTGCCGGGCGGGAAGCGGTTCACATGGCCGAAGCCGCGCGCATCGCAGTCGGTGAGGGTGCCGACATCATCGACATCAACATGGGTTGCCCCGCCAAGAAGGTCACGGGCGGCTACGCCGGTTCAGCGCTGATGCTCGACCTCGACCATGCGCTTTCGCTGATCGAGGCAGTCATCGGCGCGGTCGAAGTTCCGGTCACCGTGAAGATGCGTCTCGGCTGGGATGAAAATGCGCTCAATGCGCCAATGCTCGCGCGTCGCGCCGAACAGGCCGGTGTGAAGATGGTGACGGTGCATGGCCGCACGCGCTGCCAGTTCTACAACGGCAAGGCGGACTGGCGTGCCATCGCTCGCATCAAGGCCGCCGTCTCCATTCCCGTCGTCGCCAATGGCGATGTCACTTCTGCCGAAGATGCCGCCGGCATCCTGCAGCAGTCGGGAGCCGATGCCGTGATGGTCGGGCGCGCGCATTATGGCGCTCCGTGGACGGCAGGCAGTGTCGCGGCAGCGGCTTTGGGAACAGAAACGCCAGATCGGCCCGAACAGGTTTCTGACCTCAACGACTACATCGTTTCGCACTACGAAGACATGCTCACCCTTTATGGCGTGGACAGTGGGTTGAGGCAGGCGCGCAAGCATCTGGGCTGGTATCTCGACCGACACGCCCCCGCTGTTTCGCCGGAACGTCGCAAGGCGATCCTGACCTGCAGCGAGCCCGGCATCGTCATATCCCTGCTGCGCGACACGCTGGCGTCAAACGCCGCATCCCTGGAAATCGCTGCATGACGATCACTCAGCTTCAAAATTCCGGCGCTGCGGATGCCGCGCAGGTCTTGCTCAATACCATCAGGCGACCGGTCATCATGGTCGATCCGGACGGCTTCATCTCGTTTGCCAATGCGGATGCGGAAGACTTCTTCCGCTCGAGCGCCGCAACGCTTGCCCGCAACACCTTGTCGAAGCTGATCCCGTTCGGCAGCCCGCTGCTGACGCTTGTCGACCAGGTCCGCGAACGCCGCGCTCCAGTCAACGAATACCGGGTCGATGTTTCATCACCGCGCCTCGGCATCGAGAAAATGGTCGATCTCTACGTCGCGCCAGTGCCGGAGTTTCCGGGCTCCGTGGTGGTCATGTTCCAGGAACGCTCGATGGCAGACAAGATCGACCGCCAGATGACGCATCGCGGCGCAGCGCGTTCCGTCACCGGTCTTGCGGCGATGCTGGCGCACGAGATCAAGAACCCGCTGTCGGGTATTCGCGGTGCGGCCCAGTTGCTCGAACAGTCCGCCTCCGACGAAGACCGCGCACTGACCCGGCTCATCACCGACGAAACTGACCGCATCGTGGCGCTGGTCGATCGCATGGAAGTCTTTTCCGACGAGCGTCCCATCGACCGCTACCCGGTCAACATTCACGTGGTCCTGGATCACGTGAAGGCGATTGCCAGAAATGGATTCGCAAACAAGATCAAGATCTTCGAAGATTATGATCCATCATTGCCTCCGGTCTATGCAAACCGCGACCAGCTGATCCAGGTGTTCCTGAACCTTGTAAAGAACGCTGCGGAAGCGGTTGGCAGCGATCCCTTGGGCGAAATCGTCCTTTCGACGGCATTCCGGCCGGGTATCCGCATGTCCGTCCCCGGCACGCAGGAGCGCGTCTCGCTGCCTTTGGAATTCTGCGTCCACGACAACGGGCCGGGCGTTTCGGAAGACATCTTGCCGATCCTGTTCGATCCCTTCATCACCACCAAGCCGAACGGCTCCGGCCTTGGCCTTGCGCTGGTGGCAAAAATCGTTGGCGAACATGGCGGCATTGTCGAGTGCGAAACCACGCCGCGCGGAACCACCTTCCGCGTGCTGATGCCGGCCTGGAAAGAACTGCCGACCGGCCTCGATGCCGATAGCGAGGGTGTCCGCTCATGACCACGCCCGGCCATATCCTCGTTGCCGATGATGACGCCGCCATCCGCACCGTGCTCAACCAGGCGCTGTCGCGCGTTGGCCATGAGGTGCGCGTCACCTCGAACGCCGCAACCCTGTGGCGCTGGATCGCCGCCGGCGAGGGCGATCTAGTCATCACCGATGTGGTGATGCCTGATGAAAATGCGTTCGACATGCTGCCGCGCATCAAGAAGGCTCGCCCCGAATTGCCGGTCGTGGTGATGAGTGCGCAGAACACCTTCATGACCGCCATCCGAGCCTCCGAGGCCGGGGCCTACGAATACCTGCCAAAACCCTTCGACCTCACCGAACTGCTCGCAATCGTCAATCGCGCTCTGTCTGAACCGCGCCGCCCGAAGATCGAACCGCGGCTGGACGACCAACCGGAGAATATGCCGCTGGTCGGCCGCTCCGGCGCGATGCAGGACATCTACCGGATGCTTGCCCGCATGATGCAGACGGACCTGACCGTCATGATCAGCGGCGAATCCGGCACCGGCAAGGAACTGGTGGCGCGCGCGCTGCATGAATATGGCCGTCGCCGTGGCGGTCCCTTCGTCGCCATCAACATGGCCGCAATCCCGCGCGACCTGATCGAGTCCGAGCTCTTCGGCCATGAGAAGGGCGCGTTCACCGGCGCACAGAACCGTTCGACCGGGCGCTTCGAGCAGGCCGAGGGCGGCACGCTTTTCCTCGACGAGATCGGCGACATGCCGATGGAGGCGCAGACCCGCCTGCTGCGCGTGCTCCAGCAAGGCGAATACACCACCGTTGGCGGCCGCACGCCCATCAAAACGGATGTGCGCATCGTTGCGGCGACCAACAAGGATCTGCGCGCCCTGATCAATCAGGGGCTTTTCCGCGAGGACCTGTTTTACCGCCTGAACGTCGTGCCGCTGCGGCTTCCGCCTTTGCGCGAACGCTCCGAGGACATTCCCGATCTTGTCCGGCACTTCTTCAAGGCCGGCTCAAGCCAGGGCTTGCAGGCCAAGCAGATTTCGCCCGCCGGCATCGAGTTGATGAAGCGCTATGCGTGGCCGGGCAATGTGCGCGAGCTTGAAAACCTGATCCGCCGGCTCGCCGCGCTCTATACGCAAGACGAGATTTCAGCCGAAATCATCGAGGCGGAACTGAGCGTTGGCGAAACACCCGGCGATGCGGTCGCGGCAACGCTCATTCCCGAAACACTTTCTATCGGCCAGGCGATGGAGCACTACCTGCAGCGCCATTTCGCTTCCTTCGGCGGCGAGTTGCCGCCACCCGGCCTTTATCAAAGGATTCTGGAGGAAGTGGAGTATCCGCTGGTGCTGGCTGCCATGACGGCAACGCGCGGCAACCAGATCAAGGCAGCCGATTTGCTTGGCCTCAACCGCAACACGCTGCGCAAGAAAATCCGCGACCTCGGCATCAACATCTACAAGTCCGCGCGCTGAACGGCAGTTCGCGCATGCTTCGAATCTGCTTCGTCGGCGCTCTTTGGACGCCTGACGCCGGCTAATGTGAAAACCCGTTGAAAAACACATTCCGGGCGAGTCTTTGTTGCATAATCGCCACAATGCGTTGCATACATGTGACTCAATCCACGGTTTCAGTCGGCTGAATGGTAACTCAGGTACCCACATTGAGCGGGCTCGGCTTTCGCAAAAGCAGCTTCCAGGAAGCCCGACGCCTGCTGGCCTTGCCCGGCATCCTTGCCATTGTGGGGGCGGTGCTGGCGGCTGCGGTGTCGTTTGCGATCCTCGTCGGCATTACGCCGATTGCACCGGATTCGACCACCACACTTGTCCTGATCGGCCTGAATGCCGCCTTCATCCTGGCCCTGGTCGTCCTCATCGTCCGCGAAGTCCATCGTATCGTCATGGCGAGGCGTATCGGAAAAGCGGCGTCCCGGCTCCATGTGCGCATCGTCGCGATGTTCGTGCTTGTCGCGGCAATTCCTGCCATCATGGTCGCAATCGTCGCATCGGTCACGCTCAACATCGGCCTCGACCGATGGTTCGAAATTCGCACGAAAACGATCATTAGCTCGTCACTGTCGATTGCAGACGCCTATGTGCAGGAAAACGCCCGCAACCTGCAGGGTACGACGTTGTCGATGGCGTACGACCTCGACAATGCCCGCACGCTCTACGGTCTGGACCGTACCGGCTTTCTCGATCTGATGAACAAGGAGGCCGTCGGACGAGGCCTCGCGCATGCCGCGCTGGTCAAACCAGACGGTTCCTTCGTCATGAGCGCTGAAACCCAGGTCGATTTTGCAATGCCCGAGCCGCCGGGCGGCGCAGTCCAATCGGCAACGGACGGCAAGCCTGTGCTGATCGAACCGCGAACCCGCAACATCATGGGGGCAATCGTCAAGCTCAGGGAAATCGAGGGGCTTTATCTCTACACCATCAAGCTGGTCGATCCCGAGGTCATCAAGGCTCGTCAGATCGTTCGCGCAAACACCGATGAGTATCGTGGTCTTGAGGCCAATCGCCGTCCCTCGCAACTTGCGTTCGCGCTGCCTTATCTGTCGTTGACGCTTATCATCATCCTGTCCGCAATATGGACGGGTATTGCTGTCGCAGACCGGCTGGTCCGGCCGATCCGCCAGTTGATCGGCGCGGCGGACGAGGTTGCAACCGGCAATCTCGACGTGTCCGTTCCCGTGCGCCTGTCCGACGGCGATGTCGCCTCGCTCGGCGATACGTTCAACAACATGCTTCTGGAACTCAAGTCGCAGCGCAACGAACTGTTGTCGGCCAAGGACCTGATCGACGAGCGCCGCCGGTTTTCCGAAGCCGTGCTCGAGGGTGTCACTGCGGGCGTCATCGGCGTTGATGCCGAAGGTATTGTCACGATCGTCAACCGATCAGCCGAAACCATGCTGGGCATTCCGGCCGAAACTGCCATTGGGCAGAACCTGTCGGTTCTTCTGCCTTTGGTCGGACGCGCGTTCGAGATCGGCCGCATGTCCGACAAGTCCGCCTATCGTGAGCAAGTGACCTTCTCGCGGCTTGGCAGCGAGCGCACCTACAACATCCAGGTGACGATGGAGGAGGAGGACAACGACACCGCCGCCAAATCCTACGTAGTCACCGTCGATGACATTACCGATCTCGTCCAGGCGCAGCGTACTTCCGCCTGGGCTGACGTGGCGCGCCGCATCGCTCACGAAATCAAGAACCCGCTGACGCCGATCCAACTGTCCGCCGAGCGCATCAAGCGCCGTTATGGCAAGGTGATTACCGAGGACCGCGAGGTCTTCGACCAATGCACCGACACGATAATCCGGCAGGTCGGCGATATCGGCCGAATGGTCGACGAATTCTCGTCCTTCGCGCGAATGCCAAAGCCGGAAATGAAGGAACTCGACCTGCGCGAACCGCTGCGCGAGGCGTCGTTCCTCGTCGAGGTGAGCCGACCCGACATCACCTTCGAGCGTTCGTTTGGCGACAAGCCGCTCAAGGGCACGTTCGACAGCCGGTTGCTCGCCCAGGCATTCGGCAACGTCATCAAGAACGCTTCGGAGGCGATGGAAGGCATCGAACGTGCTGACGGGATGCCCAACGCCATCCGCATTCGAGCCGAGCGGCAAGGCGATTCGATCAGGATCGATGTCGTCGACAACGGCAAAGGTTTGCCGCGCGAACATCGCCAGCGCCTTCTCGAGCCCTATATGACCACGCGTGACAAGGGCACCGGCCTCGGCCTCGCTATCGTCAAGAAGATCGTGGAAGACCATGGCGGTCATCTGGAACTTCATGATGCGCCTGCCGATTTTTATGGCGGGCGCGGGGCCATGATCAGCATGATTTTGCCGGCTTCGACGGCAACACCAATCGAAAGCAGCGCACCACCCTCAAAAGAAACTGAAAAGGTCGACAATGGCGTCTGACATTCTCATCGTTGATGACGAAGAAGACATCCGGGAACTGGTCGCAGGTATTCTCAGCGACGAAGGTCACGAGACGCGCACCGCGCACGACGCGGATAGCGCGCTAGCGGCCATCGCCGACCGCGCCCCGCGCCTGATTTTCCTCGACATCTGGCTGCAAGGCTCGCGTCTCGATGGTCTGGCCCTGCTGGACGAGATCAAGACGATGCACCCGAATCTGCCAGTGGTGATGATTTCCGGCCATGGCAACATCGAGACCGCCGTCTCGGCCATTCGCCGAGGTGCCTATGATTTCATCGAAAAGCCGTTCAAGGCCGACCGGCTCATCCTCGTTGCCGAACGCGCCATCGAGACGTCGAAGCTCAAGCGCGAGGTTTCAGACCTCAAGCAGCGCAGCGGCGAGACCTTCGACCTCATCGGCATGTCCTCGGCCATGAGCCAGCTGCGCCAGACGATCGAGCGCATCGCGCCGACCAACAGCCGCGTCATGATCATCGGTCCGTCTGGTTCCGGCAAGGAACTGGCGGCGCGTGCAATCCATGCCCTGTCAGCCCGCAAGAGCGGCCCGTTCGTGACGCTAAGCGCTGCGACCATCACGCCCGAGCGCATGGAAATCGAGCTGTTCGGCACTGAATCGAACGGCACCGAACGCAAGGTCGGTGCGCTCGAAGAGGCACACCGTGGCATTCTCTACATTGATGAAGTTGCCGACATGCCGCGCGAGACGCAAAACAAGATCCTGCGTGTTCTTGTCGAGCAGCAATTCGAGCGGGTAGGCGGCACCAAGCGGGTCAAGGTCGATGTTCGCATCATTACTTCGACCTCTCAGAACCTGGAGGCCATGATCGCGGATGGCCGCTTCCGGGAAGACCTCTACCATCGCCTTGCAGTGGTTCCGGTGAATGTTCCGGGCCTTGCCGAGCGGCGCGAGGATATCCCCTATCTGGTCGATCACTTCATGAAGCAGATCGCGCGTCAGGCGGGTATGAAATCGCGGCGCATCGGCGATGACGCAATGGCGGTCCTGCAGGCACACAACTGGCCGGGCAACGTCCGCCAGCTACGCAACAACGTCGAACGCCTGATGATCCTGGCGCGTGGCGACGATGTCGAATCGCCAATTACAGCGGACTTGCTGCCGTCAGAAATCGGCGATGTCATGCCGCGTACGCCCAACCAGTCGGACCAGCACATCATGGCGCTGCCGTTGCGCGAAGCACGCGAGCAGTTCGAAAAGGATTACCTGATCGCCCAGATCAACCGCTTTGGCGGCAATATCTCGCGAACCGCCGAGTTCATCGGCATGGAACGTTCGGCCCTGCACCGGAAGCTGAAATCCCTCGGTGTCTAACGTCCAATCAGGCTGCTGACGCCTCTCGGTAAAGCCTGAAGTCGATCAGGCTATCTGAAGCCTGTATCTGCCCGCGCGTCTCACGCCCGTGCTTTTGATCTTTTCTGCGCGCAAAAAAAGGGCTCGCCAAAGCGAGCCCTTAAATGCTTGTCCGCCGGCTCTTAGTTGAACTTGTACTTCAGACCGAGGCGGGCGGTGTGGAACGACGGCTCAACTCCCACCGTGCCGGCAGGTGCGCCGAGCAGATCCGAGAAGTCCTCGTTGGAGAA
>MKRZ01000070.1:13761-15565 GCA_001897075.1 Mesorhizobium sp. 61-13 | reverse complement strand
CCGTTTCGAGGCCGCCACCCAGCGAGAAGCCGCTTGAGTCCCAATCGAACAGCGAAGTCGACGGAGCGCCGCCGATTGCCGCGTTGACGTCGAAATGCTGCCAGCTGTAGCCGCCGAGAACATAGGCCAAGGTCGATTCATTGACCTTCATGCCGGCGCGGGCAAGGACGTCGAAGCCGTAGTCTGCCTCGATCTTCCCGTCGATACCGAGAGCCGCGCCATCGATGTCGGTCGAAATGCCGGAGTAGCGGGCGTCGAGCATAACGCCAGCCACCCATGTGCCGAAGTCATGATCGTAGCCGACACTGGCCTCGCCGAATACGCCTTCACCGCCAATGCCGTTCGCATCGATGATGCCGCCGCCGGGATTGATGGTCAGGTCGTGAACAACCGACCCGGCGCCCAGCGCTCCGCCTGCATAGAAGCCCGTCCAGTCGTAGGAAGGTGCTGCAAAAGAGGCGCCCCCGCCATTTTGTGCGCCGAAGCGGTAATTCGCACCGACGTGGAATGTGTGCGTCGACGGTTGAATCTTGAGGACCGTGCCGCCGCCGAGGTCGGCAATCACGTCGTTGCCGTAGTCGGAATAGCGGTACTCCGTCTTCAGGGTCCAGTTGCCGGATACGGCCGTTTCCATGCCGACGCCCAGAATGTAGCCGCTGCGGTCTTCGCTGAACGATATCGCCGGACCGCCGGGAATGCTGCCATCGAGCTTGAAGTGCTGCCATCCATAGCCGCCAAGCACGTAGGCGAGGGTGGAGGGAGCGACCACGTAGCCGAGCCTCGCGCCGGCATCGAAACCATAGCTGTTGGTGAGCTTGATGTCGGCCACCGACACGCCACCGCTGCTTGCCTCGATGGTCGGGCCGATGTTGCCGAAATGAGCGTCGATGAAACCGCCGAGAAGGACGCGGTCCGACAACATGTGGTCGTAGCCGGCGGTGACTTCGCCGAACACGCCTTCGCCACCAAGTCCGTTGATGCTTGCCGAGTTGACGCCGTCAGTGATCTCGAAGCGATGCACGACTGCACCAACCCCTACGCCGGCGCCGACATATGCACCGCTCCAGTTGAAGCCGGAAGGCGCTTCCGCCGGAAGCTGCGGGTCGGCAGCGTAAGCGGCCGTCCCCAGAACCAGCAGAGCGGAAGTGCACAGTAGAAGCGTTTTCGAGTTAGATACCCGCAGCATTTCAAGTCCCCAAAATAAAACCTATAAGTTGTAAATATCATAGGCCAGACGTTTTGGGTGTAACCCATGTGCAACTATGCTAATCAATTCGATGAGCTGGATTCAGCCGAATGGCGTAGTTTCACCGGTCAAGATCCGTCTTTTCCGCGCAAAAATGCCCGCGAGAAGGCCTCGCGGGCATCAAATTTGTGTTCAGTCGGCTTCAGGCAGCCAAAACGGACTTTGGCTCCGACATCTCGTAGCCGAGCGCTTCGGCCACCGCCCTGTTGGTGATCCTGCCCTTGTGGATGTTCAATCCGTTGCGCAGATGCTGATCGTCCACCAGCGCCTTCAGGCCCTTGTCGGCCAGCTGCAAGCCATAGTGCAAGGTCGCGTTGTTGAGCGCGTGAGCTGACGTCACCGGCACGGCGCCCGGCATGTTCGCCACGCAATAATGGATGACGCCGTCGATCTCGTAGGTCGGGTCGGCGTGCGTGGTCGCATGCGAGGTTTCGAAGCAGCCGCCCTGGTCGATGGCGACGTCCACCAGAACCGCGCCCTTCTTCATGCCCGACAGCATTTCGCGCGTCACAAGCTTGGGAGCCGCCGCACCGGGGATGAGCACCGCGCCGACAATGA
>MKRZ01000070.1:12177-13736 GCA_001897075.1 Mesorhizobium sp. 61-13 | reverse complement strand
GCATTCCTCCTCCAGCGCCTCGACCGTCGAATAGCGCGTATGGATGCGGCCGCTGAACAGGTCGTCGAGTTGGCGCAGACGCGGGATCGAGCGGTCGATGATGGTGACATCGGCGCCAAGGCCAGCCGCCATCCGGGCTGCATGCAGGCCGACGACGCCGCCGCCCAGAACCGTGACCTTGCCGGGCGGAACGCCGGGCACGCCGCCGAGCAGTACGCCGCGTCCGCCATTGGCTTTTTGCAAGGCGGTCGCGCCGGCTTGTATGGACAAGCGACCGGCGACTTCCGACATCGGCGCAAGCAACGGCAAGCCGCCGCGATCGTCGGTGACCGTCTCGTAGGCGACGGCGGTTACGCCCGAGCCGATGAGGCCCTTGGTCTGCTCCGGATCGGGAGCGAGGTGGAGGTAGGTGTAGAGGATCTGGCCTTCGCGCAACTGCGCCCACTCATTGGGCTGCGGTTCCTTGACCTTGACGATCATGTCGGACTTGGCGAACACGTCTGAAGCCGTGGCGGCGATCGACGCGCCCGCAGCACGGTAGGCGTTGTCGTCGGCACCGATGCCGCCGCCTGCACCGGTCTCAACCAGCACTTCGTGTCCGTGGGCGACGTATTCCCGGACCGACCCCGGCGTCAGTCCAACGCGATATTCATGATTCTTGATTTCCTTGGGGCATCCAACGCGCATTTCTTGTCTCCTCCAGGCCATCCCATAACGACCTGCAATATTCGCAGTCTTTCATAAATCGCCCCGCAGGTGTTTGCGAAGGAGCTTGCCGGGATGAGGCATCTTCGATATTGCTTGCGCGAAAATGCCAATTTGTCGCAGGAATCACGGAAAATGGCGCTGGATAGGATCGATATCGCTATTCTCGACACGCTTCAGAAAGATGGCCGCATGCCCAATGCGGCTCTGGCGGAGAAAGTCGGCCTGTCTCAATCCGCCTGTTCGAGACGGCTCGACAATCTTGAACGGTCCGGCACAATCAGGGGCTATCACGCGCAGCTTTCCAATGCCGCGCTCGGTCACCAGACCACGGTGATCGTGCACATATCGCTTTCGGGCCAATTCGAGAAGACCCTGTCCGACTTCGAGGCCGCGATCAAACGCTGTCCCAACGTGCTTTCCTGCCACCTGATGTCGGGTGAATACGACTATGTCCTGCGCATCGCCGCCAAGGATCTCGCCGACTACGAGCGCATCCACAAGGAATGGCTGTCGGCCATGCCGCATGTGACAAAAATCAATTCTTCCTTCGCGCTTCGCGAGATCATCGACCGCACGACCCTTGGCCTCAAGCCGGAGCTTATCTGACCAACGTCAGGAAGCGGCTTCCGTCACGATGCGGTCCATCGGGATGTCGTGCGTCTGCGGGTAGATGGTCGGAATGCGCTGCAACTCATAACCGATGCCGATGACCAGCGGCTTGAACGGCATCGCCGCAAGCGTGCGGTCGAAGAAACCGCCGCCGTAGCCCAGCCGGTAATTGTCGGGGTCGACGCCAACGATCGGCGATATGACGATATCGGGGAAAACCGGATCGCCTTCGGCGGGAATCG
>MKRZ01000070.1:0-12152 GCA_001897075.1 Mesorhizobium sp. 61-13 | reverse complement strand
GATTTGTATGCCTTGAAAACCAACGGCTGGCCCTTGTCTATCACCAGCGGCAGCGCTGTTTTCCCGCCTCGGGCATTGATGCTGTCCATCCACGGACGCAGATCCGGCTCGCCTCGAAAGGGCCAGTACAGGCTGACCATGCGTCCCGAAGGGTCGCCGATCACACGGTCCAAGCCCTCGGCAATGCGGACGGACATGGCGGCGCGGGTATCGGCGGAAACGGCAAGTCTGGCGGCGATCAGGCGTTCCCGTTCCGCCTTGCGCCATTGGCGAATTTCCGCCCAATCCATCATCGTCGTCGGATCGTCGTTGCCAGCCATGATTATCATCCCCCCGATCTTGTCTGGTCATCATAGTGACGCAACATCTGTCGCTTGACGATATTTTATCGGCCCTCGGCATCGAGCTTTTTGCCGCAGGCGAGGCGCTGCGCGTGATTGGTCGGCAGTTGCAAAACCGCTATAGCTGTCTGCCCTGATATGCGCTAACCAAGGCCATGCGCTACGTCATCATCATCGTCAGCTTGGCTCTTCTGGTCATTTGGGATGGCCTGTATAACGATGGCCAATATTTGGACTTTTCGGTCAGAAGCGTGAAAAACGTCGTGCGGATGGTCACCGGCTGACCTGTTTCGCGCGTCTCGTTGGCCAGATAGCGCGACATCGTGCCGATTGACGCGGCAACTTGTCTGGACCACAACGCCGCCCAATAGCACTGCCTGCGATGGCATATCCGGCAGGTCAGATTTCCACCAGGAGGCCGAGTTGATCCGGCATATCGTGTTCTTCACCGTCAAGGCTGCCGTCGATGTCGAGACTGTGCGATCCGGCTTGATGGCGCTCGGCCGTATTCCGCACTCGCGCCATTTCGAGGTGACGGTCAATCGCAAGGTCGATCTCTACGCCAACGACATCGATATCGTCGTCTATGCCGAGTTCGATGACGACGCGGCGCTGGACGCCTTCAAGGCCCATCCCCTCTACGAGGCAACGACGCGTGCGGTTCGGCCTCTGCGGGAGTTGCGCTTTTCCGCCGATGTGTTGGCGACGGTGTCGGAGACCGTCAGCGCCTAGGTCCTGACCCTAGCCATCCTCGCGGCTGTCAGGCTGGTTCGTGCTTTGGCCGATTGCCTTACGACGCACGCGTTTCATCAATTGCCAGATCGCAGGGTTGTTCTTGATATAGGCCGTCAGCCTGGCGTTCTGCTGCAAGCCGAAGGCGAAGGCGCGGCCCTTCATCGTCAGCGGCAACAGAACTTCCCTGTGCTGGATTTCCAGGTCGCACCAGTTTCGTTTGTAAGGCTCGTCTCCGACGGAAAAATCATAGATCGAAAAGCCTTGCTCGCAGGCCTCGCGAATGTTGTCGAAGAACAGGAAGCCGCCCGGGCTGGCATGGGCAAGCTCGTCGTCGGTTATCGAGCCGAATTCGCAAATCAGGCGCGATCCGCAACGGCTTGACCCGGTGACCGCGCGCAACGTTCCGCCGACTTCCAGGCCATGAAGCACGAACGGTGCCGTCGGTTCGCTCAAGGCGTCGACAAACAGCTTCACGAAAAAGCTGCGAACTTCGGGGGCGGCGAAAACATTCGCGATGCCCATTTTCCTGAAGCGGGCGTCCTTCATGGCGAAGAATGCGTCGAGCAGCGCAATGACTTCTGATGGCGTCTTCGCTTCGATGCGCCTGCACGCCCCGAAGGTTTCGAGCTTGCGCCCCTGCGAACGGTGCTTCTTTTGCTTGCGGACCCCATTCGGGCGTTGGAGCAAGGCCTCGAACCCTCCTGCCAGATCGACCGCGAGAGAAACGTTTGGGCTGACGGAACTCGGGAAAACCAGGAACGGGTTAGGCCTGCCGTCAAGTTCCGGCAAAAGCCGATTGAGCGAGATCACGTCGATATCGGGGCGTCGGCTGGCAACAGCCTCCAGCAACAAATTCAGCGATCGGGTCATTTCCTTTGGCAGCCGCTCGAGATCGGCTGCTGGAAAATTCCCGTTTGCGTGTCGCCCACTCATGAACTGGGCAATGCGGAAAGGGCCGGCGGAGATGACTTCCAGCGGTACCGCAAGGACGGGGTGGTCGTCCGAATACAGAGTGGCGATGAGGAAATCCGGCTTGCATTCGGCAATCCAGTTGGACACCCACGACGCACTTTGCGACGGTGCGAAGACTGCTCGCTGACACAGATCCAGATAGCCGGTTACCGCCGCATCCGGGGCGCACTCAACAGACGCGGCAATCCGCGCCTCAAACGATGCGGCGTTCATGGCGTAGGTCTTCGATTGGTCGAGCCTCGCAACTGGCGCGGCAGCATCAATCATCATGGAGCCTCTGGCCGTCGCGCCAGCGCTTCTTTTGGACATTGGCATTGCGTGTAAGCCTAGGGCCAAAAGATAAATGAAAGGATGACGTGCCGTTGCAACTTATCAGCAACGGCACTGATGAGCGCTTCAGCTCTTCTTCTTCGGCTCCAGGATCATCCACTTGATGATGGCCATGGCCGGCAAAATCCAGAGTAGACCGCTGACAAGGAAGAACAGCAGATGCGTTACAGGTCCGGATTCCGAAAATTGCGCCACGGCGACGATCGTGGCCACCAGCGCGTAGATGACGACCAGCGCGACGAGCAGGATCGTACCGATGAGTTTCTTCAGCCGAACGGGCATGCGAATATCCCTGTTGCCGGTTTCGCTTAGAATTTGTGAGCGCAATACGCAACCTGTCCTGTTTGGCGCGACGGCGTGCCGCGCCGCCCGGTATTGCCACGGAGGAGGCCTTGGTCCACCAATCCGCGACTTCAGTTGTTGGAGATCGGCATGGTTGTTGAGGCTGGCCATTACATGATGCCTGTCGAGGGCAGGGATCGCGCGCTGCGCAACCGCACGCTCGTCCGCTACTGGCTTTACGCGATCCTGCTTATCCTGTTCGCACTGGTGCTTGTTGGCGGTGCGACCCGCATGACTGGCTCCGGCCTGTCGATCACCGAGTGGAAGCCGATCCACGGCGTCATTCCGCCGCTCAACGATGCAGAGTGGCAAGAGGAATTCCTAAAGTACCAGCAGATTCCACAGTTCAGCCAGCTCAACTCAGACATGACGGTCCATGAGTTCAAGTCGATTTTCTGGTGGGAATGGGCGCACCGGCTTCTGGCGCGCGGGGTTGGCTTCGTGTTTGCCATCCCGCTTGCCTTCTTCTGGCTGACCCGCCGCATCGAGCGCGGCACGGTGCCGAAGCTTGCCGGCATCCTGGCGCTTGGCGGACTGCAAGGCGCTATCGGCTGGTGGATGGTGGCGTCCGGCCTCGTCGAGCGGGTTTCCGTCAGCCAGTACCGGCTGGCGATTCACCTGACGCTCGCCTCTCTGATATTCGCCGCTACAATGGTGATTGCGCGTGGCCTTGCACCGCATTCGGAGCCCGCCGCCAACCGCTCAACCCAGCGCCTTGCCGGCATTTTGATGTTCCTGGCGCTAGTTCAGATCTATCTTGGCGGGCTGGTCGCCGGCCTCCATGCAGGGTTGAGCTACACGACATGGCCGTTGATGGATGGCAAGGTCATCCCAGGCGATCTCTTCGTTATCGAGCCGTTGTGGCGCAATTTCTTCGAAAGCCCGAAAACCGTGCAGTTCATCCATCGGCTCGGTGCCTACACCTTGTTCGTCGTGGCCT
Organism: Mesorhizobium sp. 61-13; assembly: GCA_001897075.1. GTDB lineage: Bacteria > Pseudomonadota > Alphaproteobacteria > Rhizobiales > Rhizobiaceae > Mesorhizobium. Next base: position 8,492 of record MKRZ01000070.1, on the reverse strand, counting down.
TGTGGCACGCAATTGCCACCTATCGGCGCTTGCCGGGAACAACGCATGCGCGCCGTTCAACGGTATTGTTCGTGCTGATCACGCTGCAGGCTGTCATCGGCATTTCGACGCTGGTGATGCAGGTGCCGTTGCATTTGGCGCTGACGCATCAGGGTTTTGCCTTGGTCGTGCTCGGCTTCGCCGCCGCCCACTGGCGCGGCACCAAGGGCGCGTATCCGCTTCCGCGAGATAGCGCCTAAAAGTCTAGCCTGACCGCGCGGATGGCCGAGGCCACGGCCAGTTCGCGATTTTCGTCGCGGCTGTTTCCGTCGTCGTGATGCCACGTTGCCGAGAGGCAGCCATAGGCGAAAGCATGGTCGAGCAGGCGGCGTGGGTCCTGCCTCATCGATTTTGAAAACACATCCGCCATCCCGGCGATGCGCTCTGGTGCAAGGCAGAGATCGTCCCGCTCCAGCGGATTGTAGAACAGGTTCGCCGCGTCGAAGCCCGGATCGCCCAGCACGCCCTTTGGATCGATGGCCAGCCAGCCGCGCGTGCCGAACAGGATGTTGTCGTGATGAAGATCGCCGTGGAGCGGGCGCACCCCCTTGGCATCATCAAGCAGATGCTGTGCCACTCCGGCGGCCTCAACATAGGGTGACGACAGGCCTGCCGTACGGTCCCGTTCGGCCTTTGCAAACAAGGCGGCGAATCGTTCGGACAATTGCTGGAGTTCTGCCGGGGCAGGGTGGTCGCTTGCGCCGTGCAGCCTTTGCATCACCTGCGCCGCAACCTCACTCGCGGCCATGTCCGTCGCTTCGTCCAGACCTTCGGAAAGGTGGCGCTCGCCCGCATACTCCAGCAGCATCGCGTTGCCATGCCGGCCAAGCAGACGGACCAATCCATTTCCCCGCCGCCACGCCAGCAGATGCGCGCCGCGCAATTCGTCTTCCATGTCGTCGAACTGCTTGACGTCCTTGACGACTGCAAGCGTCCCGTCAGCTTGCGCGACCTTCCAGATCACGCTGCTGAACGTCTCGGCTAGGAATTCGAAGGCGTCGATTTTCCATTCGTCCGGAAAATCCGGCGGCTTGGTCAATGCCTGCCGCCGAGCATCAGATTGAGGTTCTGGACCGCAGCGCCGGAAGCGCCTTTGCCGAGATTGTCGTAGACGGCGATCAGCAACGCCTGTGCGCGGTCGTCATTGGCGAAGACGTGCACCTTCATGCGGTTGGTGCCGTTATAGTGCTCCGGGTCGATGTCCGGCACGCGCTCGAGCTGCTCGTAGGGTGCTACCTCGACGACGCCGCCTTCGATGGCCGCGAAGTGATCGGCGATCGCCGCGTGCAATTGCGCACCGGTCGGTACGTAGTCGAGCGCACCCAGTTGCAGCGGCACGACGGTCACCATGCCTTGCGCGAAATTGCCGACGGCCGGCTGCATGATCGGATCGCGCGCCAGTCCGGCATAGGCCTTGATCTCGGGCACGTGCTTGTGCTGCAGCGTCAGGCCGTAAGGCAGGAACTCCGAAGCGCTCTCGCCCTTTGCTTCGTAATCCTCGATCATAGTCCGCCCGCCACCGGAATAGCCGGTAATGCCGTTCACGGTCACCGGATAGTTCGCCGGCAGAAGCCCTGCGGCTACCAGCGGCCGCAATACCGCGATCGGTCCCTGCGGCCAGCAGCCGGGATTGGCCACGCGCTTCGCCGAAGCGATTTTCGCAGGCTGGTTCTTGTCGATTTCGGCAAAGCCGTAGTCCCAGCCTTCGGCGACGCGATGCGCAGTCGAGGCATCTATCACGCGCGTCGTGTCGTTCTCGATCAGCGAAACGCTCTCGCGCGCCGCATCATCGGGCAGGCAAAGGATGGCGATGTCGGCGGCGTTCAGATATTCCGCCCGCGCCGCATTTTCCTTGCGGCGTTCGGTCGGCACCGAAATGATATCGAGATCGCGGCGGTCCGCCAGCAGCGTCCTGATCTGGAGCCCTGTCGTGCCGTGTTCGCCGTCGATGAAGATTTTCGGTTTCATTGTCCGCTATTCCGCTTGAATTGCCTGCTTGGCCTAGATGCCTTGACCATGATTGAGGTTGTTGTGGCCTTCCTGCGCGCGCGCCTTGCGTTCGGCAAGCAGGCCCAGATAGTGCATCGCCACCATGGAACCGGCGATGGCCGTTATATCGGCGTGATCGTAGGCCGGCGCAACCTCCACGACGTCGGCGCCGACGATATCGATCTGGCCGAGTTGACGCAGGGTCGAAAGAATCCGCGCCGACGATGGCCCGCCCGCCACCGGCGTTCCCGTTCCCGGCGCAAAGGCGGGATCGAGGCAATCGATGTCGAAGGTCAGGTATGTCTTTCGCCCGCCGGTGCGCTCGACGATGGCGTAAGCGATGTCGGCCGCGCGCATTTCCTCGATTTCATGCCCGTGCAGGATCTTGATGCCGAACGTATCCGGCGCGTGCGTCCTGATGCCGATCTGGATCGAGCGGTCGGGATCGATGATGCCTTCCTTTACAGCGCGGCCGACGAATGAGCCGTGGTCGATGCGCTTGCCGTCGTCAGGCCAGGTGTCCTGATGCGCGTCGAACTGCACCATGGCCAGCGGTCCGTGGATCGCGGCATGTGCCTTGAGCAGCGGCCATGTGACGAAATGGTCGCCGCCCAGCGTCAGCAGGAACGCGCCGGACTTGAGGATCTTCGCGGCTTCCCGCTCGATGGTGGCCGGCGTCTTCTGATGGTTGCCGCTGTCCAGCAGGCAGTCGCCATAGTCCACCACGGCCAGGTTTTCGAACAGGTCGCGCGAAAAGGGATATTGCGGATCGTTGTCCAAAATGGCCGAAGCGCGGCGGATCGCCTGCGGCCCGAAGCGGGCGCCAGGGCGGTTCGTCACCGCGGCGTCGAACGGGATGCCCCACACCACAGCGTCCGCGCCCCTGACGTCCTTGGTGTATCTGCGTCGCATGAAGGACAAAGCGCCGGCATAGGTTGGTTCCGATGCAGCACCAAGTGCGGTGCGGGCGGTGAAGGCGTGGTCGATGTTCTTGTTCGGCATCGTGTGTCCTCAGCTTTTCGGCGGTGCAACAACTATAGAAGCGGCGCGCAACTTGCCAGCCTTGTCGTTTGAGAAGGTCGGTGTTTCGCGCCGAGAGGTGTTAGGTTTGTGCAGCAGAATCGCGAAGGTGAGATGTCAATGTCGGGTTCAGGCAGTGCGGCCATAGCCGGTATCGATGCAACAGCCGATGCCGTGGCCAAGATTGCCGCGCTGCGGCGCACAAAGCTTCTGGCAACCGGTGCGCTGGTGCTTTGCATCGTCGTTTTCATCGCTGCCAAGTCTTTGGAAAATCGCTACCCGGCCGTGGCGCTGGTCGCCGCTTTTGCCGAAGCTGCCACCATTGGCGGCCTTGCCGATTGGTATGCGGTGGTGGCGCTGTTCAAGCGGCCGCTTGGCCTGCCTATCCCGCATACCGCGATCATTCCGTCCAACCAGACCCGTATCGCCGACAATCTCGGCCGATTCATCGAAGCGAATTTCCTCGCTCCCGGCCCGGTCAGGGAAAAGCTGAAGGAAGTGGATTTCGCGGCACTTGTTGCCGATTGGCTGGCGGATGGCCGGCGCGCAGCCGGGCTTTCCCGGTTTGTCAGCAAACTGGTGCCGCAGATGCTTTCGGCCATCGAGCAATCCGGTCTGCGCGAATTTGCCGGCAAGCGCATGCTGGACGAACTGGAAAAGGTGCAGGTCGCACCGCTGGCGGCAGACCTGCTATCGGCATTCACCGATGATCGCGGCCATCAAAAGCTGTTCGACGAGTTCATTCGCGCGGTGGCCAAATTCCTCAACGACGAGCGGGCGCTTTCGGTCATGCGCCAGAAAATCCACGATGAACTGCCCACCGTCTTCAACCTTTTCCGTGCTGACGCCTATCTGTTGACGAAGATCGTCGCCTCCGCCGGCGCGCTGTTGGAAGAGGTCAAGGCCGATCAGGACCACCCGTTGCGCGAGGAATTCGACCAGTTTGCGCGTCGCATGATCGAGCGGCTCAAGACCTCGAAGGACTATGCGAAACGCGCGGAAAAGCTGAAGCAGGACCTGCTCGAACGGCCGGAAATGCGCGACCTTGCGGCAACGCTGTGGGGCAGCCTGCGGGCGTTTCTGGAGCAGGATGCAAAGAGCGCCAACGGGGCCGTCCGCTCGCATCTGGCCAACATGTTCGTCGAGATCGGCAGCAATCTGGCTCGCGACCCGCAGATCAGGGCCGACATGAATGCCGGCTTCGTCGTCGCACTGGAATCCTTCATCGAAAACCAGAAGAGCGGCGTTTCAACCTTCATCGCCGATCAGGTCAAGCGGTGGGACCTTGGACAACTCACGCGGCTGGTCGAACTCAATATCGGCAGGGACCTGCAATATATCCGCTTCAACGGCATGCTCATCGGCGGCTTGGCCGGGTTGGCGCTTTTCGGCCTCGAACACCTGTTCGCAGCCAATTGACCACGTGGCTATGTGGCCTATGTTCCTTGAAGTGACGCGGCGCTGCGCAATTGGATGGAGATACGCTCATGGCCAAGCAACCGAATGCTGATTCCTTTATCGACATGTTCACGAGGTTTGGCCGCGACCTGAAAATGCCGAACGTCGATGTCGATGCCATCCTTGACCACCATCGCAAGAACCTTGAGGCCCTCGAGAAATCGGCCAAGGCATCCGCGGCGGGAGCCTCCTCGCTTTTCAAGCGGCAGCGCGAAATGCTGGAGGAATCGCTCCATGAAATCAGCGAGATGGCGCAGAACTACAAAGTGCCCGGAAATGCCCAGGACATGGTCGCGAAGCAAACCGAGTTCGCCCGCAAATCCTTTGAAGCCGCGGTGAAGAATGCCAGCGAGGTCGCCGATCTCGTCAAGAAGTCGGGCTCGGAATCGGTCGATATCCTGCGCGGACGTATCAAGGACGCATTGCAGGAAATTCGCGAAGGTTACGAAAAGGGCAAGTAGGACAGCTTCAAGCTTTCATACACTTATCGGTGTTTTGGTGCCCGGGCTTTTGGAGCCACCGGGATTGACTGGAATTTGCAGAAAGTCGGCATGACGGAAAAATCTCTCACCTTTGATGAAATGAAGGCCATGACCGGTCAGGAACTGGGCGTCTCCGGTTGGACGCTGATCGATCAATCCCGCATCGATCAATTCGCCGATTGCACCGGCGATCATCAATGGTTGCATACCGATCCCGAGCGTGCGCGGCGCGAAAGCCCTTTCCGCGTGACGATTGCGCATGGCTACCTGACGCTTTCGATCATCGGCGCGCTTTGCCAGGATTTGGGCTTCATGCCCGAAAACATTCGCGCCGCCTTCAACTATGGCCTCGACAAGGTCCGCTTCCTCAACCCGGTCAAGGTCGGATCGCGGGTACGCATGCGCGCCACATTGGTGTCGGTGCAGGACAAGGCTCCCGGCCAATATCTGATGAAGTTCTCGAATACGGTCGAAATCGAGGGAGAGGAAACGCCGGCGCTCATCGCCGAGACGCTGGTCATGTTTTACGAGCGGCGCAAGAAACCCGCAGCGTAGACCTGACTTACTCGGCGTCGATCTGGTTTTGCGGCGCGGCCCGTACGAAAGCGGGCAATTCCATGCAAGCGGCGTGGATGCGGCTGATGGTCGGGTATGGGCTCATATCCACCTTGAAGCGGGCATTGTTCACCACCTGCGCAACCAGGCAGATGTCGGCAAGGCCCGGTGTGTCCCCATGACAGAACTTCCCGGTTTCCGGCGATGAATAGAGAATCTTTTCAAGCGGCTGGAAACCCTCGTTCACCCAATGGCGGAACCAGTTTATGACGTCCTGATCGCCGGCGTTGAACACCGTGCGCAGGCTGGTCAGCACACGCAGGTTGTTCACCGGATGGATGTCGCAGGCAATCATCTGGGCCAGCATGCGCACACGCGCACGCCCCGCAGCGTCTTGCGGCAAAAGCGGCGGATTGGGTGCTACCTCGTCGAGGAATTCGATGATTGCCAGCGACTGCACCAGCAGCGTTCCGTCGCTCCAGATCAGGGCAGGCACCAGTCCCTGCGGATTGACCGAAAGATAGGCCGGCTCAAGGTGCTCGCCATGGCGCAGGTGGTGCGGCACGTAGCGATACTCGATCCCTTTCATTTCAAGCGCGATGCGCACCCGGTACGAGGTCGATGACCGGTAGTAGTTGTGAAGAATGATCTCGCTCATCGCGATAAACCGACCTCCATTCTCTGTCTTGCCGACAAAGCCACATTTGCCCTATTTCAACCTCCGGGCAAGAACCGTGCTGATCCGATTCCGTGCATTAGTTGAAAAATGCAACGCACCGCTTTGCCGTGCCTTGCATCGTTTCGGGTTGCGGTTTACCCCCTTGGCGCATCAGTGAGGATTTGCCCGACCATGCTTGACATCAAGTGGATTCGCGAGAACCCCAAGGCCCTTGTCGATGCGCTGAAGAGGCGCTCGTGGTCGGATGCCGATGCGCAGTCGACGGTTGACGGTCTTGTCACCAAGGATGAGGCGCGCCGCGCGCACCTACTTGAATTGCAGCAGGCGCAGGAGCGCCGCAACGCCGCTTCGAAGGAAATCGGCAAGGCAATGGCTGCCAAGGATGCCGCATTGGCCGAAAAGTTGAAGGCGGAAGTCGGTGACATCAAGACCTTGATCCAGAATGGCGAGGCTGAAGAACGTCGCCTCGACAAGGAACTCAACGACGCGCTTGCCGTCATTCCGAACGTGCCGCTTGAAGACGTTCCTGTCGGCAAGGACGAGCATGACAATGTCGAAGTGCACAAAGTCGGCACGATCGCGGCTCGGCCGAACTGGGTGCGCGAGCATTTCGAGATCGGCGAATCCCTCGGCATGATGGACTTCGAACATGCCGCCAGGCTGTCTGGCGCGCGCTTCACGGTGCTCAAGGGTCATCTGGCGCGGCTGGAACGAGCGCTCGGCCAGTTCATGCTCGACCTGCACACGACCGAGCACGGCTATACGGAAGTGCAGCCGCCGCTGATGGTGCGCGACGAGGTGCTGTTCGGCACCAACCAGTTGCCGAAGTTCGAGGAAGATTTGTTCTTCGTTCGTCATGGCGATGGCAGGCTGGGCCTTGTCCCGACCGCCGAGGTGCCGCTCACAAATCTTGTGCGCGAGGAGATCACCGCGCACGACAAGCTGCCGCTTCGGCTCACGGCGCTCACGCCTTGCTTCCGTTCGGAAGCCGGTTCCGCCGGTCGCGATACGCGCGGCATGCTGCGCCAGCACCAGTTCTACAAGGTCGAGTTGGTGTCGATCACCGATACGGAAAGCTCGCTTGCCGAGCATGAGCGCATGACCGGTTGCGCCGAGGAAGTGCTGAAGCGCCTTGGCCTGCCGTTCCGCACGGTTACGCTTTGCACCGGCGACATGGGTTTCGGCGCGCGCAAGACCTATGACATCGAGGTTTGGCTGCCGGGCCAAAACACCTATCGCGAAATCTCGTCCTGCTCCGTCTGCGGCGATTTCCAGGCCCGCCGCATGAACGCCCGCTACAAGGACAAGGACGGCAGGGGCAATTTCTTCGTCCATACGCTAAACGGGTCCGGCGTCGCCGTCGGTCGCGCGCTCATCGCCGTCATGGAGAACTACCAGAACGAGGATGGCAGCATCTCCGTCCCGGATGCGCTGCGGCCTTACATGGGCGGCATCACGAAGATCGAAGCGAAATAGGCCGAAGCCTGATGCGCATCCTGCTCACCAACGACGACGGCATCCACGCGGAGGGCCTTGAATCGCTTGAGCGCGTTGCACGCACGCTGTCCGACGATGTCTGGGTGGTCGCGCCGGAGAACGACCAGTCGGGCTACGCGCACTCACTGTCGATTTCCGATCCGCTGCGCCTGCGCAAGATCGGTGAAAAGCACTTCGCCGTTCGCGGCACGCCGACAGATTGCGTCATCATGGGTGCCCGCAAGATCCTGCCCGATCTGCCGGATCTCATCCTGTCCGGCATCAATTCCGGTGCCAACATTGCCGATGACGTGACCTATTCGGGCACAGTCGCCGGGGCGATGGAAGGCGCGTTGCTCGGCATCCGCTCCATCGCCATCAGCCAGGCCTACAGCTATGCCGGGGAAGATCGCATCGTTCCTTATGCAACCGCCGAGACGCTGGCTCCCGCGCTGTTGAAGAAGCTCATTTCCGTTCCGCTGTCGAACGGCGTTCTGCTCAACGTCAATTTTCCGAACTGCGCTCCGGAAGATGTCGAAGGCACCGTCGTCACCTCGCAAGGCAAGGTGGTGCACAGCCTCTGGGTCGATGAACGCCGGGACGGGCGAGGGCTGCCCTATTATTGGCTGCGCTTCGGGCGAGAGCCGGCGGAAGGCAAGCTCGGCACCGACATTCACGCCATGCGCAACCGGCTTGTCTCGGTGACGCCGTTGCAGCTAGACCTGACAGCACACGAAATTCGGGATCAACTCACCAAGGCGCTTGCATGACCGGGGACGACCGCGAGGGATTTG
>MKRZ01000069.1 GCA_001897075.1 Mesorhizobium sp. 61-13 | reverse complement strand
AATTGTGGCCCAAGGCGCGCATTGAGATGCTGTTCGGCCCAGACCAGCTTGTTGCCGAGCGCGGTCAGATGCGTGCCCTTGCCGCGCTGGCGTTCCACCAGCGGTTCGCCGAAGAATGCCGACCATTGATCGACAAGGTTCCAGGCATGGCGATAGGACATGCCGCTGTGGTCGGCCGCGCTGGCAAGCGTTCCGGTTTGCTTGATTTCACGCAGGATGCTCAAGATGACGCGCATCGAATGCGGCGAGGTCTCGCTGGTGAAATTCCACAAAGCCTCGATCTGGATCCGCATCATCGCGCGTTGGCCTCCTTGCCAACACTGTTAGATGGCCTTAGCCAAATATACAGTCGAGCACGCGAACCAATATGTCGCTGCCGGAAAATGCGGCGCAAAATTCGCCCTGCCGAGGCATTTGTGCCGGCGCATCGCGCCGGCAGCCGAGGGTCGGAACCCGTCAGTGACCGGCGCCGATGGCGGCGACCTCAACTCCATATTCCAGCGAAGACTCAACGAAAAGGTGCCACAGCGTGTCTGAGAAGCTGGTGAAGACCAGCGCCACATAGACGGGGTTTCCGCTTGCGTCGTCTGCCTCGCGCCAGAAATTCACCGCGGTGTGATCGATCGATGTCGTGGCTGCAGAGCCGACCGGGAACACCGTGTCGTGCAGGTCGAGCGACGTCATCTTGGCAAGCGCATCGCGCGCATTCGGGCCGGAAATGCGTATCTGGCAGCGGCCGTCCGACTGGTTGGAAAGCGACGCCGAACCGGCAAATGCCTGTTCCTGCTGCTCGACGGACGGAGCTGTCTGCGGCAATTCCGAAAATGCGAGGAACTGGTCAGGACCGGACCACACCAAGGTCACGACCTTGCCGCTCGATATCTTGAGAGCGGCAGGCGGCTCGGCTCCAAAAAGCTTCTTTGCAGCCTTTGCCACGTCCGCGTTGCGGCCGCGCCGTGTCATGACCTGAACAAGCGCGATGTCGCTGACATGCGACAGCGAAACGCCCGGTGCCGCCTTGCCCGCGCCATGACGACCGGGAACGAGCGCCTTCTTAAGCGGCGATTGCGAACTCCAGACAAAATCAGGCACGCTGGCGCACTCCCTCAGGATCGTAGAACACCGGGCTGCAAAGCTCGACATCGTAGGTTTCGTTACGCAACGGATCGTGCGCCTTGACGATTTCGCCATGACGTTCAGCGCCATGCGACACGAGGCCAAGGCCCAGCCACTGGTTTTGCGTCGGCGAGAAGCAGACCGAGGTGACGTAGCCCTGATCCGTCTCCGGTCCGGGCACCGCGCCCTTCGGCACGATGTGGGCCCCGGAGCGCAGGCGGCGCGTCTTGTCGACCGGACGGATGCCGACGACGACCTGACGATCGGGAGCGGTCAGCGCCTCGCGCTGCGAGAGCACGCGGCCGATGAAGTCCTTCTTCTTCGACGCCATCTTGCCGAGACCGAGATCGCCCGCAGTTGTCGTGCCGTTCAGTTCCGGACCCGCGACGTGGCCCTTTTCGATGCGCATCACGCCCAGCGCTTCAGTGCCGTAAGGCGTAACGCCGAAGGGTTCGCCGGCAATCATCAAGTTGCGCGCCATCGCCTCGCCATAGCGAGCCGGCACCGCGATTTCGAAGGCCATTTCACCGGAGAAGGAAATGCGGAACAGGCGCGCTTCCATGCCGCCGCGCAGTTTTACCGTGCGCACGCCCATGAAGGGGAAGCCTTCGTTCGACATGTCTTCCGACGGATCGACGAGCGCCTGCAGCAAGTCACGCGTGCGCGGACCGGCAATCGAGAACTGCGCCCACTGGTCGGTCGCCGACGACAGCTGCACATCGAGTTCAGGCCAAAGAACCTGCCGGCAGAATTCGAGGTGCTGCATCACCGGACCGGCCTTGGCCGTGGTCGTGGTCATGAAATAGTGGTCTTCGGCGAGACGCGAGGTGGTGCCGTCATCCATGACGATACCGTCTTCGCGCAGCATCAGGCCGTAGCGCGCCTTGCCCACGCCAAGAGCGGAGAAGGCATTGATATAGACGCGGTCGAGGAAAGTGCCAGCATCCGCGCCACGCACATCGACCTTGCCCAGCGTCGAGACATCGCAGAAGCCAACGCCGTTGCGGACCGCCAGCACTTCACGCGTCACCGACTGCAGCCAGTCGGTTTCGCCCGGCAGCGGAAACCACTGCGCGCGCTTCCACAGGCCGGTGTCCACGAACACCGCACCACGCTCCGCGGCCCAATGATGCGAAGGCGTCAGGCGCGTGGCATGGAAGTTTTCATCGCGGTTGTGACCAGCCAGCGCACCGATCGCGACCGGCGCATAGGGCGGGCGGTAGACGGTGGTTCCGGTGTCGGCGATGCTGCGGCCAACCGCATCGGCCATGATGGCAAGGCCGGTGACGTTGGACGTCTTGCCCTGGTCGGTCGCCATGCCAAGCGTGGTGTAGCGCTTGAGGTGCTCGACCGATTCATAGCCTTCGCGCTGCGCCAACTTCACGTCGGAAGCGGTGACGTCGTGCTGGAAATCGACAAACGCCTTGCCCTTCACCTGGACATGCCACAAAGGCTTGATCGAGAAAGCTTCGTCCGAGGCCTTGGCGGCGTTGCCGGACTTGCCCTTGGCACCTGCTTCGGCGGCTGCCATCGCGCCTGCGGCATGGCCGGTGCGCAGGCACGCGCCAAGCGACAGGTCGCCATTGGCCGCACCCGCCATGGTCATGCCGGCGGGAGCGTTGGCCGGCACGAATGCCGCAATGTCGTCGCGCCATTCAGGCTTGCCGCGATGGAAGCAGGAAAGCGCCAGGTTGGGGTTCCAGCCGCCCGACATCGCCAGGCAGTCTGCATCGATCTTCTGGTTGCCGCCAGCACCTGCCACGGTGATGCTGCTGACGCCATCGACGCTGCCGCCGACATCGGCGACGACGCCCTGGATGACACGGATACCGGAGTAATCGCCCGTCGCCGGCTTGCCGCGCGGATCGATCACGGCTGCCACTTCCACGCCGGCACGGCGAATGGCATCGACCGTGCTCCAGCCATCGTCATTGTTGACGAAAAGCGCGATGCGCTTGCCCGGCAGGGCGGCAAAGCGGTTCACATAGGTGCGGACAGCCGAGGCCATCATGACCGCAGGGCGGTCGTTGCCCGGGAACACGATAGGACGCTCGATGGCGCCTGCACCAACGACGCTGCGCTTGGCAGCAATGCGCCACAGGCGCTGGCGAACCTGATGCTCAGGCGGTTGCGGCACGTGGTCGTTGACGCGCTCCAGCGCACCGAAGTCGCCGCTGTCATAGACACCGAACACAGCCGTGCGGGTCATGATGCGGACATTTGGCAGCGAAGAAAGTTCTGCGACCGCCGACTGCACCCACTGCAACGCGTCGACGCCGTCGATCACGCCGCCATCGGACTGCAGCCTGCCGCCAAGACGGCTGTCGTCATCGCAAAGGATAACGCGCGCGCCAGCACGGCCGGCCGAGAGCGCCGCCGCAAGACCGGTCGCGCCACCGCCGACGACCAGCACATCGCAATGTGCCCAGGCCTTGTCGTAGTGGTCCGGATCGGCAATGCCAGCCGTCTTGCCGAGACCGGCAGCACGGCGGATTGCGGGCTCATACAAGGCTTCCCAGAACTTGGCCGGCCACATGAAGGTCTTGTAGTAGAAGCCGGCGACGAAGATCGGCGACGCCAGCTGGTTGACCGACATGAAGTCATGGCGCAGCGAAGGCCAGCGGTTCTGGCTCTGCGCGACGAGGCCGTCATAGAGCTCCGACGTGGTGGCGCGGGTATTGGCTTCGCGCCGCGCGCCGGTGCGCAGTTCCACCAGTGCGTTCGGCTCTTCCGGACCGGCGGTCAGGATGCCGCGCGGACGGTGATACTTGAAGGAACGGCCAACCAGCCGAACGCCGTTGGCGACCAGCGCGGAGGCCAGCGTGTCGCCGGCAAAGCCGGTCATCTCCTTGCCGTCGAAGCTGAAGTTCAACGGCGCATTGCGGTCGATCTGGCCGCCGGCACCCAGGCGGTGCGACTGGCCCGCGACGGTTCTGGTGCTACCCTCCATCACCGTTCTCCTGCTTGCTTCGCCTTCGCGGCACCCGCACCGGGGGCTGCCGTTACCGACTTGAATTCATGGGTTGTCGTGCTGCGCTCGGCAATCAGCCAGGACCGGCAGCCACCACCGTGGTACCAGTATTCACGGGTGAGCCCGGCCACGTTATCGCGCAGGTAGACGTAGTCGTAGAATTGATCCTCGACAGCCGTGCCGCCGTCGATCGGAGCGTCAGGCCGTTTCGGTGAGGCGTCGCCAAGGTAAGTAAACTCGCCCGAGTCGCGTGCGCCGCAGAAGGGACATGCAATACGCATTCGCCAGTCTCGCTTGTTTAATGCAGGTTTGGTTGGGCGCCCTGGCCCTTTTCGTCGATCATCGCGCCGCGCCGGAAACGGTCGAGGCGGAAGCGTCTGCCTTCCTCATGCGGCTCGTCGCGCGCCAGAAGATGGGCAAAGACCAGCCCTGAGGCAGGCGTCGCCTTGAAGCCGCCGTAGCACCAGCCAGCGTTGAGGTAGAGCCCGTCGACCGGCGTCTTGTCGATGATCGGCGTGCCGTCCATCGACATGTCCATGATGCCGCCCCATTGGCGCAGCAGCCGCACGCGCCCGATCATCGGCATGATCGCCATGCCGCCTTCGCAGACGTCTTCCATCACCGGCATGTTGCCGCGCTGGGCATAGGAATTGTAACCGTCGAGATCGCCGCCGAAGACAAGGCCGCCCTTGTCGGACTGGCTGACATAGAAGTGGCCGGCGCCGAAGGTAACGACGCCCGGGATCAGCGGCTTGATGGCTTCCGACACGAACGCCTGGAGGACGTGGCTTTCGATCGGCAGACGCAGGCCGGCCATTGCCGCAACGCGCGAGGAACTGCCGGCAACCGCCATGCCGACCTTGCCGGCGCCGATGATGCCGCGACTGGTCTCGACACCCGTGATGCGCCCGTTGGTGCGCTGGAAGCCGGTCACTTCGCAATTCTGGATGATGTCCACGCCGAACTCGTCGGCCGCGCGGGCATAGCCCCAGACCACGGCATCGTGACGGGCGGTGCCGCCGCGACGCTGCATCAAGCCGCCCTGGATGGGGAAGCGCGCATTGTCGTAGTTCAGGAAGGGCAAGATCTTGCGGATCTCGGTGGCGTCGAGAAGCTCGGCGTCGATGCCGTTGATCCGCATCGCATTGCCGCGCCGCGCGAACGCGTCGCGCTGGGCGTCGGAATGGTAAAGATTGATGATGCCGCGCTGGCTGACCATCGTGTTGTAGTTGAGGTCCTGCTCCATGCGTTCCCAGAGCTTCATCGACAGCTCATAGAAGCTGGTGTTGCCCGGAAGCATGTAGTTGGAGCGGATGATGGTGGTGTTGCGGCCGGCGTTGCCGGAGCCGATCCAGCCCTTTTCCAGCACCGCGATGTTGCGGATGCCGTACTCCTTGGCCAGGAAATAGGCGGTCGCAAGACCATGACCGCCGCCGCCGATGATGACCACGTCGTAGTGGCTCTTGGGCGCCGGGTCGCGCCAGGCACGGCCCCAGTTCTTGTGGCTCGACAAAGCCGCCCGCGCCAAAGAAAAAATCGAATACTTCATGACATCCATATTCCGCTGCGCGGGATTCATGTTCGGGTCAATGGAACACCGCGGCGCGCAAGCGCCGCGGTGCTGGATATGTTGCCGATCAACAATCGAGCGTGTTGTCGACTTCCCATTGCGTGAAGTGGGTGGTGTAGGAATTCCACTCCTGCATCTTCAGCTTGATGAAGCCGTTGGACAGGTCTTCGCCCAGGGCCGCCTTCAGTTCCTTGTCCTTGTCGAACATGCGGATGGCGTCAAGCAGGTTCAGCGGCAGCTTCGGACCCGACTTCACCGTATGGCCGTCCTGGTACATGTTGATGTCGCTGCGCTTGCCCGGATCAGCCTTGCTGCGCAGTCCGCTGAGACCGGCCGCAACGATGACGGCCTGCATCAGGTACGGATTGGACGCGCCGTCGGGCAGACGAAGCTCGAAGCGGCCCGGGCCCGGAACGCGAACCATGTGGGTGCGGTTGTTGCCGGTCCAGGTCACCGTGTTCGGTGCCCAGGTTGCGCCCGAGGTGGTGCGCGGAGCGTTGATGCGCTTATAGGAATTGACCGTCGGGTTGGTGATGGCGGCCATGCCGGAAGCGTGCTTCATGATGCCGCCGAGGAAGTGCATGCCGCGCTCGGACAGGCCGTCCTTGGCGTTCTTGTCGGCAAACACGTTCTTCTTGCCGGTCAGGTCCCATGCGGAGATGTGCGCATGGCAGCCATTGCCGGTCAGGCCCGGGAACGGCTTCGGCATGAAGGTGGCCCGCAAGCCGTGCTTTTCGGCAACCGTCTTCATCATGAACTTGAAGAACGAGTACTTGTCGGCGGTCGCGAGAACATCATCGTAAGCCCAGTTCATTTCGAACTGGCCGTTGGCGTCCTCGTGGTCGTTCTGATACGGCTCCCAGCCGAGTTCGAGCATCGCGTCTGCAACTTCGGCGATGATGTCGTAGCGGCGCATGACGGCCTGCTGGTCGTAGCAAGGCTTGTTCGAACGGTCGAGTTCATCGGAGATGAGCTTGCCGTCCGGCGTCGTCAGGAAGAACTCCGGCTCGACACCGGTCTTGACGCGGATGCCTTCCTTGGCTGCTTCGGCGACGAGACGCTTCAGCGTGTTGCGCGGAGCCTGGTCGACGCTCTTGCCTTCCATGACGCAGTCGGAAGCGAGCCATGCGACTTCCGGCTTCCAGGGAAGCTGGATGACGGAGGACGGATCCGGCACTGCCAGCATGTCCGGGTGGGCCGGGGTCAAATCCAGCCAGGTGGCGAAGCCGGCAAAGCCAGCTCCGTCCTTTTGCATGTCACCGATGGCGCGTGCAGGAACCAACTTGGCTCTCTGGACACCGAAGATGTCGGTGAAAGTTACCATGAAGTACTTGATATTACGGGCCTTGGCATAGTCGGTAAGGTCGCTCACAGCCGATCCCTCCAGTTTCGCCTCGAATGTTCCCATTGCAGTTCCCCTGTTTAGTAGCTTCGGAGGTATGGCTTAGAGACCGCCCTGCCCGGGGATCCAACTGGTGCCGGCAAGCGGGACGCGCGCCATGGCGGCGGCCTCGATCGTCAACGCACACAAATCTTCCGGCTCAAGGTTATGCACGTGGTTCTTGCCGCAGGCGCGCGCGATGGTCTGCGCTTCCAGCGTCATGACTTTCAGGTAGTTCGCCAAACGCCGACCGGCGGCGATCGGGTCGACGCGTTTCATCAGTTCCGCGTCCTGGGTGGTAATGCCAGCCGGATCCTTGCCTTCATGCCAGTCGTCGTAGCAGCCGGCGGTGGTGCCGAGCTTCTGGTATTCGGATTCCCAGCGAGGGTCGTTGTCGCCGAGCGCGATAAGCGCAGCGGTACCAACCGATACGACGTCCGCACCGAGCGCAAGAGCCTTGGCGACATCGGCGCCGTTGCGGATACCGCCGGAGACGATGAGCTGGACCTTGCGGTGCATGCCGAGATCCTGCAGCGCCTTAACGGCAGGACGAATGCAGGCGAGCGTCGGCTGGCCGACATGCTCGATGAACACTTCCTGCGTGGCGGCGGTGCCGCCCTGCATGCCGTCGAGAACGACGACATCCGCGCCTGCCTTAACTGCAAGTGCCGTGTCGTAGTAAGGACGCGCGCCGCCAATCTTGACGTAGATCGGCTTTTCCCAGTCGGTGATTTCGCGCAGTTCGAGGATCTTGATCTCGAGATCGTCCGGGCCCGTCCAGTCAGGGTGACGGCAAGCCGAACGCTGGTCGATGCCCTTGGGCAGCGTGCGCATTTCGGCAACGCGATCGGAAATCTTCTGGCCGAGCAGCATGCCGCCGCCGCCTGGCTTGGCGCCCTGACCGACAACCACTTCAATGGCGTCGGCGCGACGCAGGTCGCGTGGGTTCATGCCGTAGCGGGAAGGCAGGTACTGGTAGACCAGGGTCTGCGAATGGCCGCGCTCTTCCTCGGTCATGCCACCGTCGCCGGTGGTGGTCGAGGTGCCGGCAATGGTCGCGCCGCGACCGAGGGCTTCCTTGGCCGGGCCCGACAGCGAGCCGAAGCTCATGCCGGCGACCGTGATCGGGATCTTCAGCTCGATCGGCTTCTTGGCGAAGCGGGTGCCGAGCGTGACCTTGGTTTCGCATTTTTCGCGGTAGCCCTCGAGCGGGTAACGCGAAATGGAAGCGCCGAGGAACAGGAGGTCGTCGAAATGTGGAACCTTGCGCTTGGCGCCCGAACCACGGATGTCATAGATGCCGGTCGCCGCTGCGCGGCGGATTTCCGACATGCTGTATTGATCGAAAGTCGCCGATCCACGCGGTGTAGTAGGAGGATTATGATAGGACATGTTCTACCTCAGTACGCGTCGGCGTTGTCGATATTGAAGTTGTAGAGGGTGCGCGCGGAACCGTAGCGCTTGAATTCCTCCGGCTTGACGTCGGTGATGCCCGCTTTCGCCAACAGATCCTTGAGGATCTCGATGTGCTCGGGGCGCATTTCCTTTTCGATGCAGTCGGCGCCAAGGCTCTTGACCTTGCCGCGTACGAACAGGCGGGCCTCATAGATGGAGTCGCCGAAGGCGTCGCCGGCGTCGCCGAGAACCACGAGGTTGCCAGACTGAGCCATGAAGGCCGACATGTGGCCGATGTTGCCACGCACCACGATGTTGATGCCCTTCATCGAAATGCCGCAACGCGAGGACGCATTGCCTTCGATGACGAGCAGGCCGCCACGGCCGGTCGCGCCGGCGTACTGGCTGGCATCGCCCTTAACGACGATGGTGCCCGACATCATGTTTTCGCCGACGCCCGGGCCTGCCGAACCGTGCACGGTGATCGTGCTCTTCTGGTTCATGCCGCCGCAGTAATAGCCGACGCTGCCCTTCACATCGATCGAGATCGGGTGCTCTGCGCCGGCAGCCACGGCATGGCTGCCCTTGGGGTTGATAACTTCCCAGCTGGTGGCGTTGGTGCCGTCCTGGATGGAATGAAGGGCCTGGTTGAACTCACGCAAGGTGATCTTGCTGAGGTCGAACACCTTCGGTTCGTAATTCACTTTGCTCGCTGGAGCTGTGGCCAGATTGGTCGCGTGCATGCTCTCAGTGCTCCCAGAAATAAACGGTTGAGGGTTCCGGCTCCCAGACCCGGGCATTCTCGATGCCGGGCAGGTTGGCCAGCGCGCGGTATTCCGAGCCGAAAGCGACATACTGGTCGGTTTCGGCCATGACGGCGGGCTTGCAGGCAATCGGGTCGCGAACGACGCCGAAGCCATTCTTGGTGCCGACGACGAAGGTGAAGAAGCCGTCGAGATCGTTGAGGCTCGATTCCAGCGCCTCGCCGAGGTTCTGCCCGTGGGCAATCTTGGAGGAGAGATAGGCAGCCGCGACTTCGGTGTCGTTCTCGGTCTCGAAGCGCATGCCGTCGCGGATCATCTCGCGACGAAGATTGTTGTGGTTCGACAGCGAGCCGTTGTGAACCAGGCACTGGTCCGGGCCGGTCGAGAAGGGGTGAGCGCCCAAGGTGGTGACAGCCGACTCGGTCGCCATGCGGGTGTGGCCGATGCCGTGGCTGCCGCTCATCTTGGTGACGTCGAAGCGCTTCACGACTTCGGCAGGAAGACCAACTTCCTTGTAGATTTCAATGGCTTCGCCAGCACCCATGACGCGGGCGTTCGGGCGCAGTTCGGTGATTGCCGCGCGGGCCTCTTCAAGCTTTTCCACCGGCACGTCGAAGACCGCGTGGGTCGACTTGACGATCGACGATACCTTGGTGCCGATCTTCTTGCCCAGCTCGGCGTCGAGACCCTTGAAATCAGCTTCCGGGTTCGGCGACTGGATGGTGAGCTTGCCGTGGCCCTTGGCGCCATTGCCGTAGATGGCAATGCCGGCGCTGTCCGGGCCGCGATCGGTCATAGTTACCAGCATCTCGGACAGCAGGGCGCCCAACTGGGGCTCCAATTTCTTGTCCTTCAAAAACAGTCCCACAATTCCACACATCGCCGTTACCTCAGCCAGTTTGATGTCTGAAAAAGAAGCTAACAGGTTCCAATAGCAAATTCAACTGTCATGAATTTTTTATTCCCGTAAGAAAAATCGCGGCATGCTCCCGGAGAAATTGCTGCGTCGCCTTTGCACACCCAAACGGGCACGAAATGGCGAGGCCTTGCTAAGCCTTTGCAGAATCAACAGTGAATCGGAATTCGGCTTACAAAAGCAAAGGCCCCGGACTGAAAAGTCCGGGGCCCAAACAGTAGAATTTTAAATGCCTGCGCTTACGCTACCTTATCTGGTAGGGGCTTTCCGGCGAAGAAAGCCGTGAGATTTTCAAACGCCTTCATGCCCATGGCAACGCGCGTTTCCTCGGTGGCACTGCCGAGGTGCGGCAAGAGCACGACATTCTCCATCTTGACCAGCGCGGCCGGCACTTCAGGCTCGTTGGCAAACACGTCGAGGCCGGCGCCGGCGATGCCGCCGCTTGCCAATGCCTCTACCAGCGCGTCCTGATCGACGACGTCGCCGCGGGCGGTATTGATGAGGAACGCGCCCTTCTTCATTGCGGCAAGCCGGGCTGCATTGATGAGATGCCGGTTCTCGGCCCCGCCCGGGCAATGCAGGGACACGAAGTCGGATTGCGCCAGCACCTCCTCGATCGAGCCGAGCTGCCTTGCGCCCATGGCGCGCGTCTCTTCGTCATCGACCTTGGAGCGGTTGTAGAAAACGATATCCATGTCGAAGCCGAAATGCGCGCGCTTGGCGGCTGCCTTGCCGATGCGGCCCATGCCGATGATGCCAAGCGTCTTGCCCGTCACCTTGGTGCCGATCATGTGGGTCGGGCACCAGCCGTGCCATTCGCCGGCGCGCAACTGGCGCTCGCCCTCACCTGCCCGGCGTGCAACCGCCAGCAACAGGCTGAGCGCGATGTCAGCCGTGCAGTCGGTCAAGACGCCGGGGGTGTTGGTGACGGCGATATTGTGGTCGCGCGCGGCATCGATGTCGATATGGCTGAAGCCGACGCCGTAGTTGGCGATGAGCCTGGTGCGGATATCCGCTTCCGGAAAAACCGCCCTCGGCAGCTTGTCACTGACGGTCGGCAGGATCGCGTCAAAATTCAAAAACGCAGCCTTGAGCTGCGTTGCTGTGAGCGGCACGTCGCCCCGGTTGAAGGTCGCATCGAAATTCTCGGCCAGCAACTGCTCGACCGCTGCCGGCCAGCGACGGGTAACGATTACACGAGGCTTCATATCCACTCTCTGCTTTTATGGGATCGGGGCCGGCTTGCGCCGGCCCCTATGCACCTTGGTCGGGTCAGGCGGCCTTCTGGTGCTGTTCGAGGACGCTTGCAACTGTCGGTCCGAATGCGGCTGGCGTCGGCACGATGGTCACGCCGGCGTCGCGCAGGATTTCCACCTTCTCCTGCGCCGACTCGCCGAAGGCCGAGATGATGGCGCCCGCATGGCCCATGCGCTTGCCTTTCGGCGCAGACAGGCCGGCGATGTACGCGATCAGCGGCTTGCGCATGTTGTGCCTGGCCCATTCGGCCGCCTCTGCCTCCTGCGGTCCGCCGATCTCGCCGATCATGACGACAGCGTCGGTGTCCGGATCCTGTTCGAACAGCTTTAGGATATCGAGGAATGACGAACCGTTAATGGGATCGCCACCGATGCCGACACTGGTCGAAACGCCAATGCCGAGTTCCTTCATCTGCGAGGCAGCTTCATAACCCAAAGTTCCGGACCGGCCAACAATGCCGACACGTCCCGGCAGATAGATATGGCCGGGCATGATGCCCATCATCGCCTGTCCGGGCGTGATCATGCCGGCGCAGTTGGGGCCGATCAGCCGCATGCGGTCTTCGTAGCGGAAGCGGCGCATATAGCGCTTCACCCGCATCATGTCCTGGGAAGGGATGCCGTCGGTTATGCAGACGCAGAACTTGATGCCGGCGTCGGCCGCTTCCATGATCGAATCCGCTGCAAAGGGCGGCGGAACGAACACGATGCTGGCCTCGGCCCCGGTCTCGCGCACCGCGCCCTTGACGGTGTTGAACACCGGGATGCCGTTGTGATCCATGCCGCCTTTGCCCGGCGTGATGCCACCCACGACATTGGTGCCGTAGCGCTTCATGTCTGCTGCGTGGAAGCTGCCGATCTTGCCGGTCAGGCCCTGAACGACGACGCGCGTCCTGTGATTGAGAAGAATGCTCATTTCGTCCTCCCTTCAGTGCTTTTTCGACTTGGAAAAGCTCTTCATTGCTTCGACCGCCTTTTCGGCAGCCTCCGCGAGCGTTTCGGCCACGATGACCTTCTCGCCGGACTCGGCAAGGATCTTGCGGCCTTCCTCGACATTGGTGCCCGCCAGTCGAACCACCAGAGGCACGTTCACGCCAACCTCGCGCATGGCCTTGACCACGCCTTCTGCCACCCAGTCGCAACGATTGATGCCGGCGAAGATGTTGACCAGGATGGTCTCGATGTTCTTGTCGGCGAGAACGGCGCGGAATGCCTTGGCCACGCGCTCGGGCGAAGCACCGCCGCCGATGTCGAGGAAGTTCGCAGGCTCGCCGCCCGCGATCTTGATCATGTCCATCGTCGCCATGGCGAGACCTGCGCCGTTGATGATGCAGCCGATGTTGCCGTCGAGGCCGACATAGGAAAGGCCGCGGTCGCTGGCGAAGGTTTCACGCGGGTCTTCCTGCGACTTGTCGCGCAGCTCCGAAATCTCGGGGCGGCGGAACAGCGCGTTTTCGTCGAACGACATCTTGGCGTCGAGCGCGATCAGGTTGCCGTCGCGCGTCACCACCAGCGGATTGATCTCCAGCATGGAGGCGTCGTAGTCGCGGAACACGCGGTAGCAGCCGAGCAGCGTGTCCACTGCCTTGCCGATCAGGCTGTTTTCAAGGCCAAGGCCAAAGGCGATCTCGCGGGCCTGGAACTGCTGCATGCCTGCGCCCGGATCGACGGTGGCGCGGATGATGGAGTCGGGCTGCTTTTCGGCGATCTCCTCGATCTCCATGCCGCCGGAAGCCGATGCCACGATCATCACGCGCTCGGATTTGCGGTCGAGCACCATGCCAAGATAGATTTCCTGGCGGATATCAACCGTTTCCTCGATGTAGAGGCGTGAGACGAGCTTGCCCTTGGGGCCGGTCTGCTTGGTGGCGAGCTTGCGGCCAAGCATGGCTTCGGCTGCTTCCGAAACCTCGGTGTCCGAGGCGCAGACGCGGATGCCGCCGGCCTTGCCGCGCGCACCGGAATGGATCTGCGCCTTCACCACCCACTTGCCGCCGCCGATCTCGCTGGCGCGATAGGCAGCCTGTTCGGGGCTGTAGGCTAGGCCGCCACGCGGGATATGCACCGAGTAGCGCGAAAGAAGTTCCTTGGCCTGGTATTCATGAATATCCATGTCAGTTCCTCCTGAAGCATCTTGCAGCGAGGCGCATTCGCCTCGCGTCGCCAAATGCGGCAAATCAAATAGTTAGACCGTGATCGCCCGGAAACCGGGTCCCGCTTTCCGGGATCAAGGCCTAGTTTGCAGGCACCTTGCGGGCGCGCGCCGACTGTTCGATAGCGTCATGCGTGACCAGCACGTTGCGGGCCATGCGCTCGGACGCGGCGTCGATCATCTTGCCGTCGAGAGCTGCAGCGCCCTTGCCCTGCTCCTCCGCTTCCTTCAGCACTTCGATGATGCGGCGTGCGCGGGTGACTTCCTTTTCCGGCGGCGAGAACACCGAATTGGCAAGATCGACCTGCGAGGGGTGGATCGCCCACTTGCCTTCGATGCCCAAAGCCGCGGCGCGCTTGGCGCCTGCGATGTAGCCTTCCGGATCGGAGAAATCGCCGAACGGTCCGTCGATGGCGCGCAGGCCGTAGGCACGGCAGGCAACCGTCATGCGCGAGATAGCGAAATGCCACTGGTCGCCCGGATAATCGGGGTTGAGGCCGCCGATGTTGACGGTGCGCGCCTTGCAGCTCGCTGAATAGTCGGCAACGCCGAAGTGCAGAGCCTCGAGGCGTCCGCCGAAGGCAGCGATTGCCTCGACATTGGCCATGCCAAGCGCCGTCTCGATCAGCGCTTCGAGGCCGACCCTGGTCTTGAAGCCCTTGGCCGTCTCGATCTGGCTGACCATGGCCTCGACCATATAGAGGTCGGACGGCACGCCGACCTTCGGCACCAGGATGGTGTCGAGGCGGTCGCCGGCCTGCTCCATCACGTCGACGACATCGCGGTACATGTAGTGCGTGTCGAGGCCGTTGATGCGCACCGAGATGGTCTTGCCGCGGGCGCGCCAGTCGATCTCGTTCAGCGCCTGGATGATGTTGGCGCGGGCGCGTTCCTTGTCCGGCGGCGCAACCGCATCCTCGATGTCGAGGAAGATGTAGTCGGCAGCGCCGTCAGCGGCCTTGCGGATCATTTCCGGATTGGAGCCCGGCACCGCAAGCTCGCTGCGCTGGAGACGCAGCTTGCGGAGATGGTGGATGGTGTAGCTCATCTTTTCCTACCTCTGCGATCAGGCTGCTTTGGCAACGGTCTTCTGGGCCGCCAGGCGATAATGTTCGAGAGCGGCACCGACACCGGAGCCGGGCGTGACCTTGACGCCGCAATCGCGCAGCGACATCTCGACCACGGACAGCGCGCCGCAAACCATCGGCTCGTTGATCCAGCCGAGGTGGCCGATGCGGAACACCTTGCCGGCAACCTTGCTCAGGCCGACGCCGAGCGACACATTGTAGGCCTCATAGGCGCGCTTGACGATCTCGTTGCTGTCGATGCCATCGGGTGCCAGGACGGCGCTGACGGTGTCGGAATTCCACTTCGGCTCCTTGGCGCAGAGGCGCAGGCCCCAGGCCGAAACCGCCTTGCGAACGCCTTCGGCCAACCGGTTGTGGCGTTCGAAGATGTTGTCCAGCCCTTCTTCCTCGATGAGGTCGAGAGCGGCGCGCAGGCCGCGCAGCAGCTGCACCGCCGGCGTGTAGGGGAAGTAGCCGGTGTCGTTGGCGCGGATCATGTCCTCGAACGAGAAATAGCAGCGGTTCGAACGGTTGTTCTTGGTCGTGTCCTTGGCGACGTCCAGCGCCTTCTGGCTGACCGAGAGGAAGCCGAGGCCCGGCGGCAGCATGAAGCCCTTTTGCGAACCGGAAACGGCGAGGTCCACGCCCCAATCGGTCTGGCGGAAATCGATCGAGCCGACCGAGGACACGCCGTCGACGAACAGCAGCGCCGGGTGCTTGGCCGCGTCGAGGCCTGCGCGGACGGCAGCGATATCACTGGTCACGCCGGTTGCGGTTTCATTGTGGGTGCAGAACACGGCCTTGATGCGGTGCTCCTTGTCGGCTGCAAGACGCTCGGCATAGATCTCGGCCGGAACGCCCGTACCCCATTCGACGTCGACCACATCGACGTCGAGGCCCATGCGCTGAGCCATGTCGACCCACAGATGCGAGAACTGGCCGAAGCGGGACATGAGAACGCGGTCGCCGGGAGCCAAGGTGTTGGTTATCGCAGATTCCCAGGCGCCGGTGCCCGACGACGGGAAGATGAAGACGCGGCCGCTGTCATTGCGGAACACCTTGGCGATGTCACGGAAAAGCCCGCGCGTGAAGGACGGATAGTCGGGGGCGCGCATGTCCTCCATCGGCATGTTCATTGCCTGCCGGACAACCTCCGGGACATTCGTCGGTCCTGGAACGAAAAGCTGATTGTAACCGGCCATGTAAATTTCCTCCGAGGATTGTCGGGTGCGCGGACCCTTTGTGTAGCTCTGGGGAAATGATCGTTTTCGGCCCCTCTTCTCACAACACCTGTCCAGATAGATTCATGACGCTACGGGCATTGGTTGCGGCCTACTCAATCAGATGCCCGGGCGCACAATCGGATAGGTTTTGCCCTACCCGTTGGCGATTCCGGCCGCATGCTCGCTTAATGAAAAAAGCGCCGGGACCGGCCCGGCGCTCTTTCCTTGACTCAATGCTGTGTTCGTACGTCGCGCTACTTCCGTGCGACGGCCTCTCCGTTCGGAACGTTCGCGCCACCCCGGCCACGCAGCGCGTCGCGCGCCTTGATGACCAGGCTTTCGAGGCCATTGGGCAGGAACAGGATGGCGAGGATCAGGATCAGGCCGTAGAGCAGCGGGCGAACCTGATCGACACCGATCGAACGCAGGATGACCTCGTCGACAATGGTCAGCGCCACCACACCGAGGATAGGCCCATACCAGCGGCTGGTGCCGCCGACGATGGTCCAGATCAGCACGTAGACCATGGTGTTGACGTCGAACTGGTTCGGATTGACCGTGCTGAGGTAGTGCGCATAGAGCGCGCCAGCCAAGCCGGCAAAGAACGAGGCGATGACGAAGGCCAGCATGCGGTAGCGGAAGGCATCGACGCCGACCGATTCCGACAGCTTGTCCTGCCAGTGGATGGCGTGGAACGTCAGGCCGATGCGCGACTTCTCGACCCGATAGAGCACCCACAGCGAAACCAGCACGACAACCAGCACGAGATAGTAGTAGTTGGCCGGGTCGTAGAAATCGATGTGGATGAAGCCGAGGTCGATCTCCGGGAAACCCGGAATGCGCTGGATGCCCTTCGGGCCGCCGAACGGATCGGTGAAGCGCTTCCAGATCAGGCGCAGGATTTCGCCGGCGGCAAACGAGCCGATCAGGAAGTAGAAGCCCTTCATGCGAAACAGCGGGAAGCTCAACAACGTCGCGATCAGGCCGGCAGTGATGGCGCCGGCAATCATGGCCAGCGGCACCGGGAAGCCGAAGCTCTTGGCAAACAGCGCGCTGCCGTAGGCGCCAGCACCCATCATGACCACGTGCGCCAGCGACCACTCGCCGGTCAGCGTCTGCAGGCGGTAGCTGACGACGACCAGCACGTTGATGGTCAGCAGCACCAGGAGTTCCTGCTGCGAGAAACTGACCAGGTGAGGCACCGCGATCAGCACGACAGCAAGGATGAGGATGCCGATCAGGCCGGCTCCGCCGATTGAGGTTTTCTCAGGCACGTTCGCGCACTCCAAACAGGCCCTGGGGCTTGACGACAAGGACAGCCAGCATCAGCAGCAGGCCGACAATGTTGGCGATCACGCCATCGTAGAAGGTGGTCACGAAGGTATGGACGAAGGCATAGAGCACGGCTGCAACCACAGCACCTTCCAGGCTGCCGATGCCGCCGACGATGATGATGATGAAGGCGGTGACGATGACGCTGTGGCCCATATAGGGCGACGGAGCGACCAGCGGAGCCGTCATCGCACCTGCCACGCCGGCAAGAGCCGCGCCGATGAACATCGCATAGCGCGCCGTCTGGTTGATGGAGATGCCCTGCAAGGCGGCTGCTTCACGATCCTGCGCGCAGGCCCTCAGCGCCCAGCCGAACTTGCTCTTGCGCAGGAAGAAATAAAGCGCGGTCAAAAGCCCGACGGTCGCGATGATCACGTAGAGCCGTTCATAGGTCAGGAATGCGCCGCCGACGGTGATGCGTCCTTGCGAGACCGGCGGAACATTCTGGTTGCGCAGGCCGAAGCCGAGCACCGCAAGCGTCTGCAGGATCAGGAGGAAGCCGATAGAGGCGATCAGGCCACCCAGCGGATTTGTTCGCAGCGGTCGAAACAGCGTCAGCTCCATCAGGATGCCGAGGCAGCCGACGAAGACAAGGCCCAGCGCGACAGCCACGAAGAAGGGCAGCCCCGACCAGACGTAGAAGAAGACGATCGCATAGGCGCCGGCCATGTAAAGCTCGCCATGCGCGAAATTGATAACACCCATGACGCCGAAGATCAGCACCAGTCCGACGGCGATCAGCGCCATGTAACTGGCAGCATAGGATGCATTGAAAACGGTCTGCAGGAGGAAATCCGGCATCGGTCACCCCGTTTGGTGGCGTCAAGTTTCAGGTGATGGAGCTGCCGGGCCTGCCTTGGCCCGGCAGCGCGCAAATCAGGTGCGCTGGTTCCACATCTGGCCGAGATCGGTCATGTGCTTGACCAGCAACTGGCCGTTCTTGTCCCACCAGTCGGGGATCGAACGGAACTCGGCGATCGTCGCCTTGCCGTCGCGGATGACCACGACCGGCCAGTCGCCGACAAGCGCATTGTCGATGCCGAACAGTTCCTTGCCCCACCAGCGGGCATCGCCGAAGGCGTGCTTGCCCTTGCCGCCTTCCTTCATGGCGACCAGAACGTCCGCAGGCTCGACGCTGCCGGCGCGCTGGGCGGCATCGGCCCAGAGATCGAGGATCGAGGAGTATTCCCACGACACAGCCGACCATTCGGTCGCGCCATAGCGCTTGACGTACTCGGCGAAGAACTCGTTCGGCTTCTTGAAGTTGATACGCGGATCGTTGAGCGCCTTGTCGTCGAAATCCGGGAACTGGAAGATGACGCCTTCCATGAATTCCTTCGAGGTGCGCTCCACGATGCGCTGGTAGAAGTCCAGCGTGCAGGAGATGATCTTGCCCTTGTAGCCCTGCTGGAAAGCCTGTTCGCACAGCGGCTGCACGTAATCGGCATAGCAGGTGTCGAGGCACAATATATCCGGATTGTTGGCCAGAAGCTGCGTCATCACCGGCGCGAAGTCGGTGGTGGCCGGGTCGAAGAACAGCGGCGGGCTGGCCATGGTGATGCCGGCTGCCTCGAACGCCGCGAGATAGGTCGCGACGGACGGCTTGCCCAGCGCATCGTCCTGCGCGCAGACAACGGCAGTCTTGAGGTCCGGATGGTTGGCGGCCAGCCAGTCAACGCCGGTGACGTTGTAGATCGGGTGCACTTCGCACGGCGCGATCAAGGTGGTGGTGTCGGGCGTCAGATCGCTCGGCAACAGCGTCGAGACCATCATGCCCTGGCGCGCGGCGATTTCCTCCACGCCCGGCCACGAATTGCCGCCCAGCATCATGATGAACTTCACGTCGTTTTCGCGGATGAGCTGAGTGGCGCCCGTGCGCGCCTTGCCGGCGTCGTCCTCGTCGTCATAGGACGCAAGCTCGACCTTGTAGGGCTTGCCGCCGATCTCGATGCCGCCGGCCTCGTTGACCCAATCAGCCCAGATCTTGCAGCCGTCGAGGCCGGGCTTGCCCCAAGCCGCGACAGGGCCGGTCAAGGGAGCCAGGAAGCCGACCTTGACGACGTTTTCCTGCGCAAAGCTCGCCTTCGGCATGCCGACCAAGGGCAGCAACGCGGCACTTGCCGCGCCGGTCAAAAGGGATCGTCTGGTAAGCGAGATACTTGATGCTGACTTCATTGCAGTTCCTCCGCTTTGCGAATGGCCAACGGTGCCCCGCCCGGCCAGTTCCCATGTCGATCCTGATTATTTCGATGTGCGCCGGATCGGCTGTAGCGCACTCGTTTCCCCAATTTTTCTACGTCCGTCGGACACGGCCCGCTTCTTGCGGCGATACGTCTCCCGAAGTCTTTTCCCGAGCCGCGAGCAGGATGACTGCCGCCATCAACTTCCTCGGATCGCTCAGCGTCACCGGGCGCTCGCGCTGCCAGCGCGCCAGGCGCACTCTTGCTTCTTCCCGGTCAATCAGTTGCAGCGCATCGCCGACGCAAACTTCCTCGCGCACATCGTCGAGCAATTCGCGTCCCTTGACGCGCCAGCGCTCTTCATAGGCAGGGCGATGCAGCCTCTCCATGCGCAGATGAAACATCGAGGAGCGAGCGGTTCGCGGCGCCGTCATCTTTTCGACCCAGCTCTCGCACGCAGCCCAGGCCTGTTTGGCCGCGGCTCTCGTCTGGCCGGCACTTTGATCGCTGTCCAGAGCCGCCACCGCCGCCGCCTGATTGCTCAGGCTTGCAGCCAGTCTCGGATCGTTGGCGGAAAATTCAGCCCGGGCCAGCCGAAGCGATGTGGCAAAGACGTTGCCAGCCTCGTCGATGCGGCCATAGGCCAGCGCGGTCAGCGCATCCTCATTCAGCCGTTCCCATTCGAGATCGGCTTCGCCCCAACCTGCGGATACGAGATCGTTGAAGGTCCAGTTCTCATGCACCAAGATACGCCCTCCTCACATGATCGTTGGTCTGAAGGTCGGAAGCCTTGCCTTCCACGGCAACCGTCCCGATTTCCAGGACGTAAGCATAAGAGGCCAATTTCAGGGCAAGGCCGGCATTCTGTTCCACCAGCACAACCGGCACGCCGCGCTCGGCGATGTCGGAGACGATGCGCGCCATTTCCTGCACCATAACCGGCGACAGGCCCATGGAAGGCTCGTCAAGCAAAAGAAGCTTTGGTCCCGACATCAGCGCGCGACCGATGGCGACCATCTGCTGCTCGCCGCCGGACAGCGTGCGCGCCCATTGCGTGCGACGCTCCTTCAGGCGCGGAAAGCGCTGGAAAATATCCTCGATGTCGCTTTCGATCTTCGCCTTGTCGGTGCGCAGGAACGCGCCGATGCGCAGGTTTTCCTCCACCGTCAGGTCGGGGAATATGCGCCGCCCTTCCGGAACATGGGCGATGCCGCGCGCAACGATCTTTTCAGCCGGCAGATTGTCGATGCGCTGGCCGTCGAAATGGATTTCGCCCTTGGATGGCTTGGTCAGGCCCGAGATCGAGCGGAGCGTCGTGCTCTTGCCGGCGCCGTTGGCGCCGATAATGGTGACGATGCCGCCCGAGGGCACCTGCAGGCTGACGCCCTTCAGCGCGGCGACCTTGTTGTAGTGAACGTGCAGGTTGCGGACTTCAAGCAGCATCGTCGGTACGCCCCAGATAAGCTTCGATGACGCGCGGATCGTTGGCGATCTCCTGCGGCGAGCCTTCCATCAGGAACTGGCCGAAGTTCATCACCGTGATGCGTTCGCAAAGGCCCATCACAGCCTGCATGTCGTGCTCGACCAGCATGATGGTGATGTCGCGCTCGTCGCGGATGCGCCGCACATGGTCCATCATGCGCCGGGTCTCTTCCGGGTTCATGCCGGTAAACGGCTCGTCGAGCAAGATCAGCGCCGGATCGGCAGCCAACGCCACGGCCATGCCTAGCGCGCGCTGGTGGCCATGCGGCAGGCTGGAAGCAGGTTCATCCGCAAGCTGGCCGAGGTCGAACAGTTCAAGCGCCGCGCGCGCCTTCTTGTCGGCCTCGCGCTCGACCGACGCATCGCCGCCGGTGATGCGCGAAATGAAGCCTGAGCCGGCGGAGCGATGGCATCCGACCCTGACATTGTCGATGACGCTGAACTCCTGGAACAGCGTCGTGCCCTGGAAGGTGCGGATCAGTCCGCGCTGGGCCAATTTGCTGGTCTTCAGGCCCGAGACGTCCTGACCTTCGTAGAAGATCTTGCCGCTCGATGGCTTGTAGTACCCGCTGACCAGGCTGAACGTGGTCGTCTTGCCGGCCCCGTTAGGGCCGATAAGACCATGGATGCTGTTGCGCCTGACGGAGAAGGAAAGATCATTGACGGCTGTCAGCCCGCCAAACTTCCTCGTGACATTGCGCAGTTCGAGAATCGGTGCGTCGGACAGTGTTCGCCTCCCAATTGGCTACTGTCTGGAAAAGCAGGCCGGTGCGGGTATTCCCGTTCACCAGCCCACGGCTTTTATTCCGCTGCGGCGGTCGTTTCTTTTGCGCCGAGATAGGATTCCAGCGAATCGTCGAGCGCATCCTTCCACGGCGTGTGGTGCGGCGGCGCCATCGTACCGGTGATGACCGACCGGTAGGAGTGGTTGCGGAACTCCATGATGCCCTTCTTCTTGTGCTTCTTCCACTCGAAGAAGGCTTCGTTGGCGCCGTCCACGTCGAAGCTCGGATAGTCGGTCTCGGCAATCAGTTCCTTGACGTAGTCGCCCTGGTAGCGGATCGCATCGTAGCTGTCCTTGCCTGCGTCCTCGCCGGCAACGCGGTCACTGACGTCAGCGAGCAGCGCCTTCTTGTCCGCCGGAACCTTGATGCGGCCGAGGATCACGTCGCGTGCCCACCATGCCTGGGCGTCGAACATGTTGAAGGTGAACCACTGGTCCTGCATGCCGATGTAGAACAGGTTCGGATTGTGGACATACGCCACGCCCTTGTAGAGATCGGCCGTCGCAAGGCGGTTGGCCGTGCGCAGGCGCAGATCATCCGGCAGGAACGGGAAGTGGTGCTTGTAGCCGGTGCACAGGATGATGGCGTCGATGCGCTTGGTCGAACCGTCCTTGAAGGTGGCGGTGTTGATCTCGACCTTTTCGAGCAGCGGCTTTTCTTCCCAATTTGCCGGCCAGTCGAAGCCCATCGCCGCGGTGCGGTAGCTGTTGGTGATCGACTTTGCGCCGTACTTCCAGCATTGCGAGCCGATATCCTCGGCCGAGTAACTGGTGCCGATGATCAGGATATCCTTGCCGATGAACTCGCGTGCATCGCGGAAGTCGTGGGCGTGGAGGATGCGGCCGTTGAAGCGGTCGAAGCCGGGGAACTCGGGAACGTTCGGGGTCGAGAAATGACCCGAGGCGACGATGACGTGGTCGAATTCCTCGGAATAGCAATGGTCTTTCGGCAGATCCTGCACCGTGACGGTGAACTTCCTGGTCTTCTCGTCCCAGGTGACCATGCGAACGGCGGTCTCGAAGCGGATCCAGTCGCGGACGCCGGCCTTGTTCACACGGCCTTCGATGTAGTCGAAGAGGACTGCCCGCGGCGGATAGGAAGCGATCTGCTTGCCGAAATGTTCTTCGAAGGAATAGTCCGCGAATTCAAGGCCCTCCTTCGGTCCGTTCGACCAAAGGTACCGGTACATCGAGCCGTGAACCGGCTCGCCATACTGGTCTAGACCGGTACGCCAGGTGTAGTTCCACAAGCCACCCCAGTTCGCCTGCTTCTCAAAGCAGACGATTTCCGGGATTTTTGCGCCTTTTTCGGCGGCTGACTGGAAAGCTCTCAATTGAGCAAGGCCGGATGGTCCGGCGCCAATTACTGCGATCCTTTTATCCATGCGGTAGCCCTCTAGAAGATTTTTTGTTATTGGTTCTTTTGGTTCATGGAATGGTGCCTTCGATTATACCAATCTGTCAACCGATTTCCTGCGGGGAAGAAAATTTTACCGCAAGAAGATGAAATGTTGTGGGTTTTGGTGATACTTGCCGACATGCAGAATTCCAGCTTCGCACATCAACTCGCGGTAACCAGCGCCCTGCCCCGGCTCTCGGTCGGCATGCCGAATGCGGTGAACATCGGGTTTCTGGCGCCGCTCAGCGGCCAGGTGGAGTCTTGGGGACTGCCCGGTTTGCACGGCTGCAGGATCTGGGAGGACTGGCTGAACAAGAACGGCGGGCTCCTCATCAACGGCCGGCGCTATCCGATCAAGATCGTGGAATTCGACTGCGGCTACGACCCGGAAAAAGCCCGGCAAGGCGCGCGCCATCTGGTCGAGCAGCATGACGTCAAGCTGTTGATGATGCTGGGCGGCGATACGATCGCGCAGATACGCGACTACCTGACCCGCCGCAAACTGCTGACTTCGACCCTGTTGCCCAGCGACCTGTCGCCGGACACGCCCTACCTGATTGCGCCCAGCGAACTGCATCCGATCTACAACGTGACCGGGGTGGAATGGCTGGCGCAGACCAGACCGGAACTTGGAAGCGTTGCCATCTGCAGCCAGGTCGATGAGCTCGGCCTTCCCTCGCTTGCCACCTATCGCGCAGCGTTCAAGGCGGCAAACATCAATATCACCAAGGAAATACAGTATGATCCCGGCACGACCACTGCTGCCGGGATCGTGCAGCCGATGCTCGACTCTGGCGCCGATATCCTGTGCTGGTGCACCAGCTATACGCCGATGGTCCATGCCATGACGGAGTATGCACACGCCAAGGGCTTCAAGGGCCAGATCATATCCTGCACGCTGGATTACTACGACCAGCTCGTCGCCAGGACATCCGCCGAATTCATGGAAGGCTTCGTCTTCCAGTTCCCGGACTTCGACGATGAGAAACTGACGGAAAAGACGTTTTTCTTCAATCGCCCCAAGGGCTTCTTCGACGAGTACAACAGCCGTTTCCCCGGAACATGGACCGCGGTGAGCTGGGAATATGTCGCCATTCTCGACATCTGGCATGCTGCGGTCGAAAAGTGCAACAGCGTCAACTCGCTATCGGTACTGGCGGCGATGAAGCAGCTTGGCCATGTCACCCACGCCTTCGGTCCGGCTCACTGGTGGGGCGAAAGCATGTTCGGGATCGACAATGCGCTGGTCGGCGACTGGCCCGTTGTCACGCTGAAGAACGGCAAGGCCAAGATCGCCGCATTCGGCTCGATCCCGCGCTGGCTGAAACGCCATGGCGACCTGCTCAAGAAGGAAATGTCGAACCTCGGCCAGCTTTGGGAACAGCGCCTGCGCTCGAGCGGCAATGGCGCCGCCCTGAAAACCCGCACGCCGGAATCAGTCCTGCTGCAGAAGTAGCTTCTGCTCCTCGATCAGGTGCAGCTTGATGAACTCGACGGCCCGTTCGACATCGCGCGACGCAATCGCGTTGAACAGCGTGTTGTAGCGTTGCTGGTATTCAAGGATGCGCTTCGGCGTCAGGTGGCGGCGCAGCAGCGCGGTGCGGAAGCTCAGCCTGCAAGCCTCGATCGTCAGTTCGTAGCACGATGCCAGGAGCGGATTGCGCGTACCTTCGGCAATCTTGCGGTAGATTTCCTCTTCGCATTTGACGAAGGCTGCGACATCGGTGTGGACGCCCTCGATCTTGGACATCAACTGTTCGAGTTCCCGCACCTCGCGCGGCGTCATGTTGATGACGGCGAGGCGCACCATCTCGGGTTCCAGGATACCGCGCACCACAAGGTGATCCAACGGGCTGGTTTCCAGAGCAACCGAATTGTCTTCGCGTCCGTTCTCGTCATCCGAGCGATAGGTCACGAAACTGCCGCTGCCCGGCCGCCGCTTGATGACGTTGCGGGCCTCCAGAACATCGAGCGCCTCGCGCACGGTGTTTCGCGCCACCCCGATCTCGGAAGCCAGGGCGCGCTCGGAGGGCAGGCGGGTATCCGGCGGATATTCCTCGGATTTTATTTTCGCAAACAGTCGATCCAGAACGATCTGCACCGTCGCCCCCACCGAGTGGGTGGTGATGATCTGGGACGTAATCTGGTCGATTTCAGCCTTCATTTCCTAACTCTGCCACCAGTCCTGTCCTGCGAAAACAGCCGCCGCACGGTGCGCCGCCGCAGTCCGGGCAGTGCTTCGCCAGCGCTCTACGGCTAACCTCAGTCGTTGCCGCGTGCCGGATAGGAGATAATCGAAAGGTAGCGGATAGGGAACCTCGTCATCTCCTCGGGGCCATGCGGCGCATCGGCATCGAAGAACAGGCTGTCGCCCGGTTCCATGTGGAAAAGGTTGCCGCCATGGCGATAGGTCACCTCGCCTTCCAGCATGTAGAGGAATTCCATGCCGTCGTGCTGAAAAGTCGGAAAGACGTCGGAATCCTCGGTCAGCGTGATGAGATAGGGCTCGACGACGACGCCGCTGGTGTTGGAGCCGATATGGCCAAGCAGATTGTACTGATGGCCCGCGCGCGTTCCGCGCCGCTCCACGTCAACGCCCTGGCCGGCCTTGACGAAGACTGCGCTGCGCTCTTCCTCGAAGCGGCGAAACAGCGAGGTCAACGGCACGCCAAGCGCGTGCGACAGGGCCTGCAACGTGGTCAGCGACGGCGACGTAATGCCGTTTTCGATCTTGGAAAGCATGCCGAGCGAGATGTTCGTGGCGCTGGCAAGGTCGGCCACGGTGATGCCGAGTTTCTTGCGAAACGCCCGCACCTCGTGGCCGATGGCAACCTCAAGGACCTTTTCCTTGGTGTCTTTTACGGCGTGCGGATTCTGCGAAAGGGTCGGCGAAGGACGGGCTGCGGCCTTCCGTTGAAGCGTCGATGCGTTGGATACGGATGGAGCGAGCGGCGCAGCCGTCAGATTTCTTGCTCCCGCCATATACCCTATCTCCTGATCGCCGTTGCCTCTTTATCGAGAGTAAACATTTCACCACCTGAATTCAAGCGCCGACGCGCCATCGGGTAAATGGCCGCAATCACTCCAATGTGAAGTCGGAGGCTCTTCAGTCGAAATCCTGGTTCCTGGAGGTTTCGGCGGCGCGGGTGAAATGCACCATCACCTGCTCCTTCAATTCGCCCTCGATACCGACCGTTGCCATGGCCTTTTCCATGCAGCGCAGCCACAGGTCGCGCATGGCGGGGCCGATCGGCACATGCTCGTGGATTTCGGTCAGGCGGGAATGGCCGTGCTTTTGCACATAGCGGCTCGGTCCGCCGAAAAAGCCCGAGAGATAATTGAACTGTTCTTCCCGGGAATGCGCAACCCCGTGGCCCCTGAGGTGCAACAGGTGAAGCTCGTGGGCGTTCGGGTCCTGCTCGATGACGTCGTAGAAAGTCTCGACGAGGTTCCGCACACCTTCTTCTTCGCCCAATTCCTTATAAAGCGTGCGGGTCTTCACGGTTACATCCATCGTGATGTAACTCCTTTCTGCACTGCGGGAAAAGCGGCGTAACACGAGGGACGCCGCCCTTCTTTGTCCTAGCGCAACGAACCTTTCGGGGGTTCGCTTGGCGCGAGATCAGGCCGGTCTCAGTCCGGGCCCAAACCAGCCGATGTCGGCGCGCCGTCGTCATACTTCGACAGCCATTCGACCACCGTCGGCCGATAGCGGACGAGGCCCTTATATTCGGCCAGTTCGTTCGGCAGGTCGCGCAGCACCCGGTGGAAACGGCGCGCCCACTTCGGCGACGTCACCAACTCATCCATCTTGAGCAGGTAGCAGCGGATCGGGAACAGGAGCGCATTGGAACGCGGCAGGCGGAAGAACATCTGCACTTCGACGCGCAGATGCACCTTCTGGCCGACATTCTCCGGCGTAACCGTCGCCCGGTCGGTTCCCCATTTGTGGAAATTCTCCGGGCTGGTGTCGAGCCGCGAATTGATGGTCATCGTCCAGTTGTGGCGGCGCGACGGCTGGCCCTGCTGCATCGCCATCAGGAACTTCAGCGCCCGGGTGAACACGCCCATCTGGTGCGCAAGCGGCACCGGCGCATGCCACTCGAAGAAGTTCATGCCGATGTCGAAATCGAGCGACCAGTCAGCCTGTGTCGTGACGATGCCGGCATCCATCCAAAGGTTGTTGTCGCGCTGGTCGAGCACGGCGAAATCGCCCTGGCTCTGGCGGGTGATATATTCGAGCGGGCCGTACGGCAGCGTCGAGCTGTCGCCGAAGGTGAAGTGGTCATCGATGCCGAGCGGGCGGTTGATCCAGTGCCACTTGTCGCCGTCGCGGGTCAGCGTGAACAGGTCCGGGTAGCTCTTTGCCTTCTCGGTCATGAGAAGCTCAAGCGTGTCCCAGCCGGCAAGCTCCATGTGCGGCAGCGACTGGCAGCGCAGCGGGTCTTCCGCCAGCACCAGCGCCCGGTCCTGCATCTCCGAGATATAGTGCTCGTCGACGTCGAACAGATGTTCGAAAACCGTGTCCTTCAAACCGGGCACGTGCGGCTCGATGTTCACCGAATACATGTACTTGTCTTCGGGGAACGGAAACGGGAAACGCCGGATCTGTTCCGGACTGTTCTTGAACGAATAATCGTCGCGGAACGTTTCCTGCCTGAAATTGATTCCCATGATCTCCTCCTTCTCCCGCGCCTAGCGTTCGAGTACCAGCGACTTGCCCTCGAAACGCGACACGCAAGGCATGATCTTGCAACCTGACTGGCGATCCTCCTCGCTCAGCCAATGATCGTTGTGCAGGAACTTGCCGTCGTGCGAGATCACA
This sequence comes from Mesorhizobium sp. 61-13, assembly GCA_001897075.1. Taxonomy (GTDB): domain Bacteria; phylum Pseudomonadota; class Alphaproteobacteria; order Rhizobiales; family Rhizobiaceae; genus Mesorhizobium. Next base: position 19,768 of record MKRZ01000069.1, on the reverse strand, counting down.
TTGGTCTCGCACTGGCCGCAAACGCCGCCACGGCACAGATAGGGCGGATCGAGACCGGCGGCCTCGATCGCTTCCAGCAAACTCTCATGCTCGCCGACCTGGATGTCGACACCGCTGACGGCCAGCCGCACGTCGAAAGGCTTGCCCGGCTGCGGTGCCGCGAAATGCTCGAAATGCACCCGCTCGGCAGGCCAACCGGCAGCAGCGGCCGTATTCCTCACCCAGGTAATCATGCCTGCCGGGCCGCACACGTAAAGATGCGTTCCAAGCGGCTGGGTCGCCAGCACCCGCGCGAGGTCGAGCGTCTCGCCGCTGTCGTCGCGGTAAAGATGGATGCGCGAGCCGTGGCGCTCCTTCAAGACATCGGCATAGCTAGCAAGCGCGTCATTGCGAACGGCGTAGTGCAGCTCGAAATTGCCGGAGCCCGCAGCCAGTTGCGAGGTCTGGGCCACGAAGGGCGTGATGCCGATGCCACCGGCAATCATCAGATGCTTCTTCGCCCTGAGATCGAGCGAAAACAGATTGACCGGATTGGAAATGACCATGCGGTCGCCGGGCTTTACCTTGCGATGCATGAACAGCGAACCGCCGCGCCCGACGTCGTCGCGGCGAATGCTGATGCGAAAATCCCTGGTATCGAGCGGCGAACTCATCAGCGAATAGGGGTTGAGCCGCGTCTTTTCATCGTCGCGCATTTCCACGACGATGTGGGCACCGCCCGAGAATGTCGGCAAGAGACCGCCATCGGCACGTTCGAAGTGGAATCGCTTCACCAATTCATTGACCGCGACCACATTGGTCACGACCGCTTCGATCCTGTTCGATCCTGCCTTCAACGGAATATCTCCTCTGTCGGTGGAATCTCGGTCGGGTCCTCCGCGTTGATGCACACGCCCTGGAAAGCCGCGTAACGGCGCGAATAGTGGTCGCGTACGAGAAGAAGCAGGCCACAATGAGCACAGGTGCAGGGCTGCGTGGTCACGTTCTCGGTGATGCCCTTGCAGTGCACGCACTGGACGCGGCGGGCGAGCGAGCCCCGGTGCTCTGTCTGCACCGCAGTATACTCTATGCCGGCTTCATTGGCGATCTGAACGATCTGGCCGATCAACCCCTCGGTTCCCGCCACATAAAGGCGCAAGCCCATGTGGGATTCCGCGAGAAGCTGGCGCAGCCGCGGCAGCGCGGCTGCGATGGAGGGGCCCTGGTAGAAGCGGGCCGGCGACAACGCCTTCAGCGCCTGCACGTTCTTTGCGCCATCCGGCCCATCAAGATACATGATCTCGGCTGAGGCAAAGAAGCCGGGTGGCGCCTTTTTGGCGAAGTCCGTGATCGCGGACGCCCCATCGGCGTCCGCGATCAGGAGGTGGTTCTTTCCGGTCTGAGGCGTCAGAACTCCATAGACCGGGCGACTTAGCATCGTCATGACCGGTACACCGTCCAAAGCCTCAGCCCTTTGCCGTCCGCTTCAACTTCTTCGGATCGTCGAACGGCAGCGGGTGAGCCTTTGCCTTAACCTTGCCAGTGGCGTTGTTGACTTCGAGTTCGGTACCCTCGACCGCGCAATCGACATCAAGGCGAACGATTGCCATCGATTTCTTGACCAGCGGCGAATACATCGCGCAGGTCACCACGCCAACCTTCTTGCCGTTGCGGTGAACTTCGGCGCCTTCTTCGGCCGGCTTGTCGCTGGCGACTTCGATACCGTAGATCTTGAAACGCTCCTTGCCCTTCAGCCGGTAATGCTCTTCGGCGCCACGGAAGCCGGTCTTGCCCGGGCTGACGGTGAAGTCGAGGCCCAATTCCCACAACGTGTCGCCAGGGCCTTCGTTCGCGAACGGGAAGCGCTGGGAATTGTCGTAAGGGTAGAACAAGAGGTAGCTTTCGACGCGCAGCATGTCGAGCGTGGTGAAGCGGCACGGGATGATCCCGACCTCCTTGCCTTCAGCAACGATGCGATCCCAGATCGTGCCGGCATCCTGGCCACGGCAGAAGATTTCATAGCCGCGCTCGCCGGTATAGCCGGTGCGCGAGATCATCACCGGCAAGCCGAACAACTGCGTCTGCATATGGTGGAAGTAGTTGAGGTCGCGGATGCCGGGCACATACTTGGCCAGGTAATCGACGGCGGTCGGTCCCTGCAGCGACAGGTCGTGCAGATTGTCGTCGAACTGCACGGAAACGTCGCGGCCGATGGAAGCGCGGGTCAATTCCTCATGGCCGGAGCCGGAACCGTGCACGACCATCCAGGAGTTGGTGCTGATGCGATAGATAACGCAGTCGTCGGTGAACTTGCCGGCCTCGTTGAGCATGCAGGCATAGACGGACTTGCCGGGATAGATCTTCTCGACATCGCGCGTCGTCGCCAAATCGATGACGTGGGCGGCGGCCGGGCCGGTGATGTGAACCTTCTTCAGGCCGGACACATCCATGATGCCGGCCTTCGTGCGGATCGCGACATATTCTTCGTTCGCATCCTTGTCGTAGCTCCAGGCGGTTCCCATGCCGCTCCAGTCTTCCAATTTGGAACCGAGCGCGCGGTGCCTGTCTGCCAAAGTCGAGAAACGCCAGGAAGCGGTCATGCGGTATTCTCCTCCAATCTGTTTTGCTTCAAAGGGCTCATCCTCTTGGCCCGGTATGAAGCTGTCGCGGATATTTGAACGTAAATTTGCTCGAAGGGCAATATCTAAATGCAAGAAATTTTACTGATAGGCAACAGGTTGAAATAGCAGCAATAGTCAAGCGCGAGCGCAGCGCTTGCAACCGCGGCGGTCATTCTTCCTGCTGATTTGCGCTATCGCGGCTCAAGCCCCGCCGTAGGAATTGGTCGTACATTCCAAATCCCGGGCCAAATCTCGGGAGGCTTGAATGGCCGGCCAAATCTGGAGCGACCGCAGTCGTTCCTGACATATGGGCATGGCCAGATGCGCGCCATCGGCGAACGTAGCCCCTTCTGCAATCGCTGCGGGCGTGCCTGTGATCGATTCCAGAATCGATCGGCTGCGCCGGGGCAACAGATCCGTGCAACGGGTCATGGCATTCAACACCAGAACCATCGGAATTTCAAACCCGTTCAGAAAAATACCCGGTTCCCGTTCGCCCGGCAGCCAGTTCTCCAGTGCTTCCAGGGCATCGTGGAAGGCGTTTTGCAGCGTGATCGGTGCGTGGCCTTCGTAAAGTTCGGGTAGAGCATTCTCCATCGACGGACCTCCTTAACCTCAGGCGCGAAACACTGCGACATCGGGTTGGCCCGACGCCGTCCTCAGTGGTTTGCGCTTTTCTCCATAGGCAAGATACTTGCACAAAGGTTAAGTTGCGTCCAGTCGAATTGAGCGCCGGAAGAGGGTGCTGGCGGCTACCCCCTTCCCTACCTGTCAAGGCCTGGGATTTTGCACTGCCAGTGCCCGTTACGCCATCGAACGGCCAGTCGCCGCACCACCCGAACGAATGGGAAATCTACCCGTCCGGGCGTTTCCGAGACGACGGAAAAGCGTTCTTCTGACTCACTGGCGATATCGGGTGACGTGTCGACTTACGCTACCCGACAACCGTGGAAAGAGGAGGCCGGGATCAATGCAGTCCGGCAGTGGGAGCGACGAGCCGATGCATGGGCGCGTGTTGGAGGAAAGCAAGCCACTGAGCTTCCGTGAGGATGTACGCAGCCTGTTGTTCAGGTTGCTGGTCTCGGTGGTTTCCGAACGTGAACCGGAAATGGCCGGTATCCTGACCGGCAAGGTCAGCCTCGACGAGGTTGCCAGCGAGCGCCGCATCGCGGCCCTGCAGGCCACCGGCATCTGGTTCCAGCTTGCGGCCATCGCCAATGAATTGCTGGCCATGCGCTCGCGGCGCGAACTGGAACAGGCCGGCGGCGCCGATGAAGTCATCGGCTCCTTCGCCAACGTCATCGGCGAAATCGCCGCTTCCGGCTACTCGGCCGAGGACGTGCAGTCGGTTCTGGGCACGCTTAGCGTCGGCCCCACCATGACCGCCCACCCAACCGAGGCCAAGCGCGTCACGGTGCTGGAAATCCACCGCCGCATCTACCGCAAGCTCACTGAACTGGAGCAGCAGCGCTGGGCGCCGCGCGAGCGCGACCAGCTGATCGACGACCTCAAGAGCGAGATCGAGCTTTTGTGGATGTCGGGTGAGCTCAGGCTCGAGCGCCCGTCGGTCGAGCGCGAGATCGCCTGGGGCCTGCACTTCTTCCGCGAAGTCATCTTCGAGGCGACCCCCAAGCTCTACGACACCGTCGAGGAAGGGCTGGCGCGTCATTATGCCGAGTACGACATCAAGGTTCCGTCCTTCATGCGCTACGCGTCATGGATCGGCGGCGACCGCGACGGCAATCCCAACGTCACCGCAAAGCTGACCGCCTATGCCTTGAACGAATGCCGGCAAGCGGTGGTCGGCTGGTACATTTCGCAGGTTCGCCGCCTGGTGACCGTCCTCAGCGTCAGCGCCAATGTCGTCGATATTCCCGAAAGCTTCACCAAGGCGCTGGGGCGCGCGCTGCACCGCAGCCGCGTCGCGTCCGAGATCGTGGCGCGCAATCCGGACGAGCCGCTTCGCCAGTTCGCGGCGTCCATGCTCGACCGGCTCCAGGCCATGCTGGGCGAAGGGTCGGCACGACCCTACCCGCGCCCGGAAGCCTTCAAGGCCGATCTCGTCGACCTTGAGACCGTCCTTGGCCAGATCGGCGGCAAGCTGGTCGCGCAGCGCTTCGTGCGTCCGTTGCGCCAGCAGGTTGAAAGCTTCGGCTTTCACACCGTCGCACTCGACATTCGCCAGAACTCCACCGTCGTCAACAAGGTGCTCGAAGAGATCTTCCGGCAGCAGAGCCCGGACGATGCGCCGGCTGCCGATACGCCGCAGTGGAGCGCCCGCATCCGCGCCGGCCTTCACAACGGCGAAAAGCTCAAGCTGAAGCGCTCAAAGCTGTCCGACGACGCGCGTGAACTGCTCGATCTTTTCGACGTCATCCGTGACGCCTCGGGCAATGGCAGCCGCGGTGCCGTCGGCGCTTTCGTGCTGTCGATGACGCGCTCGTGCGACGATCTTCTGGCGGTCTACCTGCTTGCCCAATACAGCGGACTGGCGACCGCGGACGACGGCAGCGGCACCATCGGCCTGCAAGTCGTGCCGCTGTTCGAAACTATCGCCGACCTGCGCGCCGCGCCCGAAATTCTCGACAAGCTGCTCGATGTCTCGATCGTGCGCCGCACGGTGCGCGATTTCGGCAACCGGCAGGAAGTCATGCTGGGCTATTCGGACTCCAACAAGGACGGCGGTTTCCTCGCCTCCAACTGGGAGCTCAACAAGGCGCAGCGCCGCATCACGGCACTTGCCACCAAGCGCAAGATCAAGATCAGCTTCTTCCATGGACGCGGCGGTTCGGTGAGCCGTGGCGGCGCACCGACCGGCCGCGCCATCGCGGCCCAGCCTGCAGGCACCGTCGGAAGCATCATGCGCGTGACCGAACAGGGCGAGGTCGTCTCGTCCAAATTCGCCAACCGCGGCACCGGTCTCTATCAGCTCGAAATCCTGGCGGCGAGCGTGTTTGCGCACAGCGTCAAGTCGGGCGACGAAGCGGAGCTGAAGGACAATCCGGAGTTCAACGAGGCGCTCGAAGCGCTGACCGGCATGTCGCAGGCTTCCTATTTCGGCCTGATCAACGAGCCCGGCTTCATCGACTATTTCAACCAGGCGAGCCCCGTCGAAGAGCTTTCGCTGCTCAAGATCGGCTCGCGCCCGGCCCGCCGCTTCGGCGCCAAGACCATCTCCGACCTGCGCGCCATTCCATGGGTGTTCGCGTGGAGCCAGAACCGCCATCTTTTGACCGGCTGGTACGGCATCGGCAGCGCGCTCAACGCCTTCGTCAACGTCCGCGGCGAAAACGGCCTCTATCTGTTGCAGCAGATGTTCGAGCGCTCGCGCCTGTTCAGGCTGATCGTCGATGAAGTCGACAAGACGCTCTACCAGGCCGACATGGACATTGGCCGGCTCTATGCCGAACTGGTCGATGACAGCGCCACCGGCGAGCGCATCTACCAGAAGATCGCCAACGAATACGCGCTGACGCGGCGCATGATCACCGAGGTCAATGGCGGCCTGAAACTGTCGCAGCGTTTCCCGGCCTTCAAGCGCCATTTCGACCGTATCCGGCCGCAGATGGACTCGATCCATCGGCTCCAGGTCCAGCTTCTTCGCGAAGTGCGCGCCAAGGAGCCTGCGCCGGAAAAGCCGAAGCGGGCGGTCAACGCGCTGCTGCTTTCCATCAACTGCATCTCGTCCGGCCTCGGCTGGACGGGCTGACGTCACCCAAAAAACGCTAAACACCACGCTCGCGCAAAAAAGCGCCACAAGGGAGGAGCCCGATGAATATTCCCGCAAGACCCGGCACAGGTAGTGCCCGCTCGTTCTTCCACACTGGCGTCGCCGCCTCTGACCCGGCCGTCAGCGATTCCATCCAGCGCGAACTGAAGCGCCAGCAGGACGAGATCGAACTGATCGCCTCGGAAAACATCGTCTCCAAGGCGGTGCTGGAAGCGCAAGGTTCCGTGCTCACCAACAAATACGCCGAAGGCTATCCGGGCCGCCGCTACTATGGCGGCTGCCAGTTCGTGGACGAGGTCGAGGATCTTGCCCGCAACCGCGCCAAGGAAATCTTCAACTGCACCTTCGCCAACGTCCAGCCGAACTCGGGAAGCCAGGCCAACCAGTCGGTGTTCATGGCGCTGATGCAGCCGGGCGACACCTATCTCGGCCTCAACCTCGCTGCCGGCGGCCATCTCACCCACGGCGCTCCGGTCAACCAGTCGGGCAAGTGGTTCAATGTCGTGTCCTACGGCGTCAAGCCCGACACCCACCGCATCGACCTCGACGAAGTGCGCGACCTCGCCCGCAAGCACCAGCCAAAGGTGATCCTGGCCGGCGGCTCGGCCTATCCGCGCGTCATCGATTTCAAGGCGTTTCGCGAGATCGCCGATGAAGTCGGCGCGAAGCTGTTCATCGACATGGCGCATTTCGCCGGTCTCGTTGCCGGCGGCGTGCATCCAAACCCGCTCGACCATGCCCATGTCGTCACAACGACCACCCACAAGACGCTGCGCGGCCCGCGCGGCGGCATGGTCCTGTCCAACGACGAGGACATCGGCAAGAAAATCAATTCCGCCGTGTTCCCCGGCCTGCAGGGCGGACCGCTTATGCATGTCATCGCGGCCAAGGCGGTTGCCTTCGGCGAGGCGCTCACGCCTGAATTCAAGACCTATGCGGCCAATGTCGTCACCAACGCCAAGCGGCTTGCCGAAACGCTCGCCAATGGCGGCGTCGACATCGTCTCAGGCGGCACCGACACGCACCTGATGCTGGTCGACCTGCGCCGCAAGGGCTTGACCGGCAAGGGCGTCGAGGCCGCCTTGGGCCGCGCCCACATCACCTGCAACAAGAACGGCATCCCGTTCGATCCGGCGAGCCCCACCGTCACCTCGGGCGTCAGGCTCGGCACGCCGGCCTGCACGACGCGCGGCTTCACCGCGGACGATTTTGCCCAGGTCGGCCAGATGACGCTGAAGGTCATCGACGGTCTGGCGAAGAACGGAGAGGACGGAAACGGCGCCGTCGAAGCCGCGGTCATGGAAGAAGCGCGCGGCCTGACACGCCGGTACAAAATCTACGACTGATTTCCGTCGCGTAAAGTCTATCATAGACTGCCGAAACCCGGATTGATATCCACCAGCAGGTGGTTCGGGTTTCATTGGCGGGTCCATGACGCAGACGAGCAGACTGAATGTCCTGATCGCGGAGCGAAACCCGCTGGTAATCGCGGCGGTGCGCGACCTTGTCGGCCGCGACGAGCGGTTCAACTTTGCCGGCTCGATGCAGAGCGGAGAGGCCTTTATCGAGGCCGCCGCCAAGCAACCGGCGGAGTTCGACGTCGCCATCGTCGGGTGGCGGCTGTCGGACATGAACGGCGGCGAAGTGCTGATGGAACTTCAGAACCGCAAGCTTGCGCCGCGCATCATCATCTTCTCAAACGACCACGATGTCGGCATCCTCAAGCAGTGCGTGCGGCTCGGCGCACAGGGTTTCTGCTACCAGTTCGAGGATCCGCTGATGCTTTTCCACACGCTGGTGGCGGTGGCCAATGGTCGCATCTGCATCCCCTACACCGATGTCACCAAGATCGGCGAAACCAGGCTGTCCGGGTTGACGACCCGAGAACTGGAGCTCCTGGCTGTACTCGCCGACGGCTGGACGAACCTTCAGATCGCCAGCCGCACCGGCATTTCGGAAAACACCGTCAAATACCACCTGAAGAATCTCTACGAGAAACTGGGCGTGCGCAGCCGCGCCATGGCGGTCGCGCTCTATGCCAGCGAAAAGAGATCCGGGTCGTAGAGCATTTCCAGCAAAAGTGTGAAGCGGTTTTGCGTTCGGAAATGCGACCAAACAAAAAGAATGGCCGTTAGCCGCTAAAGCACTTCCTTCGAGGCCACCGTCGAATCCGCGTTCAGCCGATAGACGATCGGCACGCCGGTGCCGAGTTCCAGCTTGACGATCTCCTCGCCCGACAGACCGTCCAGCGCCATGATCAGGGCGCGCAGCGAATTGCCGTGGGCCGCGACCAGAACCGTCTCCCCGCGCAGCACATGCTTTTGCATATCGTGCAAATAGTAAGGCCACACCCGCGCGCCGGTGTCCTTCAGGCTCTCACCGCCGGGCGGGGGCACGTCATAGGAACGGCGCCAGACATGGACCTGCTCGTCACCCCACTTCTTGCGCGCATCGTCCTTGTTGAGCCCGTTGAGGTCGCCATAGTTGCGCTCGTTGAGCGCCTGGTCGCGAACCGTCTTGAGATCACTCTGGCCGGCTGCATCCAGAATATGCTGGCAGGTTTTCTGGGCGCGCATCAGCGCCGACGTAAAGGCGATGTCGAACTTCAGGCCCTTTGCCTTCAGCTTCTGCCCCGCCGCTTTCGCCTCCGCATGTCCCTGCTCGGTCAGGTCAACGTCGCGCCAGCCGGTGAACAGGTTCTTCAAGTTCCATTCGCTCTGGCCGTGGCGCACGAGCACAAGGGTTCCCGACATCATTTCTTCCTTCACATCAAAAATCGTTCAAACCAGCCCAAGCACGTCGCGCATGGAGTAAAGCCCCGGCTTCTTGCCGCGTGCCCAAAGGGCTGCCTTGACCGCTCCGCGCGCGAAAATGGCGCGGTCGTCGGCGTGGTGCGCAAGCACGATGCGTTCGCCCTGGCCTGCCAGCACCACGGAATGTTCGCCCACGACCGAGCCGCCGCGCAAGGTGGCGAAGCCGATGGTGCCCGCCTTGCGCGCGCCGGTGTGGCCGTCGCGGACGCGTACATCGTTGCCGGCAAGCGCAATCTCGCGCCCCGCCGCGGCCGCCTCACCCAAAAGCAGCGCCGTACCGGAAGGCGCATCGACCTTGTGCTTGTGATGCATTTCGAGGATCTCGATGTCGAAGTCCTCGGCAGCGAGCGCGTGTGCCGCTTGCTCCACCAAGGCCGCAAGCAGGTTGACACCAAGGCTCATATTGCCGGACTTGACGATGGTGGCATGGCGGGCGGCAGCGGCGATCTTCGCATCGTCCGCCGTCGAACAACCGGTCGTACCAATCACATGGGCGATACGCGCTTGGGCAGCATAGCCGGCGAACTCGACCGTCGCAGCCGGTGCGGTAAAATCCAGCACGCCGTCCGCCTTGGCGAAGGCAGGCAGCGGATCGTCCGTGACCATCACGCCAATCGCGCCGAGGCCGGCCAGTTCGCCGACATCCTTGCCCAGCGCCGGAGAACCCGCGCGCTCGATCGCGCCGACAACCCGCGCGCCTGTCGCCTCGCCGATGGCGCGCACCAGCGCCTGTCCCATGCGGCCGCCGGCGCCCACCACAACAAGCCCCATGTCGCTCATCAGCTTCTCCCAGCCACTTTCCTTGCGCGCCGCTTGACCGGCTCCTTTTCCATCGGCTTGTCGTCGATCAGGCCGAGGCCCTTGCTGCCCTGCAGCCGATGGAAGCGGGCATAGGCGCTGTGCGGGTCCGCCATCAATGATGCGTGGGTGCCCTCTTCGATCACCCGCCCCTGCTCAAGCACCACGATGTGGTCGGCATTGACGACGGTTGAGAGGCGATGCGCGATGACAATCGTGGTGCGCCCCTGCATCACTTCGCCCAAGGCCTTTTGCACCCGCGCCTCGGACTCGTTGTCGAGCGCCGAGGTCGCCTCGTCGAGCAGGAGGATCGGCGCGCGACGCACGATCGCGCGGGCAATCGATACGCGCTGGCGCTGTCCGCCGGAAAGGTTCGCGCCGTTCTCGCCGATCTGGGTTTCATAGCCTTCGGGCTGCTGGCGAATGAACTCGTCGGCGGCTGCCCGGTCAGCGGCCTGCTCGACCTCGGCATCTGTCGCATCAGGCCGGCCATAACGGATGTTGTCGCGGATGGAGCCTTCGAACAGGTAGGGCTGTTGCGAAACATAGGCGATCGACTGGCGCAGCGACCGCTTGGTGACCTTCGATATGTCCTGACCGTCGATCTCGATCTTGCCGCCGTCGAGGTCGTAGAAGCGCTGCAGCAAGGCCACCATCGTCGTCTTGCCGGCACCCGAAGCGCCGACGATTGCCGTTGTCTTGCCGGCGGCAGCGGTAAAGCTCACCCCATGCAGCACCGTAGTATCAGCGGAATAGCCGAACGACACGTCCTTGAAACGAACCTCTCCCTGCTTGATCTGCGCGGTGACCGCCCCCGGCACGTCTCTTTGCCTGGGTTCAAGATCGAGCAGTTCATAGATCATGCGCGCATTAACCAGCGCCCGCTCGAGACCGACCTGCGTGCGCGCCAGCCGTCGCGCAGGATCGTAGGCAAGCAAAAGCGCGGTGATGAAGGCCAGCACATCGCCCGGCGGATGGTTGGTGGTCGCGGCCTGATAGGCGGCAAAACCGATGACGCCTGCCACCGCAAAGCCGGCCAGCATTTCGGTGAACGGACCCAGGCGTTCCGAGACACGGGCAATCTTGTTGTAGCGGGCTTCCGCCAGATCAACCAACTCTCCGACCCGGACCGAAAGCTGATCTTCCATGGTGAAGGCCTTGACCACGGCAATGCCCTGCACCGCCTCCTGCATGGCCCCGATGAGGTGCGAATTGATGGTCACGGATTCGCGGGTGACGCGGCGAACCCTGCGCATGATGTAGTTGACGGCCCAGACCAGCGGCGGCCCGACCACCAGTACGGACGCGGCAAGATAAGGCTGTTGCCACACCATCACGCCGATCAGGCCGATCAGGCTGACGATGTCGCCGGCGACCGAGCGCAGCGTCAGGCCCATCAGGTCGCGGACGCCGCCGACGTTCTCGTTGATGCGCGCGGCGAGCCGGCCCGAACGCGTCTCGTTGAAGAAGTCGACGCCCAACCGCATCAGGTGCTGGAAGACCCGCTTCTGGTAGCGCGCGACGACATTGTTGCCGATCTTGGCCAGCGTAACGGCCTGGCCGTAATTGGCGATGCCGCGAACAAAGAAGATCAGGATCACGCCACCGCAGATGATCGGCGCGCGCTCATACATGCGATGGACGAAGATGTCGTCGACCAGCGGCTTCATGATCCATGCCGCAAGGCCGGTCGTCGCGGCCATGGTGGCGAGGCAGATAATTGTAAAAATGTAGAGGCCGCGATATTCGCGCCCGTTTTCGCCGAAGATGCGCTTCAGCACGGCGAAGACTTCGCCGGGCGCAGGCTTGCTGTTATTGGTTGCGACGGTCAAAATTCGGTCCGCTGCGTCTGTCTCGTCAAGGAGCGCCGGGCGGCGTCCGGCCCTCTCTTAGAGCATCGGGCCTGAAAGTGGAAACCGCTTTTCAGGTAAGCAGTGGGCCACGCTGGTCATGTTGCTGTCCGGCTACGCCTGCCAACGGCGTCCCGACGTCTCGACGCCGAATTTACGCGGCGCGCGCGCAAAGGCCGCCAGACCGGCAAGGGCCGCCAACGGATGCGTGATGACGTAGACCGGAATGGTGCGCAGCAATTCGCTATGCGGGGCCTTGTCCTCAAAGGCGGCGCGGAAATTGCCGGCCTTGAGCGCCGGCACTATTTTCTGGGCGATCCCGCCGGTCAGGAAGACGCCGCCACGGCTCATGAACACCAAAGCGAGGTCGCCGGCCGTGCGCCCAAGGCAGGTCGCGAACATGGAAAGCGTTTCCACGGCAATGTCGTCGGTTCCAGCCAGTGCAGCGGCGGTGATATCGGCGGGCACGCTCAGCTTGGCCGCCTTGCCGTCGGTCTTGGCAATTGCCCGATAGGTATTGACCAGTCCGCGTCCGCACAGGATCTGCTCGCCCGAAACACGTCCCTCGATCGTCTCGATATTGGGGAAAACCGCATAGTCGCGCGGCGTGCGCGGCCCGATATCCATATGGCCGCCTTCGCCCGGGATCGGCACCCAGCCGCCAAAGGCGTGGACGAGCCCTGCAACGCCGAGCCCCGTTCCAGGTCCAAGCACGACGCGCCCGGCATTCGGCTCCGGCGCGCCGCCGCCGATCTGCTCCATATGTTCTTCGCCAAGCGCCACGACGGCCAACGCCTGCGCCTCGAAATCGTTGAGCACCACGACATCGCCAAGGCCGAGCGACGACAGCATCTGCTTCGGCTTGACGATCCACGGGCAGTTGGTCAGCGGGATTTCATCGGCCTCGACCGGGCCGGCAACAGCCAGCACGGCTGAATTGGGTCGAATGCTGGAACGATCCAGCACGGCGGCGCGGATGGCGTCGTCGATGGTGGCGTAGTCGGCTGTCTTGACGATCTGCGGTTCGCCGGCCTCGGACCCCTCGTCGGCGATCACCGAAAAGCGCGCATTGGTGCCGCCGATATCCCCGATGAGGACCGGAAAGCGCAGCGTTTTTGTAGCACCTTCATCCGCCATAGCCGTTCTCAGTTCGTCACCGTCCGCCCGACGGCCTCCGGTTGACTAAAGCGCGAGGCACTTAGACTTGTTCGATTTGCGCATGCCGTGATCCCGAAACCGTTTCCCGCTTTCGGGCGACATGCTTTAGCGCATCGCCTCGAAAAGGGAAATCGCTTTTCGCTTACCCGTCTTAAATCGATTGAAAACAGCGAAGCCTGCCTCAATTACCGGGCCGCGGTCGCGGCAACGGCACGCCTATGTCAGGCGTCGGGGCAAAGGCATTGATCGAGGAAGGCAACGCACTACTGCCTGTTGCGGAAGCGGTCACCGGCTGCGCCGTCGATATGGTGGGGCTCGCGCCATTTATCGGATAAGTGACCGCGGCAATCGACACCGGGTCCGGCGCGTTAAGCACGGCCCGGCAGGCCTTGGGCAGGGACGCCATGGTCATGATGTCGCGCGCCTTCGGCGCATCCGGGTTCTGGTTCGGCCGCCACGGCTCCTCGGTGAACCACCACGCCAGGGACTTGTCGCAGCCGTCGCTTGCCGGCGTCGCTTCCTGCCGCTTGCAATCGGGCGAACCCGGCTGGCAACCGATGCGGACATGGAAATGATAGTCATGCCCCCAGAACGGCCGCACCTTGCGCAGCCATGAACGATCGCCGGTCACGGTATCGCACAGCTTCTTCTTGATGCCCGGATTGACCAGTATCCGTTCGACTTCCGGATAGCTTGCCGCGCGCTTCAACAGGCGTTCGTGCGCCGGCGTCCAAAGCTTGTCGATGACACGATGCGTCTTTTCATTGACCAGCGAGGTCGCGCTCATGTTCTCGCGCTCGCTTGCGCTCAGCCGCCGGTCCGGCATCGGCGTGAACCAGATGTCGGCATCGAGACCGATCTGATGCGAGGCATGGCCGGTCATCATCGGCCCGCCGCGCGGCTGCGAGATATCCCCCAGCAACAGGCCCGGCCAGCCGTCGGCGACCGCATCACGCGACAGTTTCTCGATCAGCGCGATCATCGTCGGGTGACCCCAGCGGCGATTGCGCGAAAGCCGCATCGCCTGCCAGGTCGGGCCGTCGGTGGCAATCGCGACGCCGCCGGAAAAACAACCCTTGGAATAGAAGCCAATCGATTGCGGCGCGGTCGCGGCCGGCAGGTCCTTGGCGCCGAACAGGTTCTTCGCCAGTTGCTCGGCCTGTGCCTGAGGCGTGCTCAAAACCGAAGCGGCAAGCAGCGCCGCACCCGCAAAGACGGCCCACGCAAACCGGCCAGCCATTGATCGCATCGTCCGCTTCATCAAGATCGAAGTACCTGCAGTCCGATTTTCCCCGCCTGTCCTCGAGAGGCAGAAGCAGTGCGAATCACATCATGAAGCCAACTGCGACCGGATCAAGGCCGTTTCATCGGACTGCGCGCTTCACCGTCGGCCCAGTTGCCCTTCGACCACATGTCGTCCAGCGCGCTGCGGTAGTTCGGAAAGCCGAACGAGAAGCCGTCAGCCTTGATCGCGGCGTTGGAAACGCGCTTGTTCTCGCCATAGAAAGATCGCGCCATCGGCGTCAGTTCCGCATCTTCGAAGGCGATTTCCGGCGGCGGATCGACGCCCATCAGCTGCGCCGCATAGGTCACCACATCCTGCGGCGGCGACGGCTCGTTGTCGGTCACATTGAAGATGCCGCCACGATCCCGCCCGGCAAGATGCAGCAAGGCCCCTGCAATATCCTCGACATGGATGCGGTTGAACACCTGTCCAGCCTTCACCAGCCGCCGCGCCGTACCTTCCTTCAGGTTCACCAGCGCATTGCGGCCCGGACCGTAGATGCCGGACAGCCGCAGGATCGCCACCGGCAGCCCCGTTTCCTCGCCGAGCGCGAGCCAGCTTTTCTCGGCCTCGACCCGCATCATCGACCGGCGCGACACCGGCCGGCACTGTGCTGTCTCGTCAACCCAGCCGCCGCCATAGTCGCCATAGACGCCAACCGTGGAGAGATAGCCGATCCATTTCAGCTTGGGCATTGCCTGCCTGATCGCGGCGCCGGCGGCGTTCAGCACCGGGTCGCCGGTCTCGTCCGGCGCGACGGAAACGACCAGATGCGTCGTGTCGGCAAGCGCATCCGAAATCTTCGGCGTCAACGCGCCCTGGAATTCCAGCGGCCTGATACCCGCTGCCTCCAGCGCGGCAAACTTCCGCGCCGCGCGCGTCGTGCCATAGACCGGCGTGCCGTCCGAACAGGCCCGGGCAAATGCCTTGCCCGAGTAACCGGCACCGAAAATGAACACCTGCTCCACCGTCACACCCCGATCTCCTGCTGGCCGATACTCGCCAAGGCTTGCTGCCATTCTTCGCATACGCCGCCATCGTCTTCCAACGCCATAGCCTTATCGGCGCGCGCGGCAAACTCGGCTTGCGGCAGCAACCGCGACAAGGCCCAGACGGCAGCGCCGCGCACCAGCGGCGAAGCATCCGAAAGCAGTCCCGCCACTTGCCCTGCCAACGAGGGATCAGTGGAATTGCCCGCGGCGATCAGCACATTGCGGATGAAGCGGTCGCGGCCGATCCGCTTGACCGGCGAGCCAGAAAAGAACGCTCGGAATGCAGCATCGTCCAGTTCAAGAAGCTCGCTCAGCTTCGGCTCACGCAGATCCTCGCGCGCAGCAAGCTTGGCCTCCGAAGCCGTTTGCGCAAACTTGTTCCACGGACAGGCTGCAAGGCAATCGTCGCAGCCATAGATCCGGTTGCCGATCGCCCGGCGGAACTCCAGCGGGATCGGCCCCTTGTTCTCGATGGTGAGGTAGGAGATGCAACGCCGTGCATCGAGCCGGTAAGGTGCCGGAAAAGCATCGGTCGGGCAGGCGTCGAGGCAGGCGTGGCACGAGCCGCAGTGATCCTCCTCACGCGCATCCGCCGCTAGGTCAGCCGTGGTGAAAATCGAGCCGAGGAACAGCCACGAACCATGTTCGCGGCTGACCAGATTGGTCCACTTGCCCTGCCAACGAGGGATCAGTGGAATTGCCCGCGGCGATCAGCACATTGCGGATGAAGCGGTCGCGGCCGATCCGCTTGACCGGCGAGCCAGAAAAGAACGCTCGGAATGCAGCATCGTCCAGTTCAAGAAGCTCGCTCAGCTTCGGCTCACGCAGATCCTCGCGCGCAGCAAGCTTGGCCTCCGAAGCCGTTTGCGCAAACTTGTTCCACGGACAGGCTGCAAGGCAATCGTCGCAGCCATAGATCCGGTTGCCGATCGCCCGGCGGAACTCCAGCGGGATCGGCCCCTTGTTCTCGATGGTGAGGTAGGAGATGCAACGCCGTGCATCGAGCCGGTAAGGTGCCGGAAAAGCATCGGTCGGGCAGGCGTCGAGGCAGGCGTGGCACGAGCCGCAGTGATCCTCCTCACGCGCATCCGCCGCTAGGTCAGCCGTGGTGAAAATCGAGCCGAGGAACAGCCACGAACCATGTTCGCGGCTGACCAGATTGGTGTGCTTGCCCTGCCAGCCAACGCCCGCCGCCTCGGCCAGCGGCTTTTCCATCACCGGCGCAGTATCGACGAACACTTTCACGTCGCCGCCCGCCTTGGCCACGATCTTGCCGGCGATTTCCTTCAGCCGGCCTTTCATCACGTCGTGATAGTCGCGGTTGCGTGCATAGACCGAAATCGCGCCCCGGTCGCGGCGCGCAAGCAGTTCGCGCGGATCGTGTTCCGGCCCGTAATTCATGGCGAGCACGATGACCGAGCGCACCTCAGGCCACAGCGCCGAAGGGTCGCCGCGCCTATCAAGCGTTTCCTCCATCCATCCCATCGAGCCGTGGAACCCCTCGGCCACAAATTGCGCCAGCCTTGCCGGTGCAAGCGGGATTGAATCGGGAGAGGTAACCGCAACGACGGCAAAGCCGGCGCGCGCTGCCTCGCGGTCGATCAGTTCGCGCAGTTTCTGGGTATCAGAAGTCAAGGTCCGCATAGTGCGACACCGGCGACAGTCCGCGCACGCGGTCGGACAAAAGCGAGCGGAACGAAGGGCGCGACTTCACCCGCGTATACCATTCGCGCGCCGCACCGTGGTCGCGCCATTCGATCTCGCCAAGATAATCCAGCACAGACAGGGTCGCTGCGGCGGCAAGATCGGCATAGGTGATGCGCGGTCCAGCCAGCCAGGGCCGCGTGCCGGCCAGCCAGTTGGTGTATTTCATGTGCTGCTTGATGTTGGCGCGCGCCGCACGAATAGCGGTGGAGTCCGGCGATCCGCCGCCGACTTCCTGCGGCATCAGCGGCTTCAGCACGCGCTCGCGCACCAGATGCTTGGTAACTTCGCTCTCGGTCTTGGTCAGGTACCAGTCGGTCAGCCGGCGTATCTCGGCGCGTTCCATCGGCCCTTCGACGAACAGGCGTTTCTCGCGCTTCAGCACGCCACGCGTCTCATCCAGATATTCCGCGATCACCGGCGCACCGACAATCGGCACATCGCCTTCTGCCAGTAGGATCGGCAAGGTTCCGGCCGGATTGAGGGCCAAAAATTCCTTGCGCCGCGTCCACGGCTTCTCCTCGATAAGGGCCAATTCCTCGCCATATTCGCCGAAAGCGAGCCGGACGAATCGACAGGAAGCGGACATTGGATGATGAAAAAGTGTCAGCATGGTCTCTTGAATCAGAAGCGTACTGGCGAATCGCCTAACGCGCCGGTAAGTCTTGGCAGCCTGAACGAGCGGGCTGTCAAGCTGCTGCGAGCTATAGGATCAGTTCGGCGACATGACAAGCAAACTGGGACAAACTGAGCATGCAAAGCCAGACAATCATCGAAGCCTTGCTGCTTGGACTGTTGGAGGGCCTGACGGAATTCATTCCGGTGTCCTCGACCGGGCATATCCTGCTGGCGGGCCATTTCCTCGGCTTTGAATCGACCGGCAAGGCCTTTGAGGTGCTGATCCAGCTCGGTGCTATCCTCGCCATCCTGAGCGTCTATGCCGGCCGCTTCTGGACCTTCCTGAAACGACCAGACAGGTTCCGGGTAATCGGCGAAACCATCGTCGGCGTGCTGGCTGCCCTTGTCTGGATGGGCGGCTGCGCATTCGAACTCGTCGCCTCGGCCGTGCGGCGCAGGAAGCCCAACATGTTCCTGCCGCCCGAACTGCCGAATGACCCGGCCGTCAAGATGCTGGTTGGGCTTGCCATCGGCTTTTTGCCGGCTGCCGTCATCGGCGTGCTGGCGCATGACTTCATCAAGACGGTGCTGTTCGAAACGCCGAAGCTTATCTGCATCATGCTGATCCTCGGCGGCATCGTCCTGCTCTGGATCGACCGGCTCGACCTCAAGCCGAAATATGCCAGCGTCGCCGACTTCCCGCTGTCGCTCTACCTCAAGATCGGCCTGTTCCAGTGTCTTGCGATGATCCCCGGCACGTCGCGCTCCGGCGCAACCATCGTCGGTGGGCTGCTGTTGGGCGCTGACAAGCGCGCCGCAGCGGAGTTCTCGTTCTTCCTCGCCATCCCGACGATGCTCGGCGCATTCACGCTTGATCTGCTCAAGAACTGGAGCGTGCTTTCGGCGGCCGACCTGCCGATCATCGTCACCGGGTTCATCGCCGCCTTCGTCATGGCGGTCATCGTCGTGCGCAGCCTGCTCGGCTACGTTTCACGCCACGGCTATGCGCTGTTCGGCTGGTGGCGGCTGATCGTCGGCGGCCTTGGGCTTGCAGCCCTCTTCATCTGGGGCTGAGCTAGAAGAGACCGCCCGACTTCCTCAGCCGGCAGGCTTGCGCTGGAACTGGCCGGCGGCGCGGAAACGCCACAGATAGCTCGGCAATATGGTGCCAAGCGACTGCGGCTGGATGCCGAGGCCCGTCAGCGTCCGGCCGGACTTGACCGCTTCCTCGGAGACGACATTGTTCGAGCGCAGTTGCGTGACCTGATCGCTGGTCAACAACCGACCCGGCAGCACGCCGAGAATGGAGGCCTGGATCTCGGCTATCCACCACGGCACCGGCACCAGCAACCGCTTGCGGTCGATGACGCTCAGCAATTCCTGCATGCATTCCTTGAAGGTCAGGACGTTTGGCCCGCCGAGCTCATAGACCCGGCCGCCTTCGACCGCACCATCGACCGAGCGCGCAACGGCTTCGGCGACATCGCCTACGTACTTGCGCTGGAACTGGCCGGCGGCGCGGAAACGCCACAGATAGCTCGGCAATATGGTGCCAAGCGACTGCGGCTGGATGCCGAGGCCCGTCAGCGTCCGGCCGGACTTGACCGCTTCCTCGGAGACGACATTGTTCGAGCGCAGTTGCGTGACCTGATCGCTGGTCAACAACCGACCCGGCAGCACGCCGAGAATGGAGGCCTGGATCTCGGCTATCCACCACGGCACCGGCACCAGCAACCGCTTGCGGTCGATGACGCTCAGCAATTCCTGCATGCATTCCTTGAAGGTCAGGACGTTTGGCCCGCCGAGCTCATAGACCCGGCCGCCTTCGACCGCACCATCGACCGAGCGCGCAACGGCTTCGGCGACATCGCCTACGTAGACGGGCTGGAACTGCGTTGTACCGCCGCCGATCAGTGGCAAGGCCGGCGAATAGCGGGCCATGGCGGCGAAGCGGTTGAAGAAACCGTCCTCGGGGCCGAAATTGATCGAAGGCCGCAAAATCACCGCGTCCTTGATCGTCTCGAGAACCGCCTTTTCGCCAAGCGCCTTGGTGCGGGCGTAAGCGGATTGCGAATTCACGTCCGCGCCGATGGCCGAAACGTGGGTCATGCCCGCGCCGACGGAGCGGGCAGCCTCGGCAATGGCGCGCGCGCCGAATTCATGGACGGTGCGGAACTTCTGGCGACCGCTCTCGTGCAGGATGCCGACAAGGTTGATGAC
>MKRZ01000068.1:2659-24293 GCA_001897075.1 Mesorhizobium sp. 61-13 | reverse complement strand
TCTCGACCGTCTCGCCATGTCCGCCATAGGCGCGGGCAAGGGCAGCGAAATCCGGGTTGACGAGGCCGGTGCCGGAGACGCGGCCGGGATACTCCCGCTCCTGGTGCATGCGGATGGTTCCGTAGATGCCGTTGTTGACCACGATCACGATGATCGGGAGGTTGTACTGCACCGCGGTGGCAAATTCCTGGCCGTTCATCATGAAGCAGCCGTCGCCCGCAAAAGCGATGACAGTGCGCTCCGGGTGGAGCGCCTTGGCCGCAACGGCGGCGGGCGTGCCGTAGCCCATCGAGCCGGAGGTCGGCGCGCCCTGCGTGCCGTAGCGGCGGAACTTGTAGAAACGGTGGACCCAGGTGGCGTAGTTGCCGGCGCCGTTGGTCAGGATGGCGTCTTCCTGCAAAGCTTCGTTGAGATAGGCGATGATCGGCCCCATCTGCACCGCGCCGGGACCGGTTTGCGGTGGCGTCGACCACTTAAGGTAGTCGGCATGAAGCTGCTTCGTCTGTTCGGCCCATGCCGGAGCTGTCTTCGGCTTGCGGCTCGAGAAGGCTTGGGCAAAGGCTGCGGGCGAGGCATTGATGGCGAGCGTCGGACGATAGACGCGGCCAAGTTCGCTGGTGTCTGGATGAATGTGGACAAGCTGCTGATCGGGATACGGGCTCTTGAGCAGCGTATAGTCCGATGACGGCATCTCGCCGAAGCGGCCGCCGACCAGCAGGACGAGATCGGAGCCCTTGATGTAGTCGCCGAGCTTCGGGTTGATGCCGATGCCGACATCGCCGGCATAGTTCTCGTCAAGATGGTCGAACAGCATCTGGCGGCGGAACTCGACGCCGACAGGCAGCGACCAGTTGCGGGCGATTTCTTGCATGTCCGCTACGGCCTGTTCGCCCCATCGGGTGCCGCCGAGAATGGCGATAGGGCGCTTGGCCTTGGCAAGCAGCGTTTCGAACTGGGCAAGCTCGGCTTCGCCGGGCCGGGTCTCGACCGGAGCCGAAGGCAGCGCTGCAGGTGCGTCGACGAGGCTGGTCAACATGTCTTCCGGCAAGGCGATGACGACCGGGCCGGGGCGGCCGGAGGTCGCTACCGAGAAAGCACGGGTTAGGATTTCGGGGATGCGGGCAGCATCCTCGATCTCCGTCGCCCATTTTGCGATAGGGCCGAAGAAGGCGCGGTAGTCCACTTCCTGGAAGGCTTCGCGCTCGCGGGCCTTCTGGGCGATTTGGCCGATGAACAGGATCATCGGGATGGAATCCTGGCGGGCAATATGAATGCCCGGCGAGGCGTTGGTTGCGCCGGGTCCGCGGGTGACGAAGCAGATGCCGGGTTTGCCGGTGAGGCGGCCGTGGCAGTCAGCCATCATCGCTGCGCCGCCTTCCTGCCGGCAGACGACGGTTTCGATCTTCGAATCGTGCAGCGCATCGAGGACGGCGAGATAGGATTCGCCCGGCACGCAGAACACGCGGTTGACGCCGTTGGCTTCCAGAGCGTCGACGATCAGTTGTCCGCCGGTTTTCATGATTTCGTCTGCTCCAGTTCGGCAAGGATTTCTCTGGTGTGCTCGCCAAGCCGGGGCGAGGGGCGATTGTAGGTCAGCGGCGTCTCAGACAAAACGATGGGGGCACGCACGGACGGCAAAGCGTTGTCGTCGCCGTCGTCGAGATCGAGGCGCATGCCGCGCGCGACGACCTGCGGGTCGGCGAAGGTCTGGCCGATGTCGTTGATGGGGCTGGCCGGCACATGCGCTTTTTCCAGCGCCGCGAGAATGTCGTCGCGTTTGCGGTCGGCAAGGGCTTCGACCATGTGGTCGTGCAGGGCGACGCGGTTGGCGACGCGGGCCGAATTGTTGATGAAGGCCGGGTCGTCGGCCAGATCCTCGCGGCCGATGATGGCGCAGAATTTGCGGAACTGGTTGTCGTTGCCGGTGGCGAGGATGAAGTGACCGTCCTTGACCGGCAAAACCTCGTATGGCGCGATGTTGGGATGCGCATTGCCCATCCGCGTCGGTGGCGTGCCTGAGACGAGATAGTTCAGGTTCTGGTTGGCGAGGACCGAAACCTGGGCATCGAACAGCGCCATGTCGACATGCTGGCCTTGCCCGGTCGCCTCGGCATGGCGAAGCGCTGCCTGGATGGCGATGACGGAATAGAGGCCGGTGAAGATGTCGGTGACGGCGACGCCGACCTTTTGCGGCTCGCCATCGGCGGCACCGGTGATCGACATCAGGCCGGACATGCCCTGCACGATGAAGTCGTAGCCGGCGCGCGGCGCATACGGGCCGTCCTGGCCGAAGCCGGTGATGGAGCAGTAGACGAGGCGCGGGTTCACGGCCTTCAGGCTCTCGTAGTCGAGGCCGTATTTCTTGAGGCCGCCGAGCTTGAAGTTCTCGATCAAGACATCGGCGCCGGCGGCGAGCTTGCGGATGGTCTCAGCACCTTCCGGGGTCGAGAAGTCGACGACGATGGAGCGCTTGCCGCGATTGCAGGAATGGTAATAGGCGGCGGAGAGGTTTTCGCCGTCCTTGCCGGTGACGAAGGGCGGCCCCCATTTGCGGGTATCGTCGCCGTCGGGGCTTTCCACCTTGATGACGTCGGCACCCAGATCGGCCAGCAACTGCCCGGCCCAAGGACCGGCGAGGATGCGGGCAAGTTCAATTACGCGGACGCCTTTGAGCGGAGCTTCGGTCATGGATTTCTGCGCCGTTGGTCGAGAGGATTGACGTGCTCTACCAACCCGTAGTGGCGATGTCACGGACCTTGCGCTGGGCCAGCAGCGGAGGCGCTATTTCAGCACGCCATCCAGCCATGCGGCGAAGTCGGCCATGACCTGATCGCGGTTGATCTCGTTCAAGCTTTCGTGCCGTGTTTGCGGGTAAATGGTTGAAACGAGATTCGAAAAGCCCATCCGGCGCATGCGCTTGGCCAGATGCTCGACCGCCTTGCCGCCGTCGGTCGCGGGGTCGTTCTCACCGCCGACGAGATTAAACGGCAGGGCCTTGCGGACGGCGGCAAAGTTGGCGTCGTCTGCTCCATCGAAGATGAAGCCGAACAGGTCGCGCCACAGCGATACCGAAGCTGGCCACCCGCAGAGCGGGTCGGCGATGTATTTGTCGACTTCGGCGGAATCGCGAGACAGCCAGTCGAACAAGGTTCGGTGGCCGGCAATCTTGCGGCCCCATGCGCCGAACGTCAAGCGCGGCAAGAGCTGTGACGGGACATCAGAGCCGAGCCGGAAGCGCTCCCAGGCGAGGATGGCGAGTGCGGCGCGACCGGGCAGGCCGGCGGTGAAGTTGGCGTTCCACACTGCGGCGGCGTGGATGCGCGCGGAATGCCGGAGCACGAAGTTGAGCGCAATGAGGCCGCCCATGGAATGGCCGAAGGCGATGACAGGCAGGCCCGGATGGCTTTTCGCGATGAGGTCGTGGACGGCGACAACGTCAGCAATAACCTTGTCGCCGCCATCCTCGTTGCCGAAGCGGCCCTGCGGAGCGTCGGGCGCACGGGTGAAGCCGTGGCCGCGATGGTCGTGGGCGTAGACGTGACAGCCGCGCATGCTGAGAAAATCGGCAAAGCGGGCATAGCGGGCGGCATGTTCGGCAAGGCCGTGGCTGATCTGGACGACGGCGCGAGGCTCACCCTCGGCGTGCTTCACGTAGAGATTGAGCGCCGCACCGGTCGGCGAAGCTAGAGTTGTTTGATCGTCGAATGACATTTTTGCCCGCCCTTCGGCTGGGAGAGTAGATCGGGCAGGGATGGCGTCAAGGCGGCATCCCGCCAGATGTCAGTGACGGCGAGCACTGCCGGTGAAGTCAGTTACCATGTCCGGCTGACAGGGTGGGGTGCGCTGCCTGTTCGCCGGCCGAAGGTTCGCCGACGATCCGGTCGCGCCCGCTCGCCTTGGCGGTGTATAGGCGCTGGTCCGCAATCGCGAACAAATCTGACAGGCTGCTGGTCGAGCTCGACAGGGTGGCAATGCCGGCGCTGATCGTCAGTTCGGAAAGATTAGCGACGTTCGCCGCCTTGACGGCATGGCGGATGTTCTCGCCAAGCAGGCGGGCGACCGCCTGCGGGTGGGGACACAGAACGGCGAATTCCTCGCCGCCGGTGCGGTAGACGCGATCGGCAGGGCCGGCGACATCGCGCAGCAAAATGGCGATCGATCGAAGGACACGGTCGCCCTCGGCATGGCCGAAGCGGTCGTTGATCGACTTGAAATGATCGACATCGAGCACGATCAGGCTGAGCGGTTTTCCTGAAGCCAGGCTTGCGGCAACGTCCTGCTCGCCATCGGTCTCGAAGCGGCCGCGATGCCACAGGCCGGTGAGGCCGTCGCGCCCGACATGCTGGATCAGGGCTTCGTAGCGTTCGCGATAGGTCAGCATCTCGAAGATGTCGCCCAAACCGCGAGGAGCGGGGATCGGGTGCGACTCGGCCCAGCGGATATAGGCCACGAGCATGGTGCTGTAGATGAGAGCCGCACCCATCTTGGCGTACCAGCCGCCAAAGAAAACTTCGTACGGTGCGCCGGTCACGAAATGGAGGGCGGTGAAGAATCCGATCTGGTCGAAGGTCAGCACGCAGGCGGTCGAGATGAGTATGCGGGCAAAAAGCGACTTGCGCAGATATTTGCCGAGCCGCTCGTAGAGCAGGATGATGAGGATGGCATCGACGAAGAGCAGGGTTGTACCCCACACCATCAGCCAGCCCATCTGGTCGATGAAGGCGATGTCGGGGCGTTGTCCGCTGGGCAGCGGGGCAATGTCGTGCTGGCGCAACAGCAGGACGAGGCCGATCATGAGCGCGTTGCCGAACAGAAGCCCGTAGATCGGCTGGCGCACGGTCGTGGCGTCTTCCTTCATATAGACCAAGAGCAGCATCACCAGCTTGCCGGAGAACAGCACCGACGAACCGGGCGAGACGATGCCGAACGGCAAGGCGACATAGAATGCGCTGGCAAGGTAGGTCTCGAGGAAATGCATGACGCTGAGCGCGCAGAAGAACACACCGATGCCGATGCGCCTGCGAAGCCGAAACAGGATCACCATCACGCCGAAATAGGCGACTGCTTCAAGGAAGAGCAGGAGGCTGTTGTGCAATACGATCGACTCCCAATCGCGGAAATCGCGAAATGCTGGCGTTTTCTGTTCAAACGTTTTGCCTCGGAAGGGTTAAAGCCCTGTTTCTTTTATGAGCTTTGTAATGTTGCCGCTACGGACCCTTGTCGGTGCGACGCCCTGCCTGTTTCGAAAGCGATTGCCGTTTGACGCCCTATCGCCTACATAGCGGCCAACCTCCGTCCAGCGTGACCGAGAAGGTCACCTTTTTCAGGGAAAGCGCGCGTGGCACGCCAGTTCATCTATCATATGGCCGGCCTTTCAAAGGCCTATGGCACCAAGAAGGTGCTGGAAAATGTCAACCTGTCCTTCTACCCGGACGCCAAGATCGGCATCCTCGGGCCGAACGGCGCCGGTAAGTCGACGATCCTGAAGATCATGGCCGGCCTCGACAAGGAGTACACCGGCGAGGCATGGCTCGCTGAAGGCGCGACCGTCGGCTACCTCGCGCAGGAGCCGAAGCTCGATCCAGCCAAGACGGTGTTCGAAAACGTCATGGATGGCGTTGCCAAGAAGACCGCGATCATCGAGCGCTACAACGAGCTTATGATGAACTACTCCGACGAAACGGCGGAGGAGTCGGCCAAGCTGCAGGACGAGATGGACAGGTTGAACCTGTGGGATCTCGAACAGCAGGTCGAAATGGCGATGGAAGCCCTGCAATGCCCGCCGGGCGATGCGGAAGTGACCAACCTTTCAGGCGGTGAACGCCGCCGCGTGGCGCTGTGCCGCCTGCTTCTCGAGGCGCCCGACCTGCTTTTGCTCGACGAACCGACCAACCATCTGGACGCCGAAACGACAGCCTGGCTGGAAAAGCACCTGCGCGACTATCCGGGCTCGGTGCTGATCATCACCCACGACCGCTACTTCCTCGACAACGTCACAGGCTGGATCCTCGAACTCGATCGCGGCCGCGGCATTCCCTACGAGGGCAACTACACCAAGTATCTCGATGCCAAGGCCAAGCGCCTGATTCAGGAAGGCCGCGAGGACGACGCCCGCCAGAAGGCGATCTGGCGCGAGCGCGAGTGGATCGCATCTTCGCCAAAGGCGCGCCAGACCAAGTCGAAAGCCCGTATCCAGGCTTATGAAAACCTGGTCGAGCAGGCCCAGACCCGCAAGCCGACCGACACGCAGATCGTTATCCCGGCCGGTGAACGCCTCGGCAATGTGGTGATCGAGGTTGACAGCCTGAACAAGGGCTTTGGCGACGAGTTGCTGATCGAAAACCTGTCGTTCAAGCTGCCGCCCGGCGGCATCGTCGGCATCATCGGCCCGAACGGCGCCGGCAAGACGACGCTGTTCAAGACCATCACCGGCCATGAAAAGCCCGATTCCGGCTCGGTTCGGGTGGGCGAGACCGTCAAGCTCGGCTATGTCGACCAGAGCCGCGATGCGCTTGATGCCAACAAGACCGTCTGGGAGGAAATCTCCGGCGGCGCCGAGGTCATCAAGCTCGGCAAGCATGAGGTCAACAGCCGTGCCTATTGCTCGTCGTTCAACTTCCGTGGCGGCGACCAGCAGCAGAAAGTTGGCAACTTGTCCGGCGGCCAACGCAACCGCGTGCACCTGGCCAAGATGCTGAAGAATGGCGGCAACGTGCTGCTGCTCGACGAACCGACCAACGATCTCGACACCGAGACGCTCGGCGCGCTGGAAGATGCGCTGGAAGCCTATGCAGGCTGCGCCGTCATCATCAGCCACGACCGCATGTTCCTCGACCGCATGGCCACCCACATGCTCGCCTTCGAAGGCGATGCGCATGTCGAGTGGTTCGAGGGCAACTTTGAGGAATACGAGAAAGACAAGGTGCGCCGGCTGGGCGTCGAGGCAACCACGCCGCACCGCATGACGCACAAGAGACTTACCCGCTAAAACTGCCTGAACGCCCCGCCGACAAGCGGGGCGTTCTTCATTTCGAGGAAATTACCATGGCCGACTGGTCTGCCGCCCAATACCTGAAATTCGAAGACGAGCGGACACGGCCGGCGCGCGACCTCGTAGCTCAAGTGCCGGTGCCGAACGCCAGGCGGGTTGTCGATATCGGTTGCGGGCCGGGCAACTCGACCGAATTGCTGGTGGAGCGCTGGCCCGATGCCGAGGTCAGCGGTTTCGACACGTCGCCCGACATGATCGACAAGGCGCGCAAGCGTTTGCCGAATGTCCGCTTCGAACTGGCTGATGCGGCCGGCTGGACGCCTGAAAAGCCCGTCGATGTCATCTTTGCCAACGCGGTGTTCCAATGGCTGCCGGAACATCCTGCTGTATTCCAGCGGCTGATGGGCCTGCTTGCGCCCGGTGGGGCGCTGGCCGTGCAGATGCCCGACAATCTGGGCGAACCGTCGCACAGGCTGATGCGCGAGGCTGCCGCCGAAATGCCGTTTGCAGCCAAGATGGCCAATTCGGCGCGCGATCCGCTGCCGCCGGTGGCCCTCTACTACGACCTGCTGACGCCTTTGGCCGACCGGGTCGATATCTGGCACACCCACTACAATCATCCGCTGGCCAATACCGAAGCGATTGTCGAATGGCTGAAGTCGACCGGCCTGAAGACCTTCACCGACCCGCTGGACGAGGACGAGAAGAAAGCGTTCCTTGCCCGCTATCTGGACAAGATCAGGCAGGCCTATCCGGCTGCCGCCAACGACAAGGTGCTGCTGCGCTTCCCGCGCCTGTTCATCGTGGCCAAGCGCGGGGCGTAGCCGCAGGATCGCTTTTTCTGGAATTGCCTATGCGTCGTCATCATCCGGATCGAGCAGGCGGGTGGCGCGCCACTTGGTCAGCCACGCATTGATGTCGTTGACGACGAAAAAGCGGGCGGCGTCGCGGTCGTAGCCTTCCGCCAGAAGCTTTTCGTAGTCGGTGTGGACATGGCGGACATGGGCCACGGTGGCGAGCCAGACCGCAATCGTCGGCGGCAGCGTTTTCAGGTGTCGCGACGAGGCGTCTTCGCGAATCCTTTCCATGTCGGCAAAGGGCGCGAGCGGCAAAAGCGCCGTCAGCGCCTTGCCGATGGCGCGGCGTCGCCCGGTCGATGCGTTCATCACCGGCCCTTGGGCGTCATGGCGTCGGCCAGCAAATCGACCGAGGGAAAATACGGCTTGATGTCGATGACCGGGGTTCCGTCGAGCGCGTCGATGGCCTCCAGTTCGATCACGCCGGTTTGCTGGTCGACGCCGAGCAGTCTTGCCGTATGCAGGCCGACCGGGTTCGGGCGGATGGGCGAGCGCAAGGCGAAAGTGCCTTGTTCCTCAGTCGCATGGCGCGGTTTTTGGATAATCAGATTCCGCGGCACCTGATGCAGCCACGTGAAGATATGAGCGTGGGTGTAGCCTTCGAGGCCGAGCAGTCCTTCGCGATAGGGCGGGTCGAGCATCAGCGACGCGCGCTGGCCCGTCTCAAGGGCGGCACGCATGTTCTTGGGGCATTCCGAACGCTCGCGCCATGGCGAGCGGATGCGGCCGATGAAAACGATGTGCGCGTCGCCGGGCAGGGCGGCAGGATCGAGCGCCATCACCTTTTCATTGGCTCGCAATTCAAACATCGAACTGGTCCCGATTCGGAATGATGATGGACAGCCTAGCAGGCCGGGGAGCGCATGGCAGCGGTGCCAAAGCGCGATATTGGTTGTTGTCTTGTGAGCAGAAATGACATAAACATATCTTTATATCTTTTCGAAAGATGGCAGATGAACGTTTCACTCGACACCATGGTGGATACATTGAAGGCAGCGGCTGAATCCAGCCGGCTGCGTATCCTGGCGCTGCTTTCGCATGGCGACCTGACCGTTTCCGACCTGACCGAGATCCTCAACCAGTCGCAGCCGCGCGTGTCGCGGCATTTGAAGCTCTTGCTCGAGGCCGGCCTGATCGGCCGCTACCAGGAGGGCTCGTGGGCGTTTTTCCGCCTGTCGGATTCGGATGCGGCGCGAGAGTTCGTGCTCGGCCTGATTGGCGGCATACGCGGCATAGATCCGCAGATCGAACGTGATCTTGAACGGTTGTCCGCCGTGAAGCGCAAGCGGCAGGAGCGGGCGGCGGAATACTTTTCCGAGAATGCGGCGAGCTGGGACGAAATCCGCTCGCTGCATGTGCCGGACCAGGCCGTGGAAAATGCGCTTTTGACGCTGGTCGGCAAGCGTCCGTTCCAATCTATGCTCGACCTCGGCACCGGTACGGGGCGGCTGCTGGAGATTTTTGCCCCGCTTTACCGGCGCGGCGTCGGCATCGACATGTCGCGCGAGATGCTGACTGTGGCGCGCGCCAATCTCGACAAGGCGGGCGTAACCAACGCGCAGGTGCGGCAGGGCGATATCTTCTCGCCGCCGGTGGAGCGCGACGCGTTCGACCTAGTGACCATCCATCAGGTGCTGCACTATCTGGATGATCCGGCCCGCGCCATCCGGGAAGCGGCGCGGCTGCTCAGGCCATCCGGCCGGCTGGTCATCGTCGATTTCGCCGCGCACACGCTGGAATTCCTGCGCGAGGAACACGCGCATCTGCGTCTTGGCTTTTCCGACAAGCAGATTGGCGAATGGCTGAACGAGGCCGGCCTCGACCTGGAGTCCAGCCAGGATTTCGAACCGCGCGGCAACAGCGAGGCGAAACTCACCGTCAAGCTGTGGCTTGGCCGCGACAGGCGCCTGCTCATTGCCGATCCCTCCAACGGCAACCAGTCCATCAAGATCGGGGAAGTCGCCTGATGAGCCAGTTCCGTTTTTCGCGCCGGCCCGACATCGGCGACAAGATCAGGGTCTCCTTCGAGTTCTTTCCGCCCAAGACCGACGAGATGGAAGCGCGGCTTTGGGAGACGGTGAAGCGGCTTGAGCCGCTCAGACCTAACTTCGTTTCGGTGACCTATGGCGCGGGTGGCTCAACCCGCGAACGGACGGCGCGCACGGTGGCGCGCATCCTTGGCGAGACGTCGCTCAGCCCGGCGGCGCACCTGACCTGCATCGATGCAAGCCGTGAAGAGGCCGACAACGTGATCCGGCAGTTCGCGTCGCTCGGCATCACGCGCTTCGTGGCGTTGCGCGGCGATCCGGCAGCGGGTGCCGGCACGCGCTACCAGCCGCACCCGGACGGCTACGCCAACGGTGCCGAGATGGTCGGCGCGCTCAAGCGTCACGGCGATTTCGACATTTCCGTTTCCGCCTATCCCGAAAAGCATCCGGAGAGCCCGGACTTCGCCACCGACATCGACATGCTGAAGCGCAAGGTCGACAACGGGGCGACGCGGGCGATCACCCAGTTCTTCTTCGACAACGATATCTACGAACGCTATGTCGAGCGGGTGCGGCGTGCGGGCATCTATATCCCGATCGTGCCGGGCATCCTGCCGGTCCACAACATCGCGCAAGTGGCGAGTTTCTCGGGGCGCGCCGGAGCCCATGTGCCGGCTTGGCTCAGGGAGCGGTTCGAGGGGCTGGAATCCGACCCGCAGACGCATGCGCTGGTCGCATCCGCCGTCGCGGCCGAACAGGTGCTGGACCTGGTCGAGCGCGGAGTGGGGGACTTTCACTTCTACACGATGAACCGGTCCGACCTTGCCTTTGCCGTTTGCCACATGATCGGCATCCGCTCCCACAAGCCCGAAGCAAGCCCGAATTCAGCGGCTGCCTAGTCATTTCAGATGCAAAAAGGCCGGGAAAAATCCCGGCCTTTTCGTCTTCTCTGCTTTGCTAAGAGCTAGCCTTCTCCGCTTAAGCGGTTATGGAAGAACGCCCACGATAAGAGCGCCGATAAAAGCGAATGCAGCGCAGATCATCAATGCGTTGATTGGCCTCGTCAGTCCCATGGATAGCCTCCTCTTGAAAAGCTATGGCTGGAATCTAGAAGCATTTCGGCCACAGGCAAGCGGAAAATGTGCTGCATTGCGACGCAAATGTGGAATTTCCGACCTGCTTTTCGCGTTAGGCGTTGAAATTCCTTGGCAAACGGCCCCGGCGCGACTGTGAATAAATTGTGGCGCGATCGTGTCATTTTCTGTGAAGGAAGCGACCGTCGATGGTCACGAGGCCAAGGGCGATAATGGCCATGCCGACGATTTCGAACGCCTCCAGATGCTCGCCGAGGAAAGCCACGCCGAGGAGAATTGCACTGACCGGCACGACCAGCGTGACCAGCGAGGCGTTGGTCGCACCGGCCGATGCGACGAGGTTGAAATAGAGGATGTAGGCGAAGGCCGTCGACAGGATCGCCAGCGCCAGAACCGCTGCCCACACAGACGGACTTGCCGAGAACAGGCCGGATGGCCCGTGAACGATGAGGACGACCGGGATCATCATGATCGTGGATGCGGTGAACTGGCCGGTTGCGACAACCGGTGAAGGCACGCTCTTGAACCGCCGGGCGATCATCAGCGCCACCGCGTAGGACATGGTCGCGCCGATCAAGGCAAACTTGGCCCAGACCGGACCGCTGAGGCCTGATGACAGGCCGGGGCCGATCATGACGACGGTTCCGCCGATGCCGAGCGCGATGCCGGCGATCTTGCCCGGCGACAGCTTTTCATCGTCGGTGAAAAAGTTGGCGACGATCAGCGTCCAGAATGGTGTCGTGGCGTTCAAGATCGCGGCAAGCCCCGCGCCCAGTTCGGTCTGACCGGCAAAGATCAGCGAAAAGGGGATGATGTTGTTGGTCACGGCCAGTGCGAAAAACAGGCCGGTATGGGCAAAGGCGATGCGGAAGGACGGGCCGCGAAGGGCGAGATAGATATGCAGGGCGAGCGCGGCAATGGAAACGCGGAAGAACACCAGAACGAGTGGATGAATTTCGGCGACGGCAATGCGGGCAAAGAAGAACGAGCCGCCCCATATCGCGCCCAGTAGAAGCAATTGCGCCCAATCCTTCAGCGCCATTGGTTCGCGCTGTACCGTTTGGGTTATCGCTGTCATTGGGGTATTCCTGAAAAATGCGCCGAAGGTGCCTGTTGCAGCTTCCTGAAGCACTTGGGCGTTACTGGCCACCCGAAATCCGCAGGCATCAACTTTACTTGAGATGGTTTAACTCCGTCCGGACGCAACCGCGAGGCACGGAGGGGTTTTCATTCTCCGTCAGCCGGGATTAGTTTTGCGTGCCGAAACAGGGATTCGCTTGATGCGGCGATTCGACAATGCGCGCGACGCAGCGCTGGCTCTGCGCCCGGACGAACCGGTCTATTGTTTCCGGCCTCAGGTGCTGAAAGCCGATGCCTTGCAATTCATGGGCATGTTTCCGGGCAAGACTGCCTATGCGGTGAAGACCAATGGCGAACCCCTCGTTCTCAAAGCGCTGGTGGAAGCCGGCGTGACTGCCTTCGACGTCGCTTCGCCCGGCGAATTCGCGGCGGTGCGGGCGGTGTCGAACGATGCGGAGATGCTCTACATGCATCCCGTAAAGGCGCAGTCGGATATCAAGCTGGCACTGGAAAAATACGGCATCCGCGTCATCTCCGTGGATCACGAGGACGAAATCACCAAGCTGACGCGGGTGGTGCGCGCGCTAGACATCGATCCCGGCGCGATCACGGTTTTCGTGCGGGTACAGACCAAGGGCCATGCCGCCTATGAACTGTCGAAGAAGTTCGGCGCCGGGCCTGCCAATGCCGTCGAACTGGCGAAGCGCCTGGCCAAGACGGGTTACAAGGTGGGCCTTTGTTTTCACGTCGGCAGCCAGATCGAAGACCCGGACACCTATGAACGGGCGCTGGCTTCGGCGGACTGGGTGCGCAACCGGTTGAGCTTCGATCTCGCCGGCCTCGATGTCGGCGGCGGCTTTCCGGCCGAGTACGGCCACGATCCGAACCGCAAGCAGGTTGAAATGCCGTCGCTCGGCCAGATCATGTCGCGCCTGTCTGGGGATATCAGGGAATACCAGTTCGACCAGATGCCGCTGGTGGCCGAGCCCGGACGTGTGATCGTGGCGCGCTGCCTGTCGCTGATCGTGCGCGTTTTGTTGCGCAAGGGCAGGCGGCTCTACATCAATGACGGCATCTGGGCTTCATTGTCGGATTCGTGGACTGGAAAGATCACGCTGCCGGCCCGCTTCATTCCCGATCCGGCCATTCGCTCGCGCAATGGCTCCGAAAAGAACATCGTGCCGTTCAAGGTGTGCGGCGCAACCTGCGATTCCGTCGATATCCTGTCACGGCCATTCTGGCTGCCCGAGACAGTCGATACCGGCGACTGGATCGAGATCGGCCACATCGGAGCCTATTCGCTGTCGCTGCGCACGCGCTTCAACGGGTTCTATCCGGATACGTTCGTCGAGGTCACCACGCCGTTCGACGAAGGTGACGCGCCGGAAGGCTTCGCCAGCCTCGAGACCATGGCGGACTAGGGCAGTAGGGTTAGAGTTTAGCCAGCAGTTCTTCGGTCGGCCAGCCATCAACGGCGAGGCCAAGCTTCATCTGCTCCTGCCGCACCGCCTCGCGGGTGTTGGTGCCCAAGATGCCATCGACCGTGCCGACATCGTAGCCCTTGGCTTCCAGCTTTGCCTGTAGCTCCTTCATCCTGTCGCCAGTCAGGCCAGCCTCGGCATTGCGCGGATCGTAGGGCGCAGCCCCTGCGAAGCGCGTCGCCAGCACGGCGGCCGTCAGCGCATAGGTGAAGGACTGGTTCCACTGCAGGTAGACGTCGAAATTGTCGTAGGCGAGGAAGGCCGGCCCCTTGCGGCCCATCGGCAAGGCAAGGCCTGCGTTGAGTCCGTTGTCCACCAGCGGCGTGCCGTCTGGCCGGGTGACGCCCCATTCAGCCCATTTCGCCAGCGGCAGCTTGTTGGTGCGACCGGTCTGGTCCCAAGGCATGTCGTCGGGAACGCGGACTTCCTCGATCCAGGGCTGATCGCGTTTCCAGCCGCGAGAGAGCACCTTGTTGGCGGTGGTCATGATGACATCGGGTGCGCTGCCGCGCAGGTCCACGATACCGTCGCCGTCGCCGTCCACGCCGCGAGCGAGATAGTCGGATGGCAGGATCTGTGTCTGGCCGACTTCCCCGGCCCATGCCCCGCTGACGTCGGCCGGCAGGACACCGCGATCGATAAGGGTGAGCAATGGCACGAGCTGGGGCCGGAAGAGCTGCGGCCTGCGGCAATCATGGGCGAGCGTGACCAGCGCGCTCAACGTGTGGAAATCGCCCTGAACCGCGCCGAAATCCGTTTCGAGCGCCCAGAAGGCGGTGATGATGGCCGGCTGGACGCCGAACTGCTGGTCGGCGCGGGCAAAGACATCGGCATATTTCTTGAGGTTGGCCGCGCCCTGCTTGAGGCGGTAGTCGGAAATCATGCGGCCGGAAAACTGGACGAAGGTCTGCGAAAAGACGCCTTGGGCGCGATCGCGGGCGAGCACCTTGGGATCGATGTTTGCCGCTTCGAATGCCGCCAGGCCTTTTTCGCCGACGCCCGCGCCCCGCGCTTCCGAGACGATGCCCTGTTTCCAGGTTTCGAAATCGCCGCCGCATTGCTCGGCCATTGCCGAACCGGCCGCGGCTGACAGCAGCGCCGCGAGAACAATCGAGTGCAGTCGCATGACAACCTTCCGGCTTGAGGCGTGTTTCGCCGCGTTTGCCTGACGCACTTGTGCGTCAATGTTGTCGAAAAGCAGGCCAGTTCCGCGCTGTCAACGGGTGTTCTGCCGCAGCCACTTGTCCCAGGTGGCCGCAGAGCCGTTGAACACGTTGATATCGGCGTCGCCTCTTATGCCCGGCACGACGCCTGTTCCGGTGTACTGCCAGAAGGTGAAGGGGTGACTGCCGTACTTCTCGGAGGGATGTCCCGCGACGGAGCGCAACCAGTAGGGATAGCCCCTGAAGGTCGAGAGATTGTTGTCGTCGAAGAAATCGATCGAGGTGTAGATGATCGGCTTCTTGCCGTAGTGGCTCTCGATGATCGACAGGAAGGTGCTCATTTCGCTGCGCACCGTTTCAGGCGGCGGCCGCAGCTTGCAGGATGGCGATAGCGGATTCCATTCCATGTCGAGCACCGGCGGCAGGGCCGAGCGGTCGTTGGGAACGTTCTCGATGAACCAGCGCGCCTGTTCCTCCGCGGGGCGGCAGAAATAGTAGAAATGGTAGGCGGCGCGCGGGATTCCGACGCTTTTGGCACCGCGCCAGTGTTCGCCGAAATAGTCGTCGACGCGGTCGCCGCCTTCCGTTGCCTTGATGAAGGCAAACGAGATGCCGCTCGCCTTGACCTGCTGCCAGTCGATGGAGGTCTGGTACTTGGAAACGTCCGTGCCGTGGACCGCATAGTGCCAAGGTGCGCGGCCGGTCCATTCATGGGGGTCTCTGTCCTGGAACCGTGGCGAATGCGATGTACCGGAAGCGGACGGGCCGCCGACGGGAGCGAGGTCATCCATGGTGGTGCAGGCACTCAGCAGCGTCAATGCAACCAGCAGCGCAAGTTTGCGCATCAGTTCCCCCAAGATCCGTCAGGTCAAAATTCAAAGGCAGGGCGCACATTGCCGATCGCCACGCCCTGCTTCTATCGTCGGAGTGCCCCATCGTCATCTATCAACATGGTTGATATTCGATTGATGGCATTCGACAGTGCGGGGCGATTTGCTCAAGCGCCAGCGGTTTTGCAAAAGGGTGGAAATGCGGCTTCTCCTGAAGATTGTCGAATGGATCGTTGTGCTGCTCGTGCTTGCGGTCATCGGCTTGCTGACCTGGCTTTATTTTACGCCGCCGAACCTGATCCGGGTGGGGTCCGGCTATTCCGCCAAGATCGTCTGCTCCAATGTGTTCCTTGCCGGCCGTGATCCCGACGAGGTGCTGGCGGTGGACGTGCAGGCCCCGGGCCATCCGCTGCTCAAGCTGATGTCTGTTTCCGTCGACAGGGAGGCCGGCACGGTCTCGGCGGGCCTGTTCGGGGTTCTGGGCAAGAGCGTTGCCGTGGTGCGTGCGGGTCTCGGCTGCACCAATGTGCCGGACGGTGACGTGGCGAAGGCAAAGGGCCTGACCGGACCGGAACTGCCATCTTCTGCGCCTGCCGATGCGCGATGGCCGGAAGGCGAGTTGGTAGAGCCGTCGCAATCGCCCGATGTTGCGGCCATCCTCGATGACAAGGCGCTGACCGGTGTGGGCATGCGCGCGGTCGTCGTCGTCAAGGACGGCAGGATCGTTGGGGAGCGCTATGGCGAAGGTTTCGACCAGAAGACCCCGCTTCTCGGCTGGTCGATGACCAAGACGGTCAATGCCGCGATCCTCGGGACGCTGGTCAAGGACGGCAGGATCGGCGTGGACGGCAGGAACCTCGCCAAACCATGGGATGCGGACGACCGCGCGGCGATCAGCGTGTCCGACCTGATGGCGATGTCGAGCGGCCTCGAATTCAACGAGGACTATGGCGACGTCACCGACGTGACGCGCATGCTCTATCTCGAACCGGACATGGCAGGCTTTGCCGAAGCCAAGCCCCTGGCCGGCGAGGTGGGCGCGGTGTTTTCCTATTCGAGCGGCACGGCAATGATCCTGTCGCGGCTGTGGCAGGAGGCGCTGGGGGACCCGCAGCAGGCGATAGGCTGGCCGCGCAAGGCGCTGTTCGATCCTCTCGGTATGCGCAGCGCCGTGCTGGAGACGGATGAGCGCGGCACGTTTGTCGGCTCCTCTTACCTTTACGCCACGGCGCATGATTGGGCGCGTTTCGGCCAATTCCTGCTCGAGGACGGTCGCTGGGATGGAAAGGAAATCCTGCCCGCAGGGTTCGTGGCGTGGATGCGCGAGGTGGCGCCGGCTTCCAACGGGACCTATGCCAGGGGCCAGCTCTGGATTTCCGGACCGGGAGACGAAGACGTGTCCGGTACAGGCGGTGGGCGGGGATTACCGGCCGATACGTACTGGCTGGAGGGCCATGACGGGCAGTCGGTCGCGATCGTGCCTTCGGAGCGGCTGGTTGTGGTGCGCATGGGGCTGACGCCGTCGAAGCTCAACTACCGGCCGCAGAGGCTGGTGTCGGCGCTTATCCTGCCGCTGCGCCAGCCGCGGTGACGACGGCGAGCGCGGCGTAGCCGCGATAGAGCTTTTCGAAACAAAGGCTTGCGCCTATGCACGCAGATTCTGATTCCAGCACTTCACGCAGCCGGTCGCGCGGCGTGACGTGGAATTTGGCTAGCCAGGTGTGAAGCAGGCCGCGGAACCATCGCGGCAAGCCTTCCTGCTGGCCGAAATCGACGATGTGCAGCGATCCCTCCGGCTTGAGGGCGCCAAGTGCTGCCGAAACTGTCTTTTCCCAGTCGGGGATCATCGACAGGGAATAGGAGACAAAAATCCGGTCGAAGTGGGCGACGCCGAACAGGGCTTCGGCATCGAACCGGGTCGCATCGCCCTGCGCAAGCTGGATGCGGTTGGTAAGCGCCGGGCTATCGACGGACCGTTGCGCCGTTGCCAGCATTTCGGCCGAGATATCCAACCCATACAGGCGGGCATCGGGATAGCGCCGCGCCGCCATGACGAGATTGCGGCCGGTGCCGCAGCCGAGTTCGAGGATGGCCGCGCCGGCGGGTGCGTCCAATCCGTTGATGAGGTGGTCGCGGCCAAGCAGATAGTATTTGCGGGTCAGGTCATAGATGTGGCGTTGCCAGCGATAGGTGCCGTCCATCAGTGCGGCGTGGCTTTGCGCGCGGGTCGAGGCGGAGCTCATGCGGCCTTCTTCACGTAGAGATGGAAGCCGCCATAGATCGCCGAGCGGTCGCGCCGTGAGAAGTCGAGCGAGGCTTTTTCCTCGTAGGCCCACTCGTCGAGCAAAGCGGGCGAGAGGCGACCCGGCAAAAGGCTCGGCTCGGCGGCGGTGCGGAAGATGACGCGCGCCTCGGCCGACGCCGTGCGGGTGATTTCCGTCCACAGGCGGTT
Organism: Mesorhizobium sp. 61-13; assembly: GCA_001897075.1. Taxonomy (GTDB): domain Bacteria; phylum Pseudomonadota; class Alphaproteobacteria; order Rhizobiales; family Rhizobiaceae; genus Mesorhizobium. The sequence goes on along the minus strand of MKRZ01000068.1, from coordinate 6,357 downwards.
GAGCAGATCGTCGATCATCCAGTCCTGCGCGTCGAGCAGCACGAAGCGGTCAACGGAGCCTGCGTCCTTCTCGGCCAGGAAGTCGATCATGTTGGCGTGGTGGATGGCGATGTTGCCGGTGTTTTCGCGCAGCAGGCCATGGTTCCGCTGTTCGAGATAAAGCGGCAGGGCAGCCTGGTTTTCGGCGGGATAGCGGCGCGCGAAGGCCTGCCAGGCGAAGTAGTTGTCCTGCAAGGGAAAGTCGCAGGCGAGCTTTTCCAGCCTGGCCCTGAGCACGCCGGCCATCGAACCGTCGCCGGAGGTTAGCAGCGCGTCATACTGCGCGGGCGGGATGCCGAGGCCGAACAGCGAGGATTTGCGCGATGTCGCCCATTTCACCCAGGGCCGGTCGAAAACCGGAGCCAGCTTTTCGTCGAAGAAGCGGCGCTGTTCGGCGAGCGACTTCGCATTCATGATCTCGGACGGGTCAATGCCGTGCAGTTTCGCGGCCTTGTGTCCGGCGGCGATGAACAGGCCGAGCAGGCCGGAGCGGTAGAAATTGGCATTGAAGACGTCGATGCGGCGCTTGCCGCGCCAGTTGCGCCGTTCCCAGTAATGCCGGCTCACCGGGTCGAGGTTCGGGGCGACGAACCGGTCATAGGCGTGTGAATTGTGCGGATTGTCGGTCGTGCCGAAGAAGCGGAAGAAATCGGCATGGGACGGCAAATGGCGAAGGGCCGCCAGTTTCATGCGGTTCAGCGCAATATGCGCGGCGTTGAGATCGACGGCATCGATGCGGGCGGGCAGGCGGGTGAGATAGGCGAGGAGATTGCAGCCGCCGGACGCTATGGTGACGACGCGATGGCCTTCGCCAAGCTGCATCGCCTCGATGTCGATTTCGGGATCTTCCCAGATCTGCGGATAGACGAGGCCGGAGAAGGCCAGAGCAAACAGCCGTTCCGACAAGCCGGCCTTCGAGAGCGCCTTGTTCTGGTAGACCGCTTTTCCAACCTGTTTGCCGCGCCGAAAAACCAGTTCGTTGGAAACGTCGGACATGGAATGCGATTCCCCGTTTGCAGTGCGCAAGCGGGTAACGCAGCGGCGTGACAGTCGGATGACGGGGCGGCTCAGCTAGGCCTTGCCGTACCCGCCCGCCGTCGGCGTGGTGACGGTAACCGCCTCGCCACGATCCAGCACGGTCTGGTCGCAGGCTTTCAGGGTTTCGACCGTACCGTCGTTGCGCCGCACCTTGGTCGAGCCTTGCTCGCCGTTGCCGCCGCCTGCCAGGCCTTGCGGCGGGCGGTTGCGGTGCGAGGACAGGATGGCGCATTCCATTTTTTCGAGGAAACGGATGGTGCGTCTCGTGCCGTCGCCCGCGCTCCATTTTCCCTTGCCGCCGGAACCCTCGCGAACGTGGAAATCCTCCAGCACGACCGGGAAGCGCAGTTCCAGCACTTCGGGGTCGGTGAGGCGCGAGTTGGTCATGTGCGTGTGCACGCCAGAGGTGCCGGCAAAACCCTTGCCGTCATTCTTCAGGCCGGCAGGCGAACCGGAGCAGATGGTTTCATAATACTGATAGGCGTCGTTACCGAAGGTCAGGTTGTTCATGGTACCCTGTGCGTTGGCGAGCGCCCCCATAGCCCCGAACAGCGCATTGGTGACGTGCTGCGAGGTCTCGACATTGCCGGCGACCACGGCTGCCGGATAGGACGGCTTCAGCATGCAGCCATCGGGGACGATGATGTTGATGGGCCTGAGACATCCGGCATTCATCGGGATGTTGTCTTCCACCATGACGCGGAAAGCATAGAGAACCGCGGCGCGCGTGACCGGCTCGGGCGCATTGAAGTTGTTCTTCATCACCGGCGAGGTGCCGGTAAAATCGACCGTGGCTTGCCGATTGGCGCGATCCACGGTGATGCTGACCTTGATCACCTGGCCGGTATCGGTCGGGTATTCGTACTGCGAACTGTCGGGCAAGCGTTCCAGCACGCGGCGCACGCTTTCGGCAGCGTTGTCCTGAACGTGGCCCATATAGGCCTCGACGACATCGAGCCCGAAATGGGCGACCATTTTCTTGAGTTCCGCAGTGCCTTTCTCGTTGGCTGCAATCTGCGCCTTCAGGTCAGCGATATTCTGGCGCGGATTGCGCGCGGGGTAGGGGTGGTCGGTCAAAAGGTCATGCAATTCGGCCTCGCGAAAGCGGCCGCGATCGACGATCTGGAAATTGTCGAACAGGATGCCTTCTTCATCAACGGTCGTTGCCAGCGGGGTCATTGAGCCGGGGGCGGTGCCGCCGACATCGGCATGATGGCCGCGCGAGGCGGTCCAGAACAGGATTTCCTTTTGCCTGTCATCAAAGACAGGCGTCACCACCGTGATGTCGGGCAGGTGCGTGCCGCCATTGTACGGCGCGTTGAGCGCGAACACATCACCGGGGCGGACATTGCCGGCGTTGAGCCGGATGATGGTTTCCACCGACCGGTCCATTGAACCCAGATGCACCGGCATATGCGGCGCGTTGGCCACAAGCGCGCCGGTGCGGTCGAACACCGCGCATGAGAAATCCAGCCGTTCCTTGATGTTGACGGAATAGGCGGTGTTCTGGAGCGTGACGCCCATCTGCTCGGCAATCGACATGAACAGATTGTTGAACACTTCCAGCATGACCGGATCGGCCTTGGTGCCGAGCGCTTCCTGGCGGCGCTTCTTTTCGATGCGGCGCATCAGGACGTGGTTCTTGGGCGTAATCGTCGCCTGCCAGCCGGGCTCGATGACGATCGTCTGGTTCGGCTCAATCACCAGTGCCGGACCGGCAATCCGGTAGCCCGGCTTCAGTTGCTCGCGAAGGAAAATGCCGGCACCGCGCCAGCCGCCTTCGACAAAAATCCTGCCGGTTTGCGAGGGGCTTGCGGCGATGTCCTCGATATCTGAATCAAGCTCGCCCAACCCCTTTGTGCTTGTATCCGAGCCCTCAACGCCGACTGCTTCGACGACCATAGGCTTGCCGTCATAGATGAAACCGAAGCGGGCCTTGTGATCGGTCTCGAAACTCGTTCTCGCCTGCTCGATCGATCCGTGCCCGAAGTCTACCGGAAGCGAGCTGTCCGTCCCGTCATAGCGGATGTGCAGGACCGGCTTCACGGCAATTGCCGTGCTGGCAACGCCCTGTTTCGTGAGTTCGTCCTCGACCGCCTGATTGAGCGAGCCGATCAGTTGATCGATTTCGGGCAAGGACGTGTCTTCCAGCGGCTGGAGCAGCGCCTGCTGGCGCGAGGCGAAAATCGATGACAAGCCGATTCCATAGGCGGAAAGCAGGCCCGAAAAGGGATGGATGAGCACGGCTTCCATGCCGAGCGCATCCGCCACAAGGCAAGCGTGCTGGCCGCCAGCTCCGCCAAAGCAGTTCAGCAGGTATTCGGTGACATCGTAGCCGCGCTGGACCGAAATCTTCTTGATGGCGTTAGCCATGTTCTCGACTGCAATGGTGACGAAGCCTTCCGCCACCGCTTCAGGTGTGCGGCCGTCACCGATTTCGGCCGCCAATTCCTCGAACTTCCGGCGCACGATGCCGGCGTCCAATGTTTCGTTCTGATCGGGGCCGAAGATAGCCGGAAACAGGTCGGGATGGAGCTTGCCGAGCATTACGTTAGCGTCGGTGACCGTAAGCGGCCCGCCGCGCCGGTAGCAGGCGGGACCGGGGTTGGCGCCGGCGGAGT